>QKAK01000169.1 GCA_003247225.1 Spirochaetota bacterium | reverse complement strand
AGTAGCCTATCGGTATCCAGCGTCCCCAGTACTGGTCGCCTCGGTCGTGGTGATGGGCGCAACGCGGGTTCGGGCAGAAGGTCGGGATCATGGCGGCACCTCCGCCATGTTAATGCCTCTCCGAGCTCCGACGCTTGCGCCATCTCTCACAAGGTTCGAGGAACTAAGTTCGTATTGTCGTCGATTCCAGCTCGTGATAGTGTTGCTCGGAGTTTCACATCAGCGTCCGCATTCACGCTTAGCGCCGGGGAGGGCGCATCGATGATAGATAGGCAAGCATGGGCCGAGGTGGATCTCTCGGCCATACGAAGGAACGTAAGGCGCCTCGTCGCCCTCGCCGGCGGGGAGTCGGGGCTATGCGCCGTCGTCAAGGCCGACGCCTACGGGCATGGCGCCGCGCCGGTCGCGAGGGCCTGCCTGGAGGCAGGGGCGACGTCGTTGGCTGTGGCCATGGTCGACGAGGGGCTTGCATTGAGGGCTGCCGGCGTCGTCGCGCCTATTCTAGTGATGGGCTACACTGGGCCCGAGGGCGCGGGCCGGGCCGTCGCCGGCGGGCTGTCCGTCGCCGCCGTCTCGGTGGAGAACGCCAGGATGATCGCGGCGCAGGCGGAGCTACGCGGCCGTATCGCCAGGCTGCACCTGAAGGTCGACACCGGTATGTCCAGGCTCGGCGTGCCGGCTTCCGAGGCGGCGGCCGCCGCCACGGCTATAGTCTCTACGCCGGGCGCTATGCTCGAGGGCGTTTTCTCGCATTTCGCCGACGCCGACGACGCCGGTAGCGACTTCTCGAGAATCCAGCTCGAGCGCTTCAACGAGGCGACGGCGGCGATAGAGGCCGCCGGCGTCCGCGGTTTCGCGCGGCACATAGCCAACAGCTCCGCCTACATACGGATTCCCGCCTCGCGGTTGGACATGGGACGGGTCGGCATAGCCGTCTACGGGCTCGGGGCGACCGGGCTAGGCTCCGACGGCCCGGCGCTGGTCCCGGCGATGGCGCTCAAGGCCAGGGTCACGCAGGTCAGGACGCTGCCCATAGGCGATAGCGTCGGCTACGGACGGACCTTCGTCGCCCGCAGGGCCTCGAGGATAGGCACGCTGCCGCTCGGCTACGCCGACGGCGTGACCCGGGGCCTATCCAACCGCGGCTGGGTCGGCTTCCCGTCGGGGCGCGCCCCCATAGTCGGCACGGTCTGCATGGACCAGTTCATGGTCGACCTGACCGACCTGCCCGACGAGGGAGAGGGCTCCACCGCGACCCTGTTCGGGCCGGGCGGCCCGTCGGCCGGCGAGCTCGCCGAGCTGCTCGGCACCATAGACTACGAGATAATCAGCTCGGTCTCCGTGCGCGTGCCCAGGATCTACCTGGACAGCCGCCTGGAAGAGGAGGAGCCTTGCTGAGGCATACCCGCTTCGACGTCGACCTCGACGCCGTCGCCCATAACCTCAGGCAGGTCAAGGGCATGATAGGCGCGCCGAACGACGGCCCCGGGGACGATGGCGAGGCGGGAATAGGCGCCTCGTCCGCCCGAGCGGCCGCGCCGGTCAGGATAGCGGCCGTCGTCAAGGCCGACGCGTACGGCCTCGGCGCCGTGCAGGTGGCCCGCGTCCTCCTGCGCGAGGGCGTCGACATGCTCGCGGTCGCCTGCCTGCCCGAGGCGCTCAGGCTCAGGCGGGCCTATCCGGACGCGGCGATCCTGGTGATGGGCCACACGCCGGACGAGTACCTGCCCGTCGCGGCCCGCGAGCGCGTAACCTGCACGATCTTCGACCTCGGGCAGGCCGAGGCCCTGGCGGCGGCGGCGCGCTCGGCCGGCGTCAAGGCGGTCGCCCACGTCAAGGTCGATACCGGCATGAACCGCCTCGGCCTCAAGCCCGGGCTGTTCGAGCCGGGGACCGGGCCCGGCTCGGCGGCCGAGCTCCTGAGCCGCATGGCGTCCATGCCGTCGCTCGAGCTCGAGGGGATCTTCACCCACCTGGCTCTCTACGACGCGGCCTCCGACGCGGCCCAGTTCGCGGCGTTCACGAGGCTCGTCGACGAGGCGGCCTCGCTCGGCCTGCGCTTCGCGCTCAGGCACGTCTGCGATTCGATCGGCCTGATGCGCTACCCGGCCTACCGGCTGGACATGGTCAGGCCGGGCGCCGTGCTGTACGGCGTTACCCCGCTCGATACCCCGTTGACCGGCTCGGCCGACATGATCACGCCCTTCCGCCTGAGTACCAGGATATCCCGGCTGCGGCGGCTCGAGCCGGGCGAGGGAGTCGGCTACGACTTCAGCTACCGGGCCCCGGACGGCGGCGCCCTCCTGGCTACGCTGCCGGTGGGCTACGCCGACGGTTACAAGCGCTGCCTGTCGAACGTAGCCGGCGTCCTGGTCCGCGGCGTGCGGGCGCCGGTCGTCGGCCTGATCTGCATGGACCAATGCACCGTCGACGTCAGCGCCGTACCCGGCGCGGCCGAGGGCGACGAGGTCGTGCTGCTCGGAGGCGACCGGCGCGGCGAGCCGGGCTCGGGCGTGCCGGTGCTCGAGATGGCTTCCTGGGCCGGCACCAACCGCAACGACGTGATCTGCTCGATCGGCCGCAGGGTCCCCCGCGCCTACTACGAGGGCGGCGAGCTCGTGGCCGAATCCGATTACCTGATGGAGGGGCTGACATGATCGACGCCAAGAACCTTCGCATCGACGCGTGGGACATCCGGCCGTGGCTCGTCGAGACGCGGCGCACGCTGCACCGCCATCCCGAGCTCGGCCTCGAGGAGCGCAGGACGGCCGACTTCATCGAGGCGAGGCTCGAGGAGATGGGCGTCGAGCGCGTGCGGCGCGGCACCGCCGTCGTCGGCATTGTCCGCGGGGCCGCGCCCGGCGGGACGGTGGCCCTGCGCGCCGACATCGACGCGCTACCGATACGCGAGGAGACCGGCGCCGAGTACGCCTCCGAGGTCGACGGCGTCATGCACGCCTGCGGCCACGACGCCCATGCGACCATACTGCTCGGCGCGGCCAGGTGGTTCGCCGAGCGGAGGGCCGAGCTGGCCGGCAACGTCAAGCTCCTGTTCCAGCCGGCCGAGGAGACCGTCGGCGGCGCCGCGACGATGATAGCCGACGGATGCCTGGAGGACCCGCGCGTCGACTACGTGCTCGGGCTCCACGTGATGCCCTACCTGCCCGTCGGCCGCGTCGAGACCAGGAAGGGCGCCTTGAACGGCTCCAGCACCGACCTCCGCGTCGTCGTCCGGGGACTGGGCTGCCACGCGGCCTATCCGGAGCGCGGCGTCGACGCCGTGATGATAGCGGCCCAGGTCGTGACCGCGCTCCATACGCTCGTCTCGCGCGCCGTGTCGCCTCTCGATTCGGCCGTGCTGACTATAGGCGAGATCCAGGGCGGCACCGCGTCCAACGTGGTCGCCGGCGAGGTGACGATGCGGGCGACGCTGCGCACCGCCTCTGACGAGGTCCGCGACATGCTCGTCGGCAAGGCGCGCGCGATCGTCGAGGGCGTGCCCGCGGCGCTCGGCGGCTCGGGCTCGCTCGAGGTCTCCTACGGCTACGCCGCCCTCGTCAACGACCCCGACGTGGTCGACGTCGTCGCGGCCGCCGCCGACGATGTCCTGTGCCCCGGCAACCTCGAATGGAAGGAGCGGCCGAGCATGGGCGTCGAGGACTTCTCGTTCTTCTGCAAGGAGCGGCCGGGCGCGTTCTACCACCTGGGCTGCGGTAACGCCGGGCGCGGGATAAGCGCCCCGCTCCATTCGTCGACCTTCGATATCGACGAGGACTGCCTGCCCCTCGGCGTCGCGATGCAGGTGTCCTGCGCCCTACGCCTCCTGGAAAGGATATGATCGGAGAATGAACCACGGAGTCACGGAGGCACGGAGAGGCCTTGAAAAGGTCATGTGCATGGCAGGATCGCTTGGCCGCGATTTCCATCACGCCATACCATGTTCTTGACCTCCGTGTCTCCGTGCCACCGTGGTAAGGTATTTACGTTGAAGGTGGAGGTGATTGATGGATAGGCTGTACGTCAGCGCCGATATAGAGGGCGTCTGCGGCATCGTCGATTGGAAGGAAACCGAGATAGGCGAGGCCCAGGGCGCCTACTTCAGGGCGGAGATGACGAGCGAGGTGGCCGCGGCCTGCGAGGCGGCCGTCGCCGGGGGCGTCAAGGACATACTCGTCAAGGACGCGCACGGCTCCGGCCGCTCGATCGACCCGTCGCGCCTGCCGCGCGAGGCCCGGATCCTGCGCGCGTGGACCCGCGACCCTTACGTGATGATGGCCGGGCTCGAGCCGAGCCACGAGGGCGTATTCTTCATCGGCTACCACTCCGCGGCCGGCACCGACGGCAGCCCGCTCGCGCATACGATGGAGACGAATAACGTGGCCGTCAGGATCAACGGCGCGCTCGCGTCCGAATTCCTGATCAACGCGTACATCGCCGCCTACGTCGGGGTGCCCGTGCTGCTGCTCGCCGGCGACGCCGCCCTCTGCGCCACAGCCGCCGCGGTCAACCCGAACATACGCACCGTCGCGGTATCCGAGGGCCGCGGCAACGCGTCGATATCGATTCACCCGGCGCTGGCCCGCGAGCGCATCGCGGCCGCGGCGGCCGACGCCCTGTCGGCCGACCCGAGGCGCATGCTCGTCGAGCTGCCGCCGTCCTTCGACGTATCGATACACTTCAAGCAGCATTGGCTGGCCAACCGCGGCTCGTACTACCCGGGCGCGAGGCGCCTGGGCGCCCACGAGGTCGGCTTCTCGTCCGAGGACTGGGGCGAGGTGATGGCCTTCCTGTTCTTCGTGCTCTGATCCGGGCGGCGCCGTCGGGCCGAGGCTCCGTCGGCGCTAGCCCTAGCGCCCGGGCCGTGGTACGCTCTCATGGCCGAGAGGCGAGAAAGGGAACATAGCCATGGCGCATCTGAGCTTCGACGGCTGCGACGCCGTCGCCCTCGCTAAGGAATACGGGACCCCGCTCTACGTGGTCTCCGAGCGGATGATACGCGGGCGCCTGCGCGAGATACGCGACGATTTCCTGGGGCGCTACCCGAACACCGGCGCGCTGTACGCCAGCAAGGCGCTCCAGACGCTCGATATCCTGCGCATCGTCGCGTCCGAGGGCGTCGGCCTCGACGTGGTGTCGGGCGGAGAGCTGTTCGCCGCCTCCAAGGCCGGCTTCCCGATGGATCGGGTCTATTTCCACGGCAACTCGAAGACCGACGCCGAGATCAGGATGGCGGTCGAGTACGGCGTCGGCAGGGTCGTGGTCGACAACCTGCACGAGCTCGAGACCCTGAACCGGGCCGCGACGGCCCTGGGCCGCCGCGCCAAGATACTGTTCCGCGTCGCCCCGGGCGTCGACAGCCACACCCACGAGTATATCTCGACCGGCCGCCTGGACTCCAAGTTCGGCATCCCGCTCGACAGGCGCGTCCGCGACGCCTACGTCGGAGCCGCCCTCGGCATGGAGGGCGTCGAGCTGCTCGGCTTCCACTTCCACGTCGGCTCCCAGCTCCTGTCGAACGAGTCCCACCTCAAGGCTATCGGCGTCGTCTGCTCGCTGATGGCCGAGGTCAAGGCCGACTACGGCTTCGAGACGGCCGAGCTCAACCTCGGCGGCGGCTACGGCGTCCATTACCACGGCGACGAGAGGGCCAAGCCGCTGTCGTACTTCGTCGACCCGATGATGGCCGAGCTGAGCGCCGCCTGCGCGGCCGCGAACCTGCGCCTGCCCCGCGTCGTGGTCGAGCCCGGCCGCTGGGTCGTCGGCGAGGCGGGCATCACCCTGTATACGGTGGGCTCCAAGAAGGCCATACCGGACGTGAAGACCTATATCGGCGTCGACGGCGGCCTGCCAGACAACCCGAGGCCCGCCCTGTACGGCGCGGTCTACGAGGCGAGCGTGGCCGACCGCCACGACGCGCCGCGCGACGAGGTCGTCACGGTCGCCGGTAAGTGCTGCGAGTCGGGCGACATCCTGATACGCGACGTGGCGCTCCAGTCGCCGGAGCCCGGCGACGTGCTCGCCGTGTTCACGACCGGCGCCTACAACCACTCGATGGCCAGCAACTACAACCGCCTGCCGCGCCCGGCGATGGTGCTGACCGACTCCGGCGAGCACCGCCTGTCGGTCAGGCGCGAGACCTTCGAGGACCTGATCGCCAGGGAGCTGTGAGATGCGCGACGAACACGCCGATAGAGGGGCCCCCGCGCTGCACGAGCGCCTAGTCGTCATCGACGGGCACTGCGACACGGCCATACCGGCCGCCGGCTACGACTTCAAGAGCGAGCGGGTCCCGCCGCTCGACCTGTGCGCGCGCAACGGCACGGGCCACGTCGACTTCCCCCGGCTGCTCGAGGGCGGCGTGACGGCGCAGTTCTTCGCGCTGTTCACCGACACGGTCTTCGTGCCGCGGGCCCGCGAGCATACGTATATGCTGCTGGAAGCGGTCGAGTCGGCCGTCGGGCGGTCCGGGGGCAGGGCGCGGCTGGCGACTACCGCGGCCGAGGTCGAGGCCGCCAAGCGCGACGGCGCCCTGGCCGCCTTCCTGACCATCGAGGGCGGCGAGGCGATAGGCGAGAGCCTCGACGACCTGCGCGCCTTCTACGCCCGCGGCGTGCGCCTGATGACGCTGACCTGGAACCGCGTCAACGCGATCGGCCGCGGCGCCGAGCATCCGGGCCCCGACGGCCTGACCCCGTTCGGCCGCCGCGTCGTCGCCGAGATGGAGGACCTCGGGATGATCGTCGACGTGTCGCACCTCTGCGACCAGGCCCTCGACGAGGTCCTAGCCATAGCGAGGCGGCCCCTCGTCGCGTCCCACTCCAACTCGCGGGCCGTCTGCGACCATAGGCGCAACCTGAGCGACGCCCAGGCGGAGCGCATCGCGGCGACCGGAGGCCTTGTCGGCGTGACCTTCGCCGGCGTCTTCGTCGATCCCGACCCCGCCAAGGTCAGCGTCGCCAGGGTCGCCGACCATATCGACCGCCTGGTCTCGGTCGTCGGCGCGGAGCACGTCGGCCTCGGCACCGACTTCGACGGCTTCTCGGCGCCCTACGGCCTCGTGATGCCCGACTGTTCCCGCCTGGGCGAGCTGACCGCGGCCCTCCAGGCTAGGGGCTACGCCGAGGCCGACATCGCCGCGATCATGGGCGGCAACTGGCTGCGGGTCATCCGGGACGTCGTCGGCTAGCGCCTACTCCCGGGCTTCAAGGTCCCACGACGCGCCGGCGTCCGTCCCGAGGGCCCGCGCCAAGTAGGGCAGGGCCTCGCGCAGGGCGTCGGCCAGGCGCCACGGCGGGTTGAAGACGACCATGCCCGAACCCGACATGCCTCGCTCGCCCGGCCGGCTGCCGCGTACGCGCAGCCTCGCGTCGAGCCAGGCGGCGCCGCGCGGCCCGGCCTCGGCGGCCAGGGCCGTCAGGCGCCCGGGCAGGGCCTTGGCCTCCTGCCGCTCGAGGAGCGGGTACCAGACCGCGTAGACGCCCGTGGCGAAGCGGCCGAGCGACTCGCGCAGCGCCTCGACGACGCGATCGTAGTCGGCGGCTAATTCGTACGACGGGTCGACGAGCACGAGGGCCCGGCGCGACGGCGGCGGCAACGCGCCGCGCAGGCCCGAGAATCCGTCGGCGTTGACGACGCGTGCTCGGCGGTCGCCCGAGAACAGGGCGGACAGCGGCCCGTAGTCGCTCGGGTGCAGCTCGAACAGCGCCAGCCGGTCCTGGGGGCGGAGTCCGGCGGCCGCTATGGCCGGCGAGCCGGGATAGCGTTCCATCGCCTGCGCGCCGCCCTGGCCTATCACCGCCGCCAGGTAGTCGGCCACGGCCGGCGGCGGAGCGTCGTTACCCGCGAAGGCGGCCAGGCGCTCCACGCCGCCGGCCCACTCGTCGTTCTGCGCGGCGAAACCCTCCCTCAGCGCGTAGGAGCCGGCCCCGGCGTGCGTGTCGACGTAGAGCAGCGGCGTTTCCTTGGCGCGTAGCGCACGCAGGCAGGCTACGAGGGTCGTATGCTTGAGCACGTCGGCGTGGTTGCCGGCGTGGAAGCCGTGTCTATAGCTGAGCATCGCAGGTCCTCCGCGCGGCGCGCCGGGCCCCGGGGCGGCCACGGCTCGAACAAGCCGGCCGAGTATGCTAGCATATAATGGACCTAGCGTCTTCCAAGGAGTCTTCGCATGAAACGCACCGTGTCTATCATCTGCGCCCTGGCTCTCCTGACCCTGCCGCTGGCGGCCGCCCCGGCCAAGTCGAAGCCGGCCAAGCAGTCGAACCCCGCCACCATCCGCCTGTCCGGCGTGCCGGCCGACGGCCCGATGGGGCTCGGACTGTTCCTCGGCCAGCCGATCGGCGTTACCTTCGAGCTGGATCTCGGGCCGGCCTCTTGGCTCGATACGAAGGCCGCCTGGAATTTCGCCGAGGGACAGGGCGGTTACTCGATACTCCTCCAAGCCAATTACGAGTACGCGTTCCCCGGCATGCTCGTCATCGAGACCGCGTCCTTCACGCCGTTCTTCGGCGTCGGCGCTTTTTTTAACCTGTACGACGGCGGCTTCGGCCTCGGCGCGCGCGTACCAGGCGGCGTCGCCTATCGCTTCTCGAACGCCCCGTTCGAGCTGTTCATCGAGGCCGGCCTCGATATACCGATGTTCCCGGCCTTCGGCGTCGGCGCCTCCGGCGGACTCGGCGTCCGCTACCGCTTCTAGCGGCCCGCGGGGCGCGGCGATGGCGACCAGGTCGGCCTCGTTCGAGGCGCTGATACTGCGCTCCAAGGAGGTGCCGTCCGGGGCGAGGGTCGCCACGCTCCTGTCAGCCGATGACGGCGTCGTCGAGGCCTTCGTCTTCGGCGGCGGCAAGAGCAAGCTGCGCTCGCTGGCGTCGCCGTGGCATTACGGCCGCGCCTGGATCTACCGCGACGCGGCCAAGGGCCTCGTGAAGCTGACCGACTTCGACCCCGAGCGCGAGTTCGCGGCCGTCCGCGGCTCGCTCGAGGCCATCGCGGCGGCGTCGTTCGCCAGCGAGCTGATGCTCGCGACGAGCGCGCTCGGCGGCGACTGGCCGGACGCGCTGGAGCTGACGGCGGCGGCGCTCGCGGCCTTCGACGAGGCGGCTGCGAGCGGCGAGCGGGGCCTGCTCGGCCGGGCGCTGAGCCTGTTCGTCCTGAGGGCGCTCGACGCGATGGGGCTCGGCCCGGATTCCGGCGAATGCCGCTCCTGCGCTGGCGCAATGGGCGGCGATGCGATACACTCCTACTCCCGCCGATCGGGCGGCTTCGTCTGCGCGCGTTGCGCCGGGCGCGAACCCGACGCGATACCATTGCCGCAGGGCGCCGTGGCTTGGCTCGGGGCGGCGGCCCGCAGGCCGTTCGCCGAGGCCGTTCGAGTCGGCCTGGCGGACGAGGCGGCGCGCGCGCTCAAGGCCTGCGCGCTCGACCTGGCCGAGAAGGCGGCGGAGACGCCGCTCCGGACCCTGAAATCAGGATTACTGTAAGGAGGCCATCATGAGGGCCGTAGACGTCATTATGAAGAAGCGCGACGGCGGCGAGCTGTCCCGCGACGAGATAGCCGCCATCGTGAACGGGTACGTATCGGGCGAGGTGCCCGAGTACCAGGTAAGCGCATGGCTGATGGCCGTGTTCTTCCGAGGCATGAGCTTCCGCGAAACCGCCGACCTCACCGACCTGATGCTCCGCTCCGGCTCGACGATGGACCTGTCCGGCATAGCCGGCCCCTTCGTCGACAAGCACTCGACCGGCGGCGTCGGAGACAAGGTGTCGCTGGTGCTCGCGCCGATCGCGGCGGCCTGCGGCGTCAGGGTGCCGATGATGTCGGGCCGAGCGCTCGGGCACACCGGCGGCACCCTCGATAAGCTCGAGAGCATCCCCGGCTATACCACCAGGCTCGACGAGAAGCGCTTCCGCGAGTACATCGGGCGCGACGGCTTCGCGATGACCGGCCAGACCGACGCCATCGTGCCGGCCGACAAGCGCCTGTACTCGCTGCGCGACGTGACCGCCACCGTCGAGTCGGTGCCGCTGATCACAGCGAGCATCCTGTCCAAGAAGGTGGCCGAGGGCGCCGAGGCCCTCGTCTTCGACGTGAAGAGCGGACCCGGCGCGTTCATGAAGACGGTGGACGACGCGGAGCGCCTCGCCTCCAGCCTCGTGCGCACCGGCCAGGCGATGGGCAAGCGCATCGTCGGCGTGATCACCGACATGACCGAGCCGCTCGGCGACAAGGTCGGTAACTTCCTCGAGGTCGAGGAATCGATCGACTGCCTCGAGGGCAGGGGGCCGGCCGACCTGATGGAGGTGACCTACCGCCTGTCCGCCTGGATGCTCGTGGCCGCCGGCGTCGCTAAGGACGTCGACGCCGCGACGAGGCTGTGCGAGGAGGCCGTGTCGTCCGGCAGGGCGCTCGAGCTGTTCATGCGCAACGTGAGGACCCAGGGCGGCGACGTCGACCGCATGACGGCGATGCGCGGCTCGTTCCGCTCGAAGCACGTCCGCGAGCTCCGAGCCCCCGCGTCCGGCTACGTGCGGTCGATCGACGCGTACAAGATAGGCCTGGCCGGCGTCTACCTCGGCGTCGGGCGGAACAAGACGAGCGACCCGGTGGCGCCGGACGTCGGCTTCGTCTTCGAGCGCAGGAAAGGCGCCGCCGTCGCGAAGGGCGACCTCGTCGCCACGGTCTACGGCAAGGACGCGGCCTCGCTCGACGCGGCCTGGCCCCTGGTGACCGAGGCCCTGTCCGTCGGCCCCGACGCCCCGGCCGCCTCCCCGCTCGTCATAAAGGAAATAACCGCTCTATGAGGTGGAAGAAGCGCGACGTCTCCCCGCAGGCCATCCGCGAGCTGGCGGAGCGCTTCGGCCTCGACCTACTCTCCGCGTCCGTCCTGGCCAGGCGCGGCGTCCAGGCTCCCGAGGACGTGCTGTACTACCTCGAGGACGACCTGCGCTTCCAGCGGAACCCCTTCCTGTTCTCGCAGATGGAGGACGCGGTCGACCGGATACTGCTAGCCGCCGACGAGGGCGAGAAGGTCCTCGTCTTCGGGGACCGCGACGCCGACGGCGTCTCCGCGACGACGCTGATGATGGAGGCCCTCGCCTCGCTCGGCGTCGACGCGCGCTACCGCCTGCCGACCGAGGACGAGAAGTACGGGCTGTCGCGCGCGGCCGTAGACGAATTCGCCGCCGACTACGGCAGCCTCATCGTCACCGTCGACTGCGGCATATCGAACCACGCCGAGATCGCCTACGCCGCCGAGAAGGGCGTCGACGTGATCGTCGTCGACCACCACGTGCTGCAGGCCGACGAGCCGCCGCCGGCGCTAGCCGTCATCGACCCCAAGCTCGAGTCGTCGGGCTACCCCTTCCGCGACCTGTCCGGCTGCGGGGTGGCCTACAAGCTGGCCTGGGCCCTGCGCTTCGCCAGGAGCGGCCTCTATAAGCAGCAGGTCGCCCTCCTCAACGTCAGGCCGGTCAAGGACGCCTACGTGATCGAGGCGCTCCGCCTGTCGAACCTGGTGGAGACCGGCCGCGTGGTCGAGACCATCGTGCCGGGCATGGTCGAGCTGGAGCGAACGAGGCTCGTGCCCTTCCTCAAGGACAGGCAGATCTTCGTCTGGGACGGCGAGATCCAGAAGCGCCTCCTGGCCAAGGCCCTCGGCAAGGCCGCGGAGGTCAACTTCTACGACGTCCGGCCCGACGTCGGGCGCGTCATCCCGCAGGCCGCCGGGGCGAGCCTCGTGCGCCTGTCGGAGATGTCGAAGATAGGCAAGTACTCCGACCGGCCGTCCGGCGAGCTCGACGCCTTCGCCAACCTCTTCGTCTCGTTCGCGCTGCGCAAGGCGGGCTGTTACGGCGACGCCGACGCGGACGCCCTGCAGCTCGTCGCCCTGTCGACGATAGCCGACCTGATGCCGCTGCGCGACGAGAACCGGCTCCTGGTGCGCCAGGGCCTGGCCGCCCTGAACCGCAAGCCGCGGAAGGGCCTGGCCGAGCTCGTCGCCAGGCAGAACCTGACCGGCAAGCGCATCGGCTCGACCGACGCCGCCTGGCAGCTGACGCCGGTGATCAACGCGGCCGGCCGCATGGGCAAGCCGGAGGTGGCGACGAGGATGCTGCTGTCGGACGACGCCGCGGAGCGCGGCGCCCAGGCCGACGCGCTGCTCGAGCTGAACCAGGAGCGGCGTAGGCTCGGCGCCGAGTGCTGGGACGCCGTCTACCCGGCCGCCCGCGAGGCCGCCGAGGCTTCCGGCGGCAAGTACGTGATCATCGGCCGCGACGACCTGTTCCGCGGCATCACCGGCATCGTCGCCAGCCGACTGGCCGACACCTTCAAGGCGCCGGCCGTCGCGGGCACCTTCATGGCCGACGGCACCGCCGTCGCCTCGGTGCGCAGCGCGCGCGGCTTCAACGTGAAGGGCCTGCTCGAGTACTGCTCCGAGCTGTTCTACGACTACGGCGGCCACGACGCGGCCGCCGGCTTCAGCCTGCCCGTGGGCAAGTGGCCCGACTTCGAGCGCATGGCCGCCGAGTACCTGTCCGCGGTCGACCTAGAGGAGGTCGAGGAGACCGTCGACATCGACGCCGAGCTGCCGCACGAGTACCTGGCGCCGTCCCTGTCGGGGCTCGTCGATCGCATGGAACCCTTCGGCGAGGGCAACCCGGCCCTCGTGTTCATGGCCAGGTCGGTGGCCATCCTCCAGGTCGACATCGTCGGCAAGCAGGAGAAGAGCCATCTCAAGCTACTCCTCGACTTCGGCGCCCACCGCTGGCCGGCGCTCTGGTGGAACGCCGCCGAGCGCTACGGCAAGGACTTCGACGAGTCCGACCGGATCGACCTGGCCTTCCGGCTCCAGAAGAACTACTGGAACGGCCAGGAAACGCCGCAGCTCGTGATCGTGGACGCCAGGAAAGCGGAATAAGCGGCCTATTTCCCCTTGGTCGGCTCGTCGAAGACCACCACGGTGCCGGCCATGTCTATCACGTCGCCGGGCTCGAGCCGCTTGCGCTTGACCGGCCGGTTGTTGACGCGCAGCTCGGCGTCGGCCGCTATGGTGTACTCGCCGCGGACCTCGTCGAACAGGATGGTCGCGTGGTCGGCGGCCATCGCCGGGTTGCCGGCCAGCGTGATGTCCGCGTCGGCCGAGCCTCCTATCACCGTCCTCGCGCCCGATAGCGCGTAGACCTCGGTCTTGGCGCCGCGCGGCCCGTACAGGAGGCTGACGCCGGCCCGGTCTATCGGCCGCTCCAGCTTGAGCAGCCAGAAGGCCAGCCAGACTGCCGCGGCGAGGAAGATCGGCGCCAGGTCGAACCAGCCCGGGGCCGCGCGAGCCTGCCCGAAGACGGCGCCGGCGTAGTAGTAGCGCGACGCGCTCCAGCTCGCGCCCCCGTCGAGGCTGACGCGCACGTAACGGCGGTCGCCCGGCGCCATGCCTGCGCGGTAGTCGACGGCCGCCTCCTCGAGGAGGTCGCTCCGTATCGTCGCGTAGACCTCCGCCAGCTCCAGCCCGTCCGCCGCGTCGAAGACGGCGCCGCCGGTCCGTTCGGCCATCGCGCCTATATCCGGATCGCGGTCGGGGCCGAAGCGCACGGCGTAGCAGGTAACGCCCTCGGCTACGGCCCGCTCGGCCGCCCCGGCGGGAGTCACGGCGGCGTCGCCGAACTCGGGGCTCGGCTCGCCGGTCCTCGCCGTATAGGGGTAGTCCTCTCCGTCCGACAGGACGACGACGGCCTTGCGTCCCGGGTAGGCGGCCAGCTCGATTACGGCCCGGTCTATGGATTGGTACAGTTCGGTGAACGCGTCGTCGCGCGACGGCCTGGCTATCTCGTCGATCGCGGCCAGCGCGGCCTCGCGGTCGGCCGTAGGCTCGGCGGCGCGCCAGTACCTGGTGTTGAACACGGCGAGGCCGAGCCTATCGGCCGGCCCGAGCCTCGCGATGAAGCGCCTGGCCGCGTCCTTGGCCTGGCCGATCCGCGAGCCGGCCTCGTCGGCGCCGGCTTCGTCGGGCCACATCGAGCCCGAGTCGTCCAGGAGGAAGTAGAACGTGACGCCGGCGTCGGCGTTAGCGGCCCCGGTCACCGACTCGACCGGGCGGTCCTCCCAGCCCAGGCCGTCGGCGGATTCCTGCACGCGGACCGAGCCCGGCTCGGCGCCGCCCTCGGTGCCCGCGACGTACAGCCTGACGCCCTGCCTGGCGAGGAGCCCGGCGCTGTCTATCTGGGTAATCGCCGCGGCAGCCGCGTCGGCGGTAGCCGTTGCCTGCCCCGCGGCGGGCGCGGCGGCGGTCAGCAGGCAGGCCATCGAAACGGCCGCCAGCGTCGCGTATCGGGTAATCGCGCGCGTACTCATGGTTCGCTCCTTATCGTCGGCACGCTTCAACCGAAGTATCCGTAGATGAATTTGGCCTTGCCGATCGCTACGACGTCCTCATGGCGCAGCGGCCGGTCGCCGAGCGGCTCGTCGTTGACGGCGACGCGCGGGGCGCCCGGCCCCGGTTCGAGGCGCGCGCCGTCCTTGCCGGCGCGGATCACCGCGTGGAGCGGGGCGACCCCCGGGTATCCCTTTAGCACGACGTCGCAGCCGTCGTCGGCGCCGACCGTCATCCGCTTGCTCGCCAGCAGGTATTCCTTGTTCTTGAGCGGGCCGTTGAGCAGCTTGAGCGAGCCGAAAGAGAAGCGGTTCTCGAAGGCGGCGTAGGACGCGCCGATAGTCAGGCCGAAGATAGCCAGCCCCGCGAGCAGGGCCGCCCCGTCGTCGGGCCGCGCGTACGACAGGGCCGATAGGACGGCGCCGCCGAGCAGCCCGCCTACGGCGCCTCCGGCCAGCCCGGCGGCGAGCTTGCGGGGGGATCGGGCGCGCAGGCCCTCGGTCAGGGCTATGGCCAGGCCGATGATGGCCCAGGCCACGCCGTTGGATAGCGCCAGGGCCGGCCCGAGCCTGGCGCTCGCCGACCTGAACAGGGTCGCGCCGGCGACGAACATGGACAGCTGGCCGGCCGCGGCCCCGACGGCGCCGGCCAGGGCGCCGTACAGGGCGCCGAAGCCCAGGCCCCGCAGGGCCTTCGCGCGAGACGAGACGACGACGCCCTCGATCGAGCCGAGCATCGCGCCGAAGGCCAGGCCGGCCGCGGCGCCCTGGGCCAGCGCGAAGGCCAGGTAGCCGGGGAAGCGCGGCTGCAGGAACCTGAGCGCGGACAGCGCCGGCCAGGCGACCAGCGCGCCGAGCAGGCCGAACAGGGCCATGAATAGTCGCTTGAGCGTTAGGGACATGATCACTCCTCGGCGGCTAGGGCCGCCTCTATCCGCAGTTCGTCCTGGCCGTTCCCTATTAAGAGCGAGTAGGTGGCGGGCTCGTAGCCCTCGGCCTCTATCCTGAATTTATGCACCGAGCCGGTCATCAGGGCGCCGGCGGGCAGCTCCGACAGCGGCACCCAGGAGCCCGCCCGGTACAGCGATACCGTAGCCCGCCCGCCCAGGTCCGCGCCGTCCTCGAGGCCGCTCGCGACGACCCGTACCGACAGCGGCTTGGCCGGCTCCTCGTCGAGCCTGAGCCTGAGCTCGGTCGACGCTTCCTCGCCGATCGGCTTGAGCTCGAACGATCGCCAGAGCACCCGCCCGTCGACGATCAGCTTGAGCCGATAGCGTCCCGGCGCGATGTACAGCGGACCCGCCTCGAAGGCTAGGGCCGGGTCGGACGGCGCCGATCCCGCGGGCGCGAAGGCGAGTGCCGCTCCCTCGAGCTCGGGCGTCTCGCCGCCGTCGTCGACGAACAGGCGGGCGCGCACCGACGGCCCGTCGGGCGACAGGCCGGCCTTGGGCACGCGCAGCGAGACGCGCAGCTCCCCGAAGCGCGACGGCGCCAGCCATCGGTACGCGTAGCCTTCGCGGTAGGCGTACCAGCCTCCGGCGCAGGCCGCGGCCAGCGCTACCGCGACCGCCGCCCAGGCCAGGCCCTTCTTCCGCCGCGGCTTGTAGCGCGGCTCGTCCTTCAGCGAGCCGGTCATCAGCCCGACGAGCGCGTCGTCGAGCTCGGCCTCGCGGTATCGCCCCAGGTAGCGCTCGACGACGCGTATGACCTCGGCCATGTCCTGGTAGCGCCTCCTCGGGTCGGGCCTGGCCAGCCTGCGCACCAGCCGGTCGACGACGGGCTTGACCGAGCGGTTGACCGAGCTCGGCTTACGGTAGCGCCCCTTCTGGATCAGGTTGACCGTCTCGGGGCTGAAGCTCCCCGGGAACGGCTTCTTGCCCGTCGTCATCTCGTAGAGCATGATGCCCATCGCGTAGATGTCGGCGCGCTTGTCGACGTTCTTGGCGTTCTCGATCTGCTCCGGAGGCATGTACGACGGCGTGCCGAGCGTCATGCCCTCGCGGGTCAGGCCGCCGTCGTCCTCGTCGCCCGAGGAGGCGATGCCGAAGTCGGCGAGCTTCACCTCGCCCTTCTTCGATATCAGGATGTTGCCCGGCTTGATGTCCCGGTGGACGACGCCGCGCTCGTGGGCGTAGGCGAGCGCCCGGCAGGCCTTGATGAAGATGGCCAGCGACAGCTCGGTCGACAGGAAGCGTCGCCGCCGGATCAGCGCGTCGAGCGACTCGCCGTCGACGTATTCCATCACCATGTAGTGCGACGAGCCTTCCTTGAAGTGGTCGAAGACCCGTACGATGTTGTCGTGCTTGAAGTCCATCAGGATCCTGGCCTCGCGCTTGAAGCGCTCCGCGATGGAGGCGGAGCCGCGCATGGTCAGCTTCTTGAGGACGACGTGGCGCTTGAGCGTCGGGTGGGTCGCCTTGAACACGGCGCCCATGCCTCCCCTGGCGAGCAGGGCGTCTATAGGGTACTTTCCGATCGATGCTGGCAGCTCAGCCATGCGTCCTCCTGTGCCCCCCTAGCGAGGGAGGCTCGACGAAATATCCGGTATGGCGCCGACGTCCAGCTCGGGCACGAGGGCGCGGTCGGGCATGACCCACGCGACGTTGAACGAATCGGGCGCGTGGATCTGCAGGTGGCGGCCGCCCGATCGCTCCAGGTAGCGCAGCGGCGCCGGGACCGGCCGATGGCCGGTGATGTAGCGCGCGTCGGGGACCTCCGGCAGGAGGCGGTCGAGCAGGGCTCCCACGGCGCCGGGCTCCGCGGCCCCGTTGTCGGTCCAGGTCAGGCCGA
The DNA here is from genome assembly GCA_003247225.1 of Spirochaetota bacterium. Taxonomy (GTDB): domain Bacteria; phylum Spirochaetota; class Spirochaetia; order Treponematales; family UBA12059; genus SZUA-370. The sequence continues at coordinate 1,347 of QKAK01000169.1, read as the reverse complement.
GTATCACCTCCGGCCGGTTCGGCGCGTCGACGAGCTCCTCGTCGGAGTAGGCGCGGGCGGGCTCGGCGTGCGACGCGACGAAACGGCCGCCTACGGCGAACAGCGGCAGGGCCTTCTCGAAGGCCGCGTAGGACTCGGTCAGCTCGCGGCCGTAGGACCGGACCATGTACTCGGCTACCATCGCGCCCTCCTCGGCGAACTTGCCGAACGAATGGTTGCCGCCGCCCTCCTCGTCGAGCACGTTCTCGTGGTTGCCCTTGAGGAAGTGGAAGCCCGCCGGGAAGGCCGTCTTGAGTACCATGACCATCTCCATCAGCGATAGGCTCTCGCGCATCTCGGCGTCCATCGCCGCCGACTCGCGGTAGCCGCCGAGGAACTCGCGGTACGCCTCCCGCCAGCGGGCCGCGGCCCGGGCCTCGGCGTGGAAGCCGTCGCCGAGGCATAGCACCTGGAGCGCGCCCTCGGCCAGCGCCGCGCAGGCGTCGCCGCCCCCCGGCAGGCGCAGCGCCGCCAGGCTGAGGAGGAAGGCGCCGCGGGCGTGCAGGTCGGGAACCACGACGGTCGGGACGCCCGGCAACAGCCGCACGAGGCCCCCCGGCGCTCCGTTCGACGCCGGCGGCCTGCGGCCCGGCGGCTCGGCGGCCAGGGCTTCCCGCGCGGCCTCGACGACGTCGCGGAGCCGGCCGCCGTCGGGGCGGCCGGGCCTCGCGAACGACTCGAGCAGGCGCTCGCGCGCCTCGTCCGGGCCGGCGGGCGCTAAGGCGCGTGCCACCGGCCTACAGCACCACGGTCCGGTTGACGCGGGCGAAGTCCTCGGCCACGTCGCCGGCCACCTGGGTGAGCAGCGCGGTCTCCTCGTCGAGCGGCAGGCGCTCCGCGGCCACGGCTATCTTGAAGACCGGCGAGGTCGACTTGACCGGCCCGCGCGAGAACGCGATGGGGCCGTCGGTCTCGACGTCGGCCGACAGGGCGGACTCGGGCTCGGTCGCCGATTCCGGCACGTCGGCGCGCAGTCCTACCGAGGCGTACTCGCAGCGCCGCTTGCCGCCGTCGAGCGGGCCTATGGTGACGATAGAGCCGGAGTAGGTCAGGGCCAGCGCGCCGCGCTCCTCGTCGGCCCCGAAGAACGGGATCTCCTCGAGGCCGCGCTCGCGCATGGCCGCCTCGAAGGCGGCCCGCTTCATGGTCCACGCCTCGGCGAGCTTCTCGAGGCTCTCCTGGCCGTCCTCGAGGCCGGAGGTCTTGGCGATCTGCCTGATGTGTCCCTGGATCACGGTGCCCAGGCCGTCGAACGCGCTCATGGTTCCTCCTCGCGCGCGGGCCCCGACGCGGCTCCAGTGCCGCGCC
>QKAK01000056.1 GCA_003247225.1 Spirochaetota bacterium | reverse complement strand
CGCCCCGCTCTATCACGGTATGCGAGAAGCCGTAGACGACCGTGTCCGGCACGCTCTCGGAGAGGTCCTCCGCCAGGCCGTCGCCGTAATCGAGGCTGCACCCGGCCAGTAGGGCCACGGCGGCCATGGCCACGGCGGCCATGGGTCGCGCGCGGGGGAAGGGCGACTCGGGTCCGGCGCCGACCCTAGGCATGCGCCTTCTTCTTGCCGCGCTCGAGCGCCGCCGCGACGAAGGCGGCGAACAGCGGGTGCGGGGCGGTAGGCTTAGACTTGAATTCGGGATGGTACTGAACGCCGACGCCCCAGGGATGGCCGGGCCACTCGAGGCTCTCGACCAGCTCGCCGTCCGGCGTCGTGCCGGCGATCACGAGGCCCGATGCCTCGAAGTCTCCGCGGAAGGCGTTCGAGAACTCGTAGCGATGGCGGTGGCGCTCCGAGACCCTGGTCGAGCCGTACGCGAGGGCGGGCTTCGAGCCGTCCTTGAAGACCGAGTCGTTGCTGCCGAGCCGCATCGTGCCGCCGTAGTTCTTGACGTCGACCTGGTCCTCGAGCAGGCTGACGACGGCCCTATCGGCGTCGGGCGCGAATTCGGCCGAGTTGGCGTCGGCCCAGCCCAGCACGTCCCGGGCCCACTCGATGGCCATGATCTGCATGCCGAGGCACAGGCCGAAATACGGCAGGCCGTGCTCCCTGGACCACCTGGCCGCCGCGACCATGCCGTCTATGCCGCGCTGGCCGAAGCCGCCTGGCACAAGGAGCCCGTCGACGTCCGAAAGTATCTCGCCGGGGTCGGCGCCCTCGGCCTCGAAGCGGCTCGAGTCTATCCTGACGATCTCGACCCCCGCGTCGTTGCCGATGCCGCCGTGGTACAGGGCCTCCCAAACCGACTTGTAGGCGTCGTGAAGCTCCATGTACTTACCGACGACGCCGATGCGCACGCGCTTCTTCGGTTCGGTAAGCTTGCGCACGACTTCCTTCCAGGCCCGTAGGTCCGCGTGGCGGCTCTCGACGTTCATCTTGGCCAGCAGGAACTGGTCCAGGCCCTGCTCGTGGAATACGAGCGGTATCTGGTAGATGGTCGGCGCGTCCTTGGCGGAGATCACGCCCTCGTACTCGACGTTCGTGAACGCCGCGAGCTTTCGCCTGAGCGACTCGTCCAGCCCGGAGGCGGAGCGGCATACGAGCACGTCGGGCTGGATGCCGACCTCCTGCAGCTCCTTGACCGAGTGCTGGGTCGGCTTGGTCTTGAGCTCGCCGCCGGTCACCTCCGGCACCAGCGTCACGTGGACGCTGACGGCGTCCTGCCGGCCGTACTCGTGGATCAGCTGGCGGGCCGCCTCGAGGAAGGGCACGCTCTCCATGTCTCCGACGGTGCCGCCTATCTCGACGATGGTCACGTCGGCCTCGGGGTCCCTGCCCGCGGCGACGATGCGCGACTTGATCTCGTCGGTGATATGCGGCACGACCTGCACCGTCTTACCGAGGAAGCGGCCCTCGCGCTCCTTGTTGATGACCTCTCGATAGACCTGCCCGGTCGTGATCGAGTTGGCCCTGGAGATCGGCGCGGCCGTGAACCTGGCGTAGTTGCCGAGGTCCAGGTCGGTCTCCGCGCCGTCGTCGGTCACGTAGACCTCGCCGTGCTGGTACGGGTTCATCGTACCGGCGTCCACGTTCAGGTATGGGTCGATCTTGAGCATGCGGACGGCGAGCCCGCGGGCCTCGAGGAGGCTGCCGATCGATGAGGCGGTTACGCCCTTGCCGAGTGAGGAGCATACGCCGCCCGTCACGAAGATAAGCTTCTTCATGGAAGGCCATTATCGGCCGCCGGCCCCGGAGGGTCAAGCTCCCCGGAATACGGCTCAACTATATTTTTTAACCACGGAGACGCGGAGGCACGGAGAAGATAAAGAGAGGAATCGAAGACTAGAGCTTGCCCTTGGACCCTTTTCCCGTATATCAATCCAATCCCTAAGACCTCCGTGTCTCCGTGCCTCCGTGGTCGTTTTAAATAAAACCGCGGGGACGGCCGGGGTTACTCGTCCTTGAATAGGCGCACCACCTCGGCCGGCGTCCGGCAGGCGGCGAGCGAGGAGCAGAAGGCCTTGGACCTGGACATCCTGGCTATCTCGGCCAGGGCCTCGATATGCGGGCCGGCCTGGTCGGGCGGCGCCAGCAACAGGAAGAACAGCCTGGTCGGCTTGCCGTCCATAGAGCCGAATTCGACGCCGGCGGGGGAAACGCCTATCGCTATCGTCAGCTCGCGCGCGGCGAGCGTCTTGCCGTGGGGCACGGCTATGCCTTCCTCGAGGCCGGTCGAGCCCTTGGCCTCGCGGTCGAGCACCGCGCGGTAGGCGGTCTCGGCGTCGAGGATCTTGCCGGCCGAGACGAGGGTATCGACGAGCTCCCTGATCGCCGCGTCCTTGCCCGAGGCCGCGAGCGGAACCTTAACTACGCTTTCTTCTATCAGGTCGATCAACGCCATATCAGCCTTCCTATTCCAAGGACTCGTAGAGGTCCCATATCTTATCTTCGCCCTTGGCGACGAGCACCGGGCATTGAGCGGTCCGCATGGCCCGCTCGGTCTCGTTATAGAGTTCGTCGCGACGCGACCGTATCTGGGATATCTCGCCGAGCACGAGCAGGTCTATGCCGAGGGCGGCTACCTTGGCCTTTATCTCGACGTGCACCGCGCCCGAGGCCTTCTCGGCCGCCACCGGCACGCCCTTGCGCCTGGCCAGCTCCCGCACGTGGTTCAGGTAGCGCGACGCGTCGCCGTCGAGGTCGCGCCTATACTCCTCCTGCTCCGACTCCAGGAATATCCGCGACTTGACCAGCTCGGCGAGCGCCCTCGTATCGACGACGTACAGCGCGTAGAGGTCGGCGCCGAGCGACTTGGCCAGCACGATAGCGTACTGGGCCGCCGTGATGGACTGCTCGGAGCCGTCCACGTAGACCATGATCTTGCGTATTGGCCTCGTCATCCTTGCGATACCTCCGAATCCGGTCGCGATAGCCTGTCCTTGACCATCTTCATGAGGACGAACATGTCCCGCTCGCTCTCTTCCAACCTGTTCTGTATATAATGCAGCGTTTCGTCCAATTCCGGTATCGCTATTTTCTCGAGCGCGTTCACCTTGCGTATCGTCTTGCGCACCTCGCGGGCCAGCCTGACGATCGAGACGCGCAGCTCGGCGGACCGCCCGAGCATCGCGAGCGCGTCCCGGAACGCGGCCACCGCGTTGTCGATGCTGGCGCTCGTGTCGAGGGGGCTGTAGTACGGCCCTCCCGCCTTGAACTCGGTCTGCACCACCGGCAGCGCGACGCCCATCACGCGGCGCTGCTTGAGCGCTATCGACGAGGTCACGTCTATCGATCCGGCCAGCGCGCCGACCTTGAGCTTGCCCATCGCGAGCACCGAGTCCTCGAGCCCGGCGTAGGCCTTCGCCAGCGCCGCGTCCACCTTCTCGTCGTACTCGACCGCCTGGTCCACCAGGTTCAGGAGCTCCAGCACCAGGATGTTGCGCTTCTGGTCCAGGAGCTCGTGTCCCATCCTGGCGAACTTGAGCTCGTCCTTCAGGCGTATCAGGTTGGTCTTGGTCGGCGCGACGTTCCTCATGGCAGCCCGTTCCCGTGGTAGTACGCGTCGAGCTCCTCGTCGGTCACCCGGTGCAGCTCCTCGGCCGGCAGCAGCTTGAGCGCCTCCCAGCCGAGGTCCAGGGTCTGCTCGATGGTCCGGTCCTCGTCCTTGCGCTGGTTGACGAACTTACGCTCGAAGAACTCGCCGAACTCCATGTACTGGTGGTCGAGCGGCGTCAGCTCCTCCTCGCCGATCACGGACGCCAGGTTGCGCACGTCCTTGACGTAACTATAGGCCGCGAACAGCTGGCTCGCAAGGTGCGGGTGGTCGTCGCGGGTCATGCCCTCGCCGATGCCGTCCTTCATCAGGCGCGACAGCGACGGCAGGCCGGCGACCGGCGGGTAGATGCCGCGGCCGTTCATCTCGCGCTCGAAGACGATCTGCCCCTCGGTGATGTAGCCGGACAGGTCGGGTATCGGGTGGGAGATGTCGTCGTTCGGCATCGTCAGTATGGGCAGCTGGGTGATCGAGCCCTTGACGCCGCGTATCATGCCGGAGCGCTCGTACAGCTCCGCGAGGTCGGAGTACAGGTAGCCCGGGTAGCCCTTGCGGGACGGTATCTCGCCGCGCAGCGTCGAGATCTCGCGCAGCGACTCGCAGTAGTTCGACATGTCGGTCATCACGACGAGCACGTGCAGGCCGCGGTCGTAGGCCAGGTGCTCGGCCAGGGTCAGCGCGGTGCGCGGCGTGATGATGCGCTCGATCGACGGCGCGTCGGCGAGCGACAGGAACAGCGCCACGTTGTCGAGCGCGCCGGTCTCCTCGAACGACCGGGTGAAGAAGCGAGCGACGTCGTGCTTCACGCCCATCGCGGCGAACACGACGGCGAAGTCGGTGGCGCCGCCGCGCAGCTTGGCCTGCCTGGCTATCTGGGCGGCCAGCTCGTTGTGCGGCAGGCCGTTGCCCGAGAAGATAGGCAGCTTCTGGCCGCGTATCAGCGTGTTCATGCCGTCGATCACCGAGATGCCCGTCTGGATGAAGTCGCGCGGGTACTCGCGGGCGGTCGGGTTGATCGGGCGGCCGTTGACGTCCGGCTCGTCGTCGGCGAGCGGCGCGGGGCCGCCGTCCACCGGGCGGCCGAGGCCGTCGAAGACGCGGCCGAGCATGCGGTCCGACACGCCGACGGTCAGCGGCTTGCCGCGGAAGCGCGTCCTGGTGCCCGGCATGGTCAGGCCGTCGGTGCCCTCGAACACCTGCACGACCACGACGTCGTCGCTCGTATCGAGCACCATGCCCAGCCTGGTGTTCCCGTCGGCGTCGACGCACTCGACCAGCTCGCGGTAGCCGACGGGGTGGGTGCCCCGGACGAACACGAGCGGCCCGTCTATCCTGGCCGCGCCGACGTATTCGCGGCCCGACATCAGCGCCCGCCTCTCCTCGTCACGCATAGATAGCCTCCAGCTGGTCGATGCCGCGCTCCAGCCTGGCCATCAGGCGGTCGAATTCCTCGGGCGACTCGTTCGGTATGGTGAATTTCATCTTGACCAGGTCCTGCACGGCCTTCACCCGCTTGAGCTTGTGGAGCGTCACGCCGCGCTTGATGGCCTCCTGGCCGCGTCGCCAGTACGCCATGATGGCCGACAGCATGCGCAGCTGCTTCTCCACGGTGGAATAGCGGTCGACGTCGTCGAAGGCGCTCTGCTGCAGGAAGGCGTTCTTGAACATCGAGCAGACCTCCAGGATGAAGCGCTGGCTGTCGGGCAGGGCGTCCGGGCCGACCAGCTTGACCACCTGCAGGAGCCGCACCTCCTTCTGGAGCAGCTCCATGATCTCCTCGCGCTCAGTCGACCAGCTCGGGCCGACGCGCTCCTCCCACCAGGGCTTCACGTCGTCGAGGTACTCGGAATAGCTGTCCAGCCACGATATGGCCGGGTAGTGGCGCGCGTTGGCCAGCTGGCGGTCCAGGCCCCAGAAGCAGCGCACGAAGCGCTTGGTGTGCTGGGTGACCGGCTCGGAGAAGTCGCCTCCGGGCGGGCTGACCGCGCCGATGATCGTCACCGAGCCGTCGGCCCCGGACAGGGTCTCGGCGTAGCCGGCGCGCTCGTAGAACTCCGCTATCCTCGTCGGCAGGTAGGCCGGGAAGCCCTCCTCCGCCGGCATCTCCTCCATGCGCCCGGACAGCTCGCGCAGGGCCTCGGCCCAGCGCGACGTCGAGTCGGCCATCACGGCCACGTGGTAGCCCTGGTCGCGGTAGTACTCGGCCAGCGTCACGCCGGTGTACACGCTGGCCTCGCGGGCCGACACCGGCATGTTCGAGGTGTTCGCGATCAGTATCGTGCGCTCCATCAGGCTCTTGCCGGTCCGCGGGTCGACGAGCTTGGGGAACTCGTTCAAGACGTCGGTCATCTCGTTGCCGCGCTCGCCGCAGCCTATGTACACGATGATGTCGGCGTCGCACCACTTCGCTATCGCGTGCTGGGTCATCGTCTTACCGGTGCCGAAGCCGCCGGGAATCGCGACCGTGCCGCCCTTGGCCAGCGGGAACAGCGTGTCGATCACGCGCTGGCCGGTGATCAGCGGGATGTCGAGCGGCTTACGCTGGGCTACCGGCCGCGGCTCGCGGATAGGCCAGCGCTGCATCATCGACAGCTCGCGCTCGCCGCCCGGCGTAGCCACGACCGCTATCGTCTCGTCGACCCGGTACTCCCCGGCCGGCGCTATCGACACGAGCCTGCCCGACACGCCCGGCGGCACGCAGACGCGGTGCTCTATCCTCGAGGTCTCCTGTACCACGCCGAGCACCGCGCCGGCGGAAACCTCGTCCCCGGCGGCGACGCGCGGCTCGAAGGCCCAGGCCTTCGTCCGGTCCAGCGCCTGGGCCGACACGCCGCGCTCGATGAAGCGGCCCGACATCGCCAGGAGGGCCTCGAGCGGCCTCTGGATACCGTCGTAGATGGTGCCGAGGAGGCCCGGCCCGAGCTCGAGCGACAGGGGCAGGCCGGTGCCGTACACGTTGTCGAGCGGGGCCACGCCGGTCGTTTCCTCGTAGACCTGGATCGTCGCGCCGTCGCCCGACAGCTTGATGATCTCGCCTATCAGGCCCGACTCGCCCACCCTGACCAGCTCGAGCATCCTGGCGTCGGTAACGCCCATCGCCTCGATGACCGGCCCGTTGACCCTGCGTACCTGTCCGATTATCCGTTCGTTCATGCCATCCCCATCGCCGGCCTAGGAGCGCGGCTTCCCGGCGCCGAGCGCCGTATATACTCGCCTTCGTATCTCCGCCCGGTAGCGCTCGAAGCGCGTGGCGGCGCGGTTATCGTAGGCCAGCCGGCCGCCGTCGGCGGTCAGGTAGGCGCCCTGCCCTAGGACGGGGTCGCCCTCGACCTTGCGCAGCTTCGTCGCCTTGCCGGTCGCCTCGAGCGCGGCCCGCTCGGCCTCGCGCAGCAGCGCGTCGTCTATCAGCGGCAGGTCCGCCTTCGAGGCGTTGACCGAGGCCGACTCGGCCGACAGCCCTATCGCCGCCTCCGTTATCCAGGCTAGCAGCGTATCGCGGTAGCCCGGCCGGCCCGCCATCGCGGCCACCTCGGAGGCGGCCCGCTCGACGATGCCGGAGGCCAGCTTCTCCTGCGACAGCAGGGCGCGCTTGCGCCGCTCTATCGCGGCCTTGGACTCGGCCTCGGCCCGGATCGCGGCCGCCTGCGCGTCGGCCTTGGCCCTCGCCTCGGCGCCTATGGCCTCGGCCTGCGCCCGGGCCCGCTCCGCGGCGGCGGCGGCGTACTCGTCGGCCTCGGCGAGCAGGCGCGCGGCCTCGGCGTCGGCGTCGGCCAGGATCCCGGCGACGATCGCCTCCGCGTCGTTCAAGCTCTGTTCCATCTATACATCCTTATGGCCGACGCCTAGCCCAGCTTGATCCCGATGGCCTTGTTGACCATCTCGCGGGTCGTCGGGCGGCCGGGCACGCGTCCCCGCCGGTCGGGTATCTCGACGATCAGCGGGAACTCGTCGGAGAACAGGTAGCGATCGACGCGCGGCCGTATGAGCTCCGCCGCGCGCTCGGTGACGACGAGGATGCCCACCTCCGGGTCGGCGGTGGCCGCGTCGAAGGCGGCCTCGGCCTCGGCGGCGTCCGAGACGGCCCTGCCGTCGACGCCGACCATCCCGAAGCCGAGCACCGTATCCTCGTCGCCGATCACGTAGTACTTCACGGTCCCCTAGATCTTGCCCAGGATCATCAGCGCGGTGATGAAGCCGAACACCACGAGGCCCTCGGCGAGCGCTATGAAGATCAGCGCCTGGCTGGCTATCTCGGGCCGCTCGCCTATCGCGCCCATCGCGGCCGCGCCGACGTTGGCGATGGCTATGCCCGCGCCTATCGCGCCGAGGCCGAACGCCACCGCGGCGGCGATCAGGCCGTACTGCTGCACCTTGGCCTGCTCCGGCGACACCGTCGCGACGCCGCGGGCCTCCTGGCCGGATACGCTCGCCACCGCCCCGAAGGCCAGCAGCACCGCCAAGACCACGACCAGGCTCGCGCTCACCTTACGACCGAAACGAATCCTTACGTCCATCATTCCGCAACTCCTTGCTTATTGTACGCCTTTGAACGATATCGGACGGTACGCCTTGCCGGTACCGTTGAAATACTTCGAGAAGAACTCGTAATAATTGAGACGCAGCGACTGGATACCCGCCGACAGGCCCTCGAGCGCTATCACGAGCGCGTTGCCCAGGACCAGCACCAGCACCGCGGGTATCGAGAACGGCCCCTCCGGCGTGATCATCCTGGCTATCTGGAAGAACGCCGTCATCAGGCTCACGTGCGCTATGCCCAGTCCGGCCACCCGCATGAACGACAGGGTGTTGGCGAGGTAGCCGGAGTATATCTCCAGCACCTCGACGATCCATTCCATGATGAAGTCGACGATAAGGCCGGGCTTAAAGCGCTTGCCCGAGGCGCGGCCGTGGATAATGAATTCCAAGGGCGCCTTGAAGGCCAGGATCATCGTAGGAAGGCCGAGCAGCAGGGCCAGGGACCCTAGCGGCGGCAGCTCGCGGTAGTCGTGCGCCACGTAGTAGAACGCGGCCCAGGCGCCGGCGCCGTAGATCCAGCCGCCTATCACGCCGGCCTTGTCGAGCAGCAGCGTGAACCAGTCCCGCTTCCTGAACAGGTTGACCCAGTTGATCGCGAAGCCCAGCCCGAGCACGACCATGCCGAAGCGGATGGTGATGCCCAGGATGTCGTACAGGGTGCGCACCGAGCCGGTCGCCTCGTGGCCGTTGACGATGCCGTGGTAGTCGAACCACAGCGGCGGCAGCCACTTCATGCCGAAGTACGAGCCGAACAGGACTCCGGCGACTATCGCGGCGCCGCCGCAGTACGCTATGACGCGGTACAGGTTGTCCGGCTTGCCAGAGCGCCTCGCCGAGGACAGGCCGAGGAGGCCGACGAGCAGCACGACGAGGCCGTGGCCGGCGTCCCCGAACATCAGGCCGAACATGCACAGGTAGGCGACCGCGACGAAGGGCGTCGGGTCGACGCTGCCGTACTCGGGCACCGCGTAGTTCTTGACGAGGCCCTCGAACGGCTTCAGCGGCTTGGGGTTGCGCATCTCCACCGGGACCTCGAGCCTGGCGGCCTCGCCCTTGCCGGGCTCCAGCCACTCGACCGAGCACGCGCCGGAGGCCGCCCTCCTGACGCCCGCCTCGACCGCGGCCGCCCGCTCGGCCGGGATCCAGCCGGAGAACAGCACGGTCCGGTCCGTGCGGGCGAAGCCGGAGCGCACCGTCGCTATCAGCTCCTCGGTACGCAGCGCGGCCCACATCGAGCCGAGGCCGGCGCCTATCGAGCCGAAATAGGCGCTCAGCTCGTCGCCGCAGGCGGACTGCCTGGCCCGGAGGCCGTCGATCTTGTCGTCCACGGTCCTGAGGGCCTCTGCGTTGCCCTGGCCGGCCGACTCCGGCAGCCTGGCGTCTTCCCAGCCCAGGCGCTCGAGTATCGGCTCGACGCGGGCCGCGTCTCGCTTGAGCGTCACGAGCATCACGCCGACCGCGTCCTGGCCTCGGGCGGGCGACGCCGACCCGGCCTCCTGTCCCGACGACGGCAGCACCACCGAAGGTATGCCGTCGAGCGCCTCGCGGAGGCCGTCCGCGACGCCGGCCGGCAGCAGCCCGGCGCGTATCGACAGGAACGAGTAGGAGGACGAGGCCGCGGCCCCGGTCCTCAGGTCGCCGAAGGCCTCGAGCTGCCGTCGTATCTCCCCGAGCTTCAGGATCTGGTCCTGCAGGTCCTTCTGCCGCTCCCGCAGGCCGTTGATATCGGCGGCGATCGCGTCCAGGCGCTTGTTGGCGACCTCGAGGTCGACCGGTTCGCCGGCCACGCTCCCGTCGAGGGCCGGCCTGGCTATCGGCGGCGAGGCCATGCCCATGAAACCCTCGACGCGCTTGCGCAGCTCGACGAGCCTGGCCAGGTTTACCTTGGGCTCGGCCTTGCCCAGCTTAGAGGCCCAGTCGCCGGGCAGCTCCCTGACCGAGACCATCTCGAGCGCGCCGAGGCTCAGGAGCTCCTTGGCGATGGCGTCGGAGTCCGCCTCCAGGGCCACCGCGGCCAGCAGTTTCATCGGAGAGGTGAACATCATAGGGCGCTCCGTATCCTTTCATCGGACAGGCCGTAGTATTTTGCGTTCAGGATCGTCAGCACGGCGCGCATCTCCGCGCGCTTCTTGGTGAAATAGGCGAGCACCACGCCGATCGAGAACGGGTAGCCGCAGAGGCTCTTCCTGGCCTCGTCGTCGGCCACGCGGCGTATCGCCGCCTCGAGCACGGCCAGCCTCGCGGCCGAGTCGCCGCCGCCTATCAGCGCGCCGATGCCCCGGTACGAGCGGCCGAGCAGGTCCAGGCCTATGGCGCCGGCGCCGCGGGAGCCGCGCTCGTCCTCCCACGCGGCGGCCATCGCGGCGGGCTTGATCGCTCGGCCGCGCGGTATCAGCCGGCCTATCGCCTCCTCGGCGCCCATGCCGTAGAAATCCTTGAAGCGTATCAGCCACGAGACGTTCTGCAGGTCGACGTCGACGCCGATCGCCCGCTCGGCGGCCTCGCGGTCCCGTCCGCCGAGCCCGGCGGCCGCCTCGAAGGCCTCGTCGTAGTAGTAGCGGTCGAGGGCCAGCTCGAACGAGAACACCGACCGGGACGATACGGCGGCCGGCAGCTCGGCCCGCGCGATGGCGGCGTACGGAGTGCCGGAAAGCGCGTCGGCGACGCCGTCGGCGTCCGCCGCGCCGAGCAGCCCGTCCACGTCGACCCGGTGCACGATGGTCCCCCGGTACAGGTAGCCGGTCCTGCCGGCCGAGTCGCGGCCGCGCACCCTCGCGTCGAACCATAGCCGCACCGCGTCCTTGACCTGCTCGATCTCGTAGCGTATCGCGAGCGCCTTCACGAACGACAGCGCCGGCTCTTCCAGGTACCTGAGCAGGTCCGTGTACAGGCGCAGCTCGCGCTCGTACAGCAGGGCCTCGCCGGCCCGCAGGTCGCCCGTCGACGAGTAGGCTTCCTCGATCGCGGCGTAGGCCGTACCCCTTAAAAATTGAACGGCCTCCGGGAGCGATCGGGCCTTTATCAGGCGGTCCATCGTCTCCGGAGGCATGGTCTTGCTGATCCTGGCCTTGAGCTTGGCGCTCAGGAACCCGTATGTCTTTAGCGCGTCGGGCACGGGTTTCACGCCTCCATCACGGCCGTCCCGCTATCATGCCGACGATCTCCGCGACGAGCGCCTCGCGTTCCGACGCCGCCCTGCCGGCGTCCCGCTCGGCCTCGGCGTCGGCCGCCTCGCGGGCCGCGGCTATCAGCCGCTCGGCCTCGGCCCTGGCCTCGTCGAGCCTTGCCCTGGCGTCGGCCACGGCCGTATCGCGGGCCGCGGCGACGACGGCGGAGGCCTTCTCATCGGCTTCGGCCTTGACGGCCGACGCTCTCTTCCTGGCCGCCTCTATCCTGGACTTGGCTTCGTCCTCGGCCCCTAGTACACGCTCGACTATCTCACGCATGGTACGAAACTTCCTTAAACAACGCGTAGCGCCGCTCCTGTGGAGCTAAGGTCGGCGGGTGGGGTCGGCCATGGAGCGGATGATAAAAGGTTTAAACCTTTTTACGGAGAATGTACAGACCGGCCGGCATTCCGCCCTGGAGTATCGCCTCGGGCCCATACCGTGCTACCATAGCCCCGATGTCATACGACGTAAGCAAGTCGGTAAAGGGCGACGACGCGTTCTATACGGTCCGCTGGTCGCCGATCGTCAAGGCCGATAAGTACCGCATCATAGGCTCGGTGCCCGCGATGGGCGGCGTCGCGGAGCTGTACTACATGGACGCGGCCGGCAAGCTCAACCTGTACCTGCTCGCCCGGTCGTACTACGGCGGCCTGCGCGCCACCCTTCGCGTCGCGACCGACCCCGAGACCGAGAAGGACGAGCGCCGCCGCGCCGTGCTGCTCGCCCACGAGGACGGGATCTACTACCGCTATACCCTCGTCGAGTCGCAGGACGACATGAGCGACGTCATGTTCTTCTTCATGAGCACCTACGCCCCCAAGGTCCGCTTCGACCATTCGGGCCGCTACGGGCGCATCTTCCTGTCCGAGGTCGACGCCGGGGGGCTCGTGACGGCCTGAGGGCCGATGCGCGCATTACCGCGAGGCGATTTCAAACCCGGCCCACGTCGGTCCTCTCGAGGTCCTCGCCTTTGTAGAGGAGCGGCTCGCCGATGGACCGGGCCAGCGCGTAGGCCGCGCAGTCGCCCAGGTTCAGGCCGGCCGGACGCCGTCCCTTACCGTAGCGCAGCCAGGCGTCCAAGGCCAGCTCGGCCTGCCCTATGTCGAAAGGAACGGTATCGACTCCGCTCGCCGTAAGCAGCTCGTCCAAGGCGCGAGCCCCGGCATCGCCCTTCCGCGCTTCCACGACGATGGACGCCTCCAGGCGCGTGAACGCGCTCATGAATTTGCTCCCCGGACCGGCCAATGACCGTAGGAAAACCGGCCCCTCGTCCTCGCCGAACAGGATAGCGGAGAGAGCGGACGTATCGACGACCATCGCCGAACAATCCTTCGTCGTCATATCCAAGGATCTCGTCGACGGGCCTGATATCCAGGTCGGGCAAGGCCGCGCACGCTGACGCTATGGCCTGAAGCCTGGCGAGTACCTGGTCCGGCATGGCGCGTAGCGATTCCAAGCGCGCCTGCAGCGCCTCTGCGATGGCATCGGTCATATTCGCGCCGGTCCTATCCGACAGCGCCCGAGCGAGCTCCTCGACTCTTCTGCTTCTGATACTCAGGGCCATAGCGCCTCCGTATATACGGAGTACCGCCGAATATACGCTTTTCAAGAGCATGATACACCGTCGACGCGAATGGTCCGCCGGATCGCGCGGACCCTAAACCCGGGAGCCCCGCCCGCCGATACAGTAATAGAAGGCGGAGGGACGCGGATGATCAGAGGATGGTATACGGGAGCCAGCGGCATGGCCGCCCAGCAGGTCAGGCTCGACGCGATAGCCAATAACCTCGCGAATATCGACACCGACGGCTATAAGCGCGACGTGACGGTCAGCAAGGCCTTCGCGCAGCTCCTCCTCAGGCGCATGGGCGACGACGGCGAGTACCTGCACCCGCTCGGATCGGGCGACAAGGCGCCGATCATCGGCAAGGTAGGCACCGGCGTCGAGGCCAACGAGGTCTTCACCGAGCTGGAGCAGGGCTCCCTCAAGGGCACCGACAGCGACTTCGACCTGGCGCTCGACGGGACCGGCTTCATGTGCGTCTCGACCCCGCAGGGCGAGCGCTACACCCGCAACGGATCCTTCATCCTCGGCAAGGAAGGCTACCTCGAGACCAAGGAAGGCTACCCGGTGCTCGGCGAGGCCGGCCCGATCCGCGTCAAGCAGAACAACTTCCAGATCGACAAGGACGGCCGCGTCTGGGTCAACGCCGACTACCAGGACGACCCGCTCGGCCTCGTCGGCCGCGAGCAGAACGAGTGGGGGGAGCCGGTGCTCCTCGACACGCTCAAGCTGGTCGACTTCGAGACGGTCCGCTATATAGCCAAGCAGGGCTCGAGCCTCTGGCGCTCGACCGAGGAGTCCGGGCCGGCCCTGGCCCTCGAGGGGCGGGATAGGCCCAAGGTGATCCAGGGCTTCACCGAGGCGTCCAACGTCAACCCGGTCACCGAGATGGTCAGGATGATAGAGGTCAACCGCGCCTACGAGGCCAACCAGAAGACCATACAGACCGAGGACGCGAGCCTCGGCAAGCTCATCAACGAAGTAGCCAAGGTATAGGGGTAAACGATGGTACGAAGCTTATGGACGGCCGCTAGCGGCATGATCGGCCAGCAGGCCAACATCGACACGATCTCGAACAACCTGGCCAACGTCAACACCTCGGGCTACAAGAAGATGCGCGCCGACTTCGAGGACCTGATCTACCAGACGGTCCGCGTCGCCGGAACGCCCGCCACCGAGGACACCGTCGTGCCGGTACCGGTGCAGATGGGCCACGGCGTCAGGCTGTCGGCGACCCAGCGCGAGTTCGCCCAGGGCAACCTCCAGAACACCGAGAATTTCTCCGACATAGCGATCATGGGCGACGGCTTCTTCCGCGTGATGATGTACGACGGCAGCTACGCCTACACCCGCGACGGCGCCTTCAAGATCGACTCGGAGGGCCAGTTCGTCACCTCGAACGGCTACAAGATGATGCCGGAGGTCGTGCTGCCCCGGGACTTCATTCCCGAGACCCTGTCGATCAGCCAGGACGGCCGCATATCGGTCAAGGTGCCCGGCCAGGACGACCCGGTGGACGTCGGCCGCCTCGAGCTGTACCGCTTCCCGAACCCGGTCGGCCTGACCGCCGTCGGCGAGAACCTGTTCAAGCAGTCGAACGCCACCGGCGACCCTATCCCCGGCCGCCCGGGCTTCGACGGCATGGGCAAGACGGTCCACAAGTTCCTGGAGATGTCGAACGTGTCGGTGGTCAAGGAGATGGTCAACATGATCGTCGCCCAGCGCGCCTACGAGTTCAACTCCAAGGCCATCCAGACGAGCGACAACATGCTCGGCACCGCCACCAGCCTCAAGAGGTAACGAGCCGTGACCATCGATAGCGCGACGCTGGCGTACCAGAACCGATCGCTCCAGGTGCCCAGGGCCCCTGCCCAGGGCCTCGGCGCCCGTTCCGCCTCGGCCATGGGCGGGGCGACGATAGACCGCTCGAGCAAGCTGTACGAGCAGTGCCAGGAGTTCGAGTCGCTCTTCGTCAACATGATGCTCAAGGAGATGCGCGCCACCGTCGAGAAGTCAGGCCTGATCGACGGCGGCCAGGCCGAGGAGATCTTCAGCGACATGCTCTACGACGAGTACGCCAAGGACATGTCCAAGAACGCCGGCTTCGGCCTCGCCGACGCCGTCTACGTCGAGCTGTCCAGGCAATCCTACGTAGCGGGCTGAGCGCCGCCGGCGTCCGAGGCCGGCCTCTATCGATTGACATTATCGATATATTTATATATTATTTCTTCATGCAATCAGCCCCCATCGTCATCGCCATCTGCATGGGATCCTCATGCTACGCCAGGGGCAACGCCCGCAACGCGGAGCTGATCAAGGCCTGGTTGGCGCGCGAGGGCCGCGACGCTAGAATCGAATTCACCGGAACCCTCTGCGAGGGCCTCTGCAAGGAAGGCCCGAACCTGCGCATCGGCGAGCGCGTCTACCGCGGCGTCGATCCGGCGGCGATAGAGGACGTCCTGGAGCACGAATTCGGGGAGCGCTGACCATGCCCAACTACGAACCCATACGTACCGAGAGCGCCGCCTGCCAGGACTGCTACAAGTGCGTGCGCGAGTGCCCGGTCAAGGCCATCAAGGTATCGGACGGCAAGGCCAGCGTCGTGCCGGAGCTGTGCGTGCTATGCGGCCACTGCGTCGAGGTCTGCCCGGCGGGCGCCAAGAAGGTGCGCTCCGACCTCGAGCGGGCCAGGGCGCTGATAGCCATCAAGCCGACGGTGGCCGCGAGCCTCGCCCCGTCGTTCGCGTCGGAGTTCCCCGAGCTCGACCCGGCCAGGCTGATCGCCGCCCTCCGGTCGCTCGGTTTCGCCTTGGTGTCCGAGACGGCCTGGGGCGCCGACTCGGTATCCCGTTCGCTGGCCGCCGCGCTGTCGGGCGCCAAGGACTCGGGCCCCGGGCGGGTGATCCTGTCGAGCGCCTGCCCCGTCGTCAACGACTACATACTCCTGTACCGGCCGGAGCTGGCCGGGTTCCTGTCGCCGCTCGCCTCGCCGGTCGCCGCCCACGCGGCCGAGCTCAAGGCGTCGCTCGGGCCCGGCGCCGCCGTCGTGTTCATCGGGCCGTGCATCGGCAAGAAGCGCGAGGCCGACCGATCGGGCGGCGCCGTCGACGCGGCCGTCACCTTCAGGGAGCTGCGCGCCTGGTTCGAGCAGGAGGGCGTCGACCCCTACGCCGCGCCCCTCTCCGGAGACGAGCGCTTCTACCCGGACCGGGCCGCCAAGGGCTCACTCTACCCGGTGGACGGCGGCATGATAGCCGGCGTCAAGAAATACGCCCCCGGGCTCGCGGCCCACTGCGTCTCGTACTCCGGCCTCGGCCAGATCGAGCGCGCGCTCGAGGGCCTCGAGGCCTACGACGGCCGCTCCCCCATCTTCCTGGAACTTCTCGCCTGCGAGGGAGGCTGCGTCAACGGGCCCGAGGCCCAGCACCGCGCCGGCTCGGTGCGCAAGCGGCTCGCGGTGCTCGACTACGCCCGCTCGTCCGCGGACCGACGCGACGCCCGGGCGGCCCCGAGCGCCGAGAGGGCGGCGGCCCCGGTAGCCGACGATAGCCCGTCGGACGAGGCGGTGACCGAGGCGCTGCGCTCGATAGGCAAGACCAGGCCCGAGCACGAGCTCAACTGCTCGTCCTGCGGCTACGACAGCTGCCGCGCCTTCGCCGCCGCGATGCTGTCCGGCAAGGCCGAGCGGACGATGTGCGTGTCGTACATGCGCCAGCTCGCCCAGAAGAAGGCCAACGCGCTGATCAAGGCGATGCCTTCGGGCGTCGTGCTCGTCGACACCGACCTGCGGGTCGTCGAGTGCAACCGGCCCTTCGCCAGGCTGCTCGGGCCCGACGTCGAGGCGATGTTCGACGCCAAGCCGGGGCTCGAGGGCGCCGACCTCCGCAGGCTCGTGCCGTTCTGGCAGCTCTTCGAGGCGGCCTTCGCCGACGACGGGCTATCGGAGCGGACGGACGGCGCCGGCCGCGAATCCGGGCCGCGCGACGTCAAGTTCGACGGCCGCGTGCTGTCCGGCTCGGTCTTCGCGGTCGAGCCGGGGCTCGTCGTCGGCGGCATCTTCCAGGACGTGACCGTGCCGTGGATACGGCGCGACCGGGTCGTGTCCCAGGCTAAGGCCGTGATACGCAAGAACGTCGCCACCGTCCAGAAGATAGCCTACCTGCTCGGCGAGAACGCCGCCGAGAGCGAGACCATACTCC
Source organism: Spirochaetota bacterium (assembly GCA_003247225.1). GTDB lineage: Bacteria > Spirochaetota > Spirochaetia > Treponematales > UBA12059 > SZUA-370. Next base: position 4,157 of record QKAK01000056.1, on the reverse strand, counting down.
AGTCCATCATCGAGTCGTTCGACGCCGGCGACCACGGCCCGGACGGCCGCGACCGCCAGAGGCGCGGCTAGCGGCCATGAAGGACTCCTTCCTCGAGCTGTCGCACCACCAGGTATCCAAGCGCGGGCAGAGCGCGCCGGGCGACGCGTTCCAGTCGATCAAGTGCGACGACGGGCGCGTCATCGCGGTGCTGTCCGACGGCCTGGGCTCCGGCATCAAGGCCGGCGTGCTGGCCACGCTGACGGCGACGATGGCCGCCCGCTGCGTCGCCGCCGACATACCGCTCCGCCGCGTCGCCGAGTTCGTCATGCGCTCGCTGCCGGTATGCTCGGAGCGGAAGATCAGCTACGCGACCTTCACCATCGTCGACGTGGCCCCGGGCGGCTCGGTACGCGTCGTCGAGTACGACAACCCGCCGTACCTGCTCCTGCGGAGCGGCCGGGCGCTCAGCCCGGAGAAGGCCGAGCTCAGGCTGCCCCGCGGCCGGGGCGGAGCCAAGGGCGACGCGGTGCTCAAGCTATCGAGCTTCGACGCCCAGCCGGGCGACCGCGTCGTGCTGTACTCCGACGGCGTCACCCAGGCGGGCATGGGCACGAGGAGCTACCCCCTCGGCTGGGGCGACGAGGCGGTCAAGGGCTACGCCGCGGCCGCGGTCGCCCAGGCCCCGGACGGCGTCTCGGCGAGGGAACTGGCCAGGACCATCGTGCACGAGGCCGTCGCGAAGGACGCCTGGGCGCCTAAGGACGACATAACCTGCGGCGTGGCGTACTGGCGCCACCCGAGGCGCCTCCTCGTGCTGACAGGCCCGCCGGTCTCCAAGGACCGCGACCGCGAGATGAACAGGATCTACGCCGCCTTCGACGGCCGCAAGGCGATAGCCGGCGGCACGACCGCCAATATCATCGCCCGCGAGACCGGCCGGGCCATCAAGGTGGACCTATCCGACCTCGACCCGGAGATACCGCCTCAGTCGACCATGCCGGGCGCCGACCTGGTGACCGAGGGCATCCTGACCCTCGCCCGCGTGGCGGCCCTGCTCGAATCGGGCCAGGAAGAGGCGCCGGGCCGGCGCAACGCCGCTACCCGGCTCCTCGAGCTGATGCTCGACTCGGACGTGATCCAGTTCGTCGTCGGCACGCGCATCAACGAGGCCCACCAGGACCCGACCATGCCGCTCGAGCTGGAGATACGGCGGAACGTGGTCAAGCGCATCGCCGCGATACTCGAGTCCAGGCACCTCAAGGATACCCGGGTCAGCTTCATCTAGGCCGAGCGCGGCCGATCAGGACCTATAGCCCTCCATCGCCGCTACGGACTTGTCGAACGGCTTGCCGAGCCTGCGCGCGCCGCTCCCGACGCCCGGACGCCGCCGACCGGCAGCCACTTCTCCGCCTCGGCGTAGTCGATGAAGGACGAGTGCCGCTTCTCAGCCTTCCAAGCGGCTATCAGCCCCTCGATGAAGTACACGCCGGGCTCGATGGTCAGCACCATGCCAGCCTTGAGCGGCTTGGCCAGGCGCAGGCTCTTGAGGCCGAACTCCGCGCTCTTAGGCTGGCCGTCGTAGCCGACGTTCACCTCGCCGAGGTTCTCCATGTCGTGCACGTCCAGCCCCATCTGGTGCCCCACCCCGTGGGGGAAGAAGCACGCGTGGGCGCCGGCCGCCACGGCCTCGTCGGGGTCGCCGCGCATCACGCCGAGCGCGCGAAGGCCCTCGGCTATCGCCCGGGCCGCGGCCAGGTGGCAGTCGCGGTACGGCACGCCGGGCGCCATCATCGAGGCGCAGGCCTCGCCGGCCCGCAGAACGATATCGTAGACGGCCCGCTGCCTATCGTCGTAGCGCGCACCTATAGGAAAGGTGCTCGTCAGGTCGCCCGCGTAGCCGTTCACGGTCTCCGCGCCGGCGTCCAGCAGGAACAGGCCGCCGTCGGCCAGCGTTCCCGGGTAGCCGTGGTTGTGCAGCACCGAGCCCTTCGTCGTCGCTATCGCGGGGAACGCCGGCATGCCGCCGCCCGAGTACGCCACGCGGTACGCCTCGGCCATCATGGCCGCCTCGGTAACGCCCGGCCGGGCCGCCGCTATCACCGCCCGGTGCATGTCTATCGATACGTCGACCGCGCGCTCGATATCGGCGAGCTCACGGTCCTCCTTTATCTCGCGCTGCGCGACGACGGCCGCGATCAAGGCGCCGGAAGCGGCCGCGGCCAAGTCCTTTGGCGCCATGCCGAGGGCCTCGCCGAGCTCTATGGCGGAGTCCGCCCGATACGGCGGCGTGAACAGGCAACGCCCTCGGGCCGCCGCCACGTCGCGGCCGAACGCCGACCTCGGCTCGACCGCGTCAGCGCCGCAGAGCGCGCGGTACTCGTCGACGCCAGGCCTCGGACCGGTCCACACCAGGTCGTCGATCGTCAGGCCGTCGGCGTACAGCGTAGCGCGGCCGGCGCCGAGGTCTATCGTCGCCGCCAGGCCCGGCTCGGCTATGCCGAAATAGTAGAGGAAGCACGAATCCTGCCTGAAGCGGTACGCGTTGTCAGGATAGTTGATCGGGCTCTCGTTATTGCCCGGGAAGGCGACGAGGCCGTCCCGAGCGCCGCGCGACGCCAGGGCCGCGACCAGGGCGCGCCTGCGCCCTATATACACCGATGGTTCGAACATGGGGCCATGCTACCCCTCGTCAGCCGCCGCGTCAACGACGGCGCGTCACCGGCGACGAGGCGCGATCAGTCCGTGATCAGGAGACCCTTCTGCTGCGAGTCGATGTTGTTGAGGAGCACCATCAGCTTGTCCTTCTCCATCAGGTCTATCAGCCTGGCCTCGACGAATTTCTTCGACTCGTCGGAGAAGACGCCGGCGGTGATGCAGTAGCCCTTGCCGGCCTTCAGGTCCTTGATCCTCGCGTGGAAGTCGCGGAGCACCAGCTCGCCTATCGTACCGGTCGACCGTATCATCCTGAACAGCACCACGTCCGACCAGCGGCTCGTCTCGACCTCGGCCAGGATATCGGCCCAGTCGTTCTTCTGCACCGAGATGTCGGTGATCTTTACCTTGGCCTTCGGGAAGAACGTCAGGGTGATCTTGCGGCACAGCGTGATGAAGTCGCTCGTGGCCGACAGCAGGTACACCTGCAGGTTCCGGTTGGAGTTCAGCTCCTTGTACTTGGCCAGCTGGGCCGGGGTGTCCTTATAGTTCGGGTAGATCTGCTGTATCTCGTTCAGCAGGGAGACGGCCTTGGCTATCTCCTGGCCCTTCAGGTAGGCGGCCGCCAGCCGGTACTTGATCTCGACGAGCACCTCGACCTTGATGTCCGGGTGCCTGAGGCCCAGCTCGAAGTCCATGATCGCCTTCTGGTACTGCCGCTGGTTCAGGTGTATCGTGCCGGCGAACAGCGCCGCCGACGGGCCGAGGGCCGGGTCGGTGCGCAGGTGCGTGAAGAGCCGGATCGCCTGCTCCTCCTGCCCGATCTCGTGGAAGCACTCGCCCATCGCGAACAGGCTCTCCTTGTCGTCGGGCTGCAGGTCCACGGCGCGCTTCAGGTTGGACAGGGCTTCCTTGTAGTTCTTGACCTTGAACAGCGAATGCCCCAGGTAGCGCAGCGTCATCGCGTGCTCGGTGTTCTGCCGTCCCGCCAGCCTGAGGTGGAAGATAGCCTTCTCGTACTGCCGCTTCTGGAACTCGAGGTAGCCCAGGTTATAGTTCGTCTCGAAGTCGTCGGCCTTGACCGCGTGCGCCAGCACCAGGCCCTTGTATGACTCGTCGAGGCGGCCGAGCTTCATCGCGCACAGCCCGTAACGCTTGTTGATCTCGAATTCGTCCAGGTCGGGATTGCCGGCCGAGACCTCGACCAGGACCTCGTAGGCCTTGAAGGCCTTATCCCAGGCCTGCTCGACGTAGTACACCTCGCCGAGGGCCTGCAGCGCGTCGGGGTCCTTTGGGTTCTGGGCCAGCCGCCGATTAGCTTCCTTCAGGATCTGCGCGTGATCCTTGGCCTTTATCTTCTTTCCGCCCTTGGACTTCGCCCCCTTGCCCTTGGACAGGACGGCTCCGCCCACGATGACGACCAGGGCGAGGAAGATCACCACGACGACGACCGGCAACAAATCCATGGCCCCAAGTATGGTCGGCGGGACAAACTATTGTCAAGAAACCCCGCGAACCCCGCG
>QKAK01000159.1 GCA_003247225.1 Spirochaetota bacterium | reverse complement strand
TTCGGGTTCCTGTCGATGGGCCTGCGGGCGGCGGTGCTGCTCGTGCCGATGCTGTGCGCCCTGTTCCTGCCGGGCCGTATGAGGCCGGGCTTCGCGATAGCCTCGAGCGCGGCGGGCCTGGCCTGCATGGCGGCGTCCTGGGCGATAGGGCTGCCGTTCGACCCGCTGTTCGCAGGCATGGCGGCCTCTGTCGCGTCGGCCGTCGTCGGCCTATTCGTAGGCCCGGCCGGCCCGAGGCGCATCCCGGGGGCTCGGGGCTAGGCGCCGGCTTCCGCCTCGGCTATGACCGAGAGGAGCCTGGCCAGGCGGACGTGTATATCGCCCTCGATGCCGTCCCTGCGGTAATGGAAGTCGTTCGGGTCGAGCATGTAGCTGTGCGTGATGGCCAGGGTCTTGGCCCCCGAGCGTATCGCGCCCCTGACCATCTCCTCGAGCCGCGCGGCGGTGAAGAACTCGAGCCTGAGCTCCTCGTCGCGGCTCAGCGCGTAGACGGGCAAGGGTTCGAGCAGGCCGGGCTCGGGGCGGTACTGCTCGCGGAACGGATTGTGCGACTCGAAGCGTATCGGCGTCTCGGCGGCCAGTATCCTCGAGGTGTCGGGCCCCATCGAGAAGCATCCGCCCCTGAAGATCCGCAAGGGGCCCACGCCGCGGTCGAGCACGTACGCGTAGGCGGAGGATATGATGGCCCGCTGCTGCTCCTCTGTATACGACGCCAGGTATTCCTCGTCCGGCCTGATGAAGCCGAGGGCCGACTCCATCTCGTCGGGCAGGTTGTCGGGGTGGATATGGAGGCCGTAGACGACGCGGTACTCTCGGGGCAGGCGCCCTGCCAGGCCGTGCCTCTCGAGCGCCTCGGCGAAGCGGGGGGTGACGAACAGCACGGTCGTGACGCCGGCCGCGGTGGCGGCGGCTACGAAGCGCTCGAGCTCGCCGACGTTGGCGTCCAGGTTCTTGTCGTAGTTCGTGCCTTCGCAGTCCATCGAGACGGCGAACTCGAAGCCTTTCCCGGTGAACAGCCCACGAATATCGTTGTCGTATATCGTCGCCATGTAGCTCCTTCCGCGGTCGCTCTCAGCGGAGCGGCCATATCGATACGAAAATAATGATAGCCCCGCGGGGCCGTATTCTGCTATCCTACTCGCTACGACACCGACCGGGCAAGGAGACGCGATGAAGACGATGGGATTCCCCAGGATGATGAAGGAGCTCGGAGAGCGACGGGCCTTCCTGCCGGAATTCTTCGGCTCGCTGCAGGCCTGCGGCGCGCCCGTCACGCTCGAGTCCGGCTACGGGTCTAGGCTCGGCTACGACGAGTCGGACTACCGCTCGGTCAACAAGAACGTCCGCATCGGATCGCTCGAGGAGGCGTACGGCCAGGACGTCGTGGTGATACTGCGCGCCCCGAGGATGGACGAGCTGGAGATGATCAGGCGGGGCGCGGTGCTGGTCAGCATGCTCCACTATCCTACCCGGGCGCACCGCAACGAGGTGCTCAAGGAGCTCGGCATCAAGGCCGTGTCCCTCGACTCCGTCCGCGACGACTTCATGAACCGTATCGTGTTCAACCCGACCGGCACCTCCGCCAACGGCATGGAGCTGGCGTTCCAGGCCCTGGCCGAGGCGCGGCTCGATTTCTTCTCGCATAGGCGCAGGCCGCTCCAGGTGGGCATCATGGGGCTCGGGCCGATCGGGCAGAAGGCGGCGCGCTGGGCCGGGCGCTTCGGCTCGCACGAGATGCTCGAGCGGGCCAGGCAGAGCCGGGCCCGCGGCGTCATCGTGCACATGCTGCCGCGCAACTTCACCTGCGAGCGCAGGGATATGGAGCGGCTCCTGCCTCGGCTGGACATACTCGTCGACGCGACGACCAGGGAGGATCCGTACAAGTACATCGTCGATAACCGCATGATAGGGCTGATGAAGCCGGACGCCGTCATCCTCGACCTGACGGCCGACCCGTACCTGACCGACGGCCTCGGCACCCAGGTCAAGGCTATCGAGGGCATCCCGACCGGCGACCTGAGCAACACGGTCATACGGACGGACGACCCACTCTACGAGCAGATCCCCGACGGGGTGAGCACCGAGCATCGGCGTACCGTGGTCAGCTGCAACGCGTGGCCCGGCGTCAAGCCCGAGGAATGCATGCGGCTCTACGGTATCCAGATCGCGCCGCTGCTGCAGAAGCTGGTCAAGAAGGATCCGTACGCGATGAGGGCCGACGCCCCGGATTACTTCGAGCGGGCCATAGCCCGCTCGACCCTGGAGTATTACGAGGCGAACGAGCGGAAGGGCTAGGCCGAGCGCCTCCGCCCGGCGAGCGCGGCGCGGCCGGCTATGAACAGCGCCCCGAACAGCAGCAGTATCGTCATCGACAGGCCGCGCTCCGCCAGGGCGGCGCCTGAGCGTGCCTGGTCTATCGCCTTCATCGCCCAGTACTGAGGGAAGGCGACCGCCGCCCGGCGGGCCGACGGGCCCATGAACTCGGCCGGGAAGAAGACCCCGCCTAAGAGGCTCGTGGCCATGATGACGAGGTTGGCCAGCAGCGTAGCCCCCGAGCTCGAGTCGGACAGCTCGCACATGAGGAGGGCCAGCCCGATCGAGGCCACGTTGAAGGCGAGCAGGATAGCCAGCAGCCGCCCGGCGCCGAGGCCCAGGTCGACCGGGAACGCGAACGCGATGAAGCAGACGAACAGGGCGACCTGGGCGCCGAGCACCGTGAAGGCCGCGGCGCCGTTGCCGAGCGCGTAGGCGAGGCCGCCGGTCGGGGAGACCGCGACGCGCAGGGCGGCGCCCTCTTCCCTGTCCTTGATCGTCAGGCTGGTGATCATCGTCGCCTGGAGCATCGAGAAGTAGATGACGAGGCCGACGGCCTGGGCCGCGGCGAACGAGGCGTCGCCGGTCAGGCTGAGCAGGAAGAACATCGCGACGAAGCTGGCTATCGGCGCCGCGAAGTACACCAGGTAGGCCAGCTTGTTCCTGAAGGCGCCGACCAGGAAGTTCCTATAGAATATCGCGAAGGCTCTCATCGTTTCCTCCATGACCGTAGGCACGCGATCGACATCAGGGCGGCGGAGGCCGCCAGGCTGAAGGACAGGGCCGCGGCGACGTACTCGCCGGTATCCGGCAGGGCCAGGTCGAGCATGGCCAGGTTGATCCACCGTATCGGCGAGAAGCGCGACAGCTCGTGGAGGAGGCCGCTATCCGGAATGATCGTGTAGCCTCCCCCTATGAAGACGAGCAGCGGCACGATCGCGTTCAGGACGCCGTTGGCCGCCCGTTCCTGGCCGAATACGACCGCCAGCGATACGCCGAGGCTAGAGGCCAGCAGGGCCTCGACGCAGACGAGCAGCGCGGACAGCCAGGGCCGGTCGCCGTAGTCGATGGACAGGAAGACCGAGCCGAGCGCCATCACGACGCAGCCGATCGCGGCGATCGACAGCCACGAGCCCAGGAAGGCGCCGAGCGTCGCCGAGACCCGCCCGATCGGGGCCACTCCGAGCCGCGCCTCGGCGTTCGACCGCTTCTCCTTGAAGACGGCCCACGAGGCCAGGAAGGAGCCCTGGAACACGGCCATAGTGAGCAGGGTGACGCCGAAGTACTGCATCGCGCTGAAGCCCTGGTTCCCGGCGGCGAAGATCGCCGTGAAGGCCTGTCCGAAGACGAAGATGATGAACAGCGGGCCGACGACGAACAGCGCCAGGATCCCGGGGCTCCTGAGCTGCAGGCGCAGCTGGTGCCTGGCGAATAATAGGGTTACCACGGCTTCCTCCTAGTCCCTCAGGGAACGGCCGGTCAGGCTCAGGAACACCGTCTCGAGCGACGGCGAGTCGGTCGAGATGTCCGTGACGATGAGCCCTTGGCGGTTCACCTCGGCGGTCAGCTCGTTCAGGTTGGTCGCGCCGACCTCGCTGGTCACGCTCAGGCGCAGCTCGTCGAGCTTGGCCTTCGTGACGCCGCGGATCCGCTCGAACGCGCCGAGGTCGACCGGGTCGGGCCGCTTGAGGGTGAAGGTGACGCCGCTCGAGTCCTTGATCAGCAGCTTGAGCCGTTCCTGGCTTCCCTGGGCTATGATCTTGCCCTTGTCCATGATGGCTATCTCGGTGCAGAGGTTCTCGGCCTCTTCCATATAGTGCGTCGTGTAGATGATGGTGCGGCCGCGGCGCCTGAGCTCCTCGACGGAGCGCAGGATATGGTTGCGCGACTGGGGGTCGATGCCCACCGTCGGCTCGTCCAGGATGACGACGCGGGGGTCGTGCGCTATGCCGCAGGCGATGTTCAGCCTGCGCTTCATGCCGCCCGAGAAGGCCTTGGCCGGCTTCTTGCCCGCGTCGGAGAGCCCCGCGAACGCCAGCGCGGCCTCGGCCGCCTCGGTCAGGGCCTTGCCGCGGAGGCCGTACAGGCTGGCGAAGAACTTGACGTTCTCGATGGCGCTGTAGTTCTGGTAGAAGGCCAGGTCCTGCGGCACGAGCCCTATCATGCGCTTGACGGCCTTCGCGTCGAGGGCGCCCGCCTTGCCGGCCGCCCCGTCCATGAACGACACCGAGCCGCCGTCCTGGGCCAGGAGGCCGGTTATCATATTAATGAGGGTCGACTTGCCGGCCCCGTTCGGCCCGAGCAGGCCGAACAGCTCGCCGTCGCGTATCGTCAGCGAGACGTTGTCCACGGCCATGGTAGGCCCGAAGCTCTTGCTCACGTTCCGTATCTCTATCATCGTATCCTCCTCGTCTTATCCTGGATCGAGCATAGCGACGGCGGAACGCGGAGAGTAGTCCGTTTGGTAACGATCGGGGGTGACTAAGGTCAGGTCCTAGGTGAAATCCCTGCGGCCGGTCATGCAGTAGATGGCTATCTGGGTGCGCTGCCGCAGGCCGAGCTTGTCCAGGATGGCCGAGACGTAGTTCTTGACGGTGCCCTCGGACAGTCCGAGGCTGTCCGCCGCTTCCCTGTTCGTGTAGCCGTCCGCTATCAGCCTGACGAGCGAGCGCTCCCGTTCGCTTAACGCGGACAGGTCGCCGGGGGCGTTGGACGACGCCCGCCTGACGGCCTCGAACACGTCGTCCTGGAAGACCGTGTGCCCCTGGTGGACGAGCCTGACCGCCTCCTTGATCTCGTCGCTCGAGCAGCCCTTGAGGAGGTAGCCGGAGGCGCCGCTCGCCAGAGCGCCGCGCACGAACTCGGCCTCGTTGAAGGTGGACAGGAGCAGCACCCTGCACGCTCCGCCCGCGGCGATCTCGGCCGCCGCCTCTATGCCGTTCTTGCCCGGCATGCGTATGTCGAGGAGGGCCACGTCGACGGATAGCGAACGGCAGGCGCGCACCGCCTCGAGCCCGTCCGCCACGGAGGCGACCACGGTGAAGCCCTCGTCCCGCCCGAACACGATCTCGAGCGCCTCGCGGATCAGCGGGTCGTCATCGCCTATCAGTAGCCGTATCGCCATCGTTCGCCTCTCCTCTCGGGAACAGCATGATAACCGAGAACCCCCTGGACGAGTCCACCAGCATCGTGCCGCCGGCCTCTCGGGTCCTGGCCTCCATGCCCTCGAGCCCCATGCCCGGCCGGACCGCCGCGCCCGTGGAGCCGTCGTCCCTGAACTCGACCTTGTAGATCCGGTTGAGCGCCGTCACCGAGCAGGAGAAGAGGCTGGCCCTGCCGTGCCTGAGGGTGTTGGTCATCGCCTCGGTCATGTTGTCGGCGACGACGCGCCATAGCTCCGCCGGCATGGCCTCGAGCGGGCCGTCGAGCGACAGCCTCGTCTCGACGCCGTGGCGGGAGCGGAAGCCCTCGAGCGCGGCGCGGAGCCGCTGGGCTCCTATATCCTCGGCCTCGGGCTTCATCGAGCGGAGGCTCAGCCGTATCGACGATAGGCCGTCCTTGAGGGCGGCCGATACCCGGTCGACGATGCGCCTGGCCCGGTCGGGATCGTCGTCGAACAGGAGCCTGGCGGCGTCGAGCTGCATGACGCCGCCGGTGATCGTATGGCCTAGCTCGTCGTGGAGGCTGCGCGCCAGCCGCTCGCGCTCGCCGATGGCGGCCAGGCGCTCGGCCTCGGCGCCGGCCCGCTGGAGGCTTTCGAGCCGGTCCTGGGAGCGGGCCAGCTCGCGCTCGAGCGACGCGACGCGGGCGCGCAGGCGGCGCTCGCGTATCGACCGGCCGGCGGATTCGGCGGCCCAGGCGCAGGCGATAGCCCAGGCGCCGAGGAACGCCGGGAGGGCCCCTGGGTCGACGAGCGGGGCCGGCGCCGCCGCCAGGACGGCGGCCAGTATCCACGGCGCGGGGCGCCGGCCGTCGCCGGCCGACGCGCCTAGCTGACCGCGAAGCGGACCGCCCATGACGACCGCCGGCCAGGCCAAGGCGCAGGCCGGCTCGGCGCGGTAGGCGGCCGCGCAGATCGCGAGCTTGGCCGCCGCAAGGGCGAACCAGGCCGTCGGGCGCCGCGGCTCGCGGCGCCCGGGACCCTTTCCCGGCCAAAGCCCGGCGGCTACCAGCGTCTGGAACGCCAGGAAGACGGCGAGGCCCGGACCGACCGCGTCGGGGCGGCCGACGGCGTACCGGACCAGGATGACCGCCGCGACGATGGACTCGAGGGCCGGCACGTCAGCCTCCGCGAGCGCGGCGGGTCCCCGTCGGTAGCGGCCCTATAGTCGATTTCCCCGCTAGATCCATCCGAGGACGCCGGCGAAGACGACGAGCATAGCCGCGTCGACGATGAACAGCCCGCCTATCAGCCTTCGCCTCGTCGCCGGCTTCCAGTCGTAGGCGAAGTTGGCGGCGAGGAAGAACGGCACGTAGGTGGTGATGAACACCGGGAAGGCTCCCCACCAGGGGTAGACCCAGTGGAAGGCCGGGGTGGACGCGAGGAAGATCTCGAAGACCGAGAAGAAGGCCGCGTTGACCACGGCGAAGAAGACGCGGTTGTTGACGCCGAGCACCTTGGCCTTCGGGTCGTCGGGCAGGATCTTCGAGAAGATCAGCCCGGCTACGGCGAACATCATCGACAGCTCCCAGCCGACGCCGACGAGCAGCAGGAACGAGGTGCCGGTCGGCACGGTCCAGAGCGCGTGGCCCGAGAAGTGCTGGATCAGGGCGTTGACGATCTCGTAGAACCAGTGGACCGCGTACAGCGCGAGCCCCGAGGCGACGCCTCGCCAGTTCTTCTTCTGGATCTCGTTGAAGTAGATGTAGACGACGAAGGCGAATAGCGGGATGAAATACCACTGGAAGGTCTCGGGGTTGCGTAGAATGGCCAGGGCTTGGTCGGTCAGCTCCGGATGGTTCATGGTGCCTCCTTAACGACGCCGCCTATGATAGCACGCTTCCGCCGAGCGGGCACGCCCCCGCCGCCGCGACCGCTACTGCGGCCGTCCTTCACAGACCGGCCCCTATCGTGGAATACTGTCGGCGCGCCCGGGCGCCTGGCCCCGGCGAGGGAAGGCTTGCCATGATCGCTATACCGGCCACGGCCCAGATCCTGATAGTGTTCGCCGCCGTCGTCGCGGCGACGGCCCGGAAGGTCCCGCTCGGACTGGCGGCGGCGGCCGGAGGCGTGGCCTTGGCGCTATGGCGCGGCGTCCCCGCGCTCGGCATGCTGAGATCGGCCGCCGCCGCGGCCCTGTCGGCCGACACCCTGCTGCTCCTGGCCCTGATGACGTGCATCATGGCCTTCTCGTCCGCGATGAAGCGATCGTCGCTGATGGACGCCTTCGCCGCGTCGCTGTCCGCCGCCGTCCGCTCCGAGCGCCTGTCGATGGCGCTGGCGCCGGCGATAATAGGCACGCTGCCGGTGCCCGGGGGAGCGGTGCTGTCCGCTCCGCTCGTCGACGCGATGGACCCTGGCCGCAGCCGCGGCGCGGCGACGCTGTCGGCGGCCAACTACTGGTTCAGGCACACCCTCGAGCTGTCGTGGCCGCTCTATCCGGCGTTCATCCTGACCTCGTCGCTGACCGGGATAGAGCCGTCCAGGCTGATGGTACTCAACGCCTACGCGCCGGTGGCGCTGTTCTCGCTCGGCCTCCTGTTCATATTGCCGGGCGCCAGGGCCGGCGCCCGAGGCGCCGAGAAGGCCGGCGTCGGCCCGCGAGGCGATAGCGGGAGCGCGCGCCTGGCGGACCTCGTCCGGGGCGTGGCTCCGCTCGGCGTCGTGCTCGGCGCGTACGGGCTGCTGGCGGGCCTCTGGGCCGCGCTGTCGCCGGCGCTCGCTATCGGCGCCGCCGCGTCGGCGCTCGTCGGCCGCTACGCCCCGGTCTTCGCCGGGCTCGCCTGCGGCGCTGCCTACGTGGCGACGAGGCCGACCGGGAGGGGCTCGTTCAAGGGGGCGCTGGGACCGTCGACGCTCAGGCTGCTCGCGATGATGCTCGGGATCAAGGTGTTCTCGGCGCTCGTCGGCGCGGCCGGGGCGGCCGAGGCGGCCGCCGCCGAGCTGGCGGGCGCCGGCTTCGAGCCGCTCGTCGCGATAGCCCTGCTGCCGTTCATGGCCGGCCTGGTCACCGGCGTGGGCTTCGGCTACGCCGGGCTGGCTTTCCCCATCATCCTGCGCATGGCGCCGGACGGCGTAGCGCTCGGCGCCGTCGTAGTCCTGGCCGGCGCCTTCGGCTACGCCGGCATGATGCTGTCGCCGCTACACGTCTGCATGGTCGTGTCGTCGGAGCACTTCGGCGTCGGGCTCGTATCGACGATACGCCGTTTCGCGGCCCCGCTCGCGCTGTTCTGCGCCGCGGCGACGGGCTACGCGGCCTTGCTGGCCGCGCTCGGCTGAGATCGCGGCGACGGGCGCCGGCCCGGGCCGCGGATCTCGGCCGCGAGGGTAGGTCAGGCTCGCTCGGCGGCGACTTCCTCGTAGGCCTTCAGGTCGGTGAATAGCTCGGCCTTGAGAGGATTGCGCCTCGTCCTAATGATCCTGTACAGCCAGTAGGCGAATACCGCTACGTTCGCCAGGAGCGCCACGAGGCTGACGACGAACAGCGCGGCCCGGTTGCCCGAGGCCTTGACCGCGAAGCGCGACTCGTCGATGAACGACGGAGCGGTCATCGCGAACATGCACCAGATCGCGAGCGTCTGGGCGCGGTGCTGGAGCCACGCGCCCTTCTTGATGAAGAACGCCGCGAAGGTGCACGACAGGAGCAGGGCCAGGCCGCAGTAGAAGGAATGGTCGCCGAGGCAGTTGTAGGTGTAGGCGAAGTTCCACAGGTCGTACGCGACGATCCAGAACCAGAGCATGTCCGGCCAGAGCATGTCGCGCGACTTGCCCTTGCCGGCGAAGATGCCCATCCAGCCGGTTATGGTGACGATGTTCAGGATGCCGGCGACGCCGTTCATCACGTTCCACGGGCCGCCTATCGTCAGTATGCCGCCGACGACGCCGTCGAGCGAGTAGCACTGGAAGTCCCTGACCACCGCCTCGAGGATGTTGACCGCGAGGATCACGGCGGGGAAGGCGAGCGCGTACTTGTTCTTGTCCAGGCCCTTGACGAAGCGGATCGCCATGAAGCCGATGCACCCGGCCAGCGACGAGTAGACCTTGGCCCAGTGGAACCAGTCGTTCATGCTGGTGCCGGGGCCGGCCGTCCTCGGCCAGAGCGCGACCGTCAGCACGGCGGGCAGCGCTACGAACAGCGCCAGCCCGGCCCACTTGCTCGATCGGCCGAGCTCGTTGAGCAGGACGAGGCCGGCGAATACCGCCAGCCACATGAGCAGCGAATACCATGGGATCGATTGGTATAGGAACATGGATGCATCCTCGTACGCGCGGGCGCGCGTCGTATCGTTGAGCCGCGGCGACGCCGTGATCGCGTCAGTTGTACAGATTAATTAATATAGTGTCAAGTTTATCGACACAAAGGTTTATATAGACAATTGGGTCATTATGCATGCGCGGCGCTGCTCGTGACGGCTGTCGTTCCTATCCGCTCGTCGGAGCCGGCTAGGCGGGCGGGGCGCCCTTGGGTAGCTCGATGGTGAAGAGGGCGCCGCCGCCTCGGCTCGAGGAGACGCTCAGCGTCCCGCCGTGCTTCGTATGGATGATATCGTACGAGATGCTCAGGCCGAGCCCGGTTCCCTTGCCCGGTTCCTTGGTCGTGAAGAACGGATCGAAGACCTTGTCGACGTATTCCTTGGGGATGCCGGGCCCGTCGTCGCGTATCGTTATGACGACGGCGTCCGCCTTCTCCTCGGTGGCGATCAGGATCTGGCCTTTCTCATCCCGGCCCTGGCTGCCTATAGCCTGCGCCGCGTTGACGATGATGTTCAGGAACACCTGGTTAATCTCGTTGCTCTTGGCCATGATCCTGGGCAGGGGCTGGAGGTAGAGCTTGACGTCGGCGACGTACTTGATCTCGTTCCTCGCGACGACGAGCGTGCTCTCGAGGCCGGCGTTGACGTCGTACGGCTCGAACCCGGCGGCCTGGTCGGCCCTGGAGAAGCTCTTGAGGCTCCCGACGATGTTCATGATGCGGGCGTAGCCCTCGTCCGACTCCGAGAATATCGAGTCCAGCTCCGATAGGTAGTAGCCGAGGTCCAGCCCGGCCTCGATCTTCCCTATCGTATCGGGGACGACGGACCTGGCCTCTTCGAACGCCTCGCGCAGCTTCCTCATGTAGACCTTGAGCGTCTCGTGGTTGCTCTTCAGGAAGCCGAGGGGATTGTTGATCTCGTGCGCCACCCCCGCCGCCAGCTGCCCTATCGAGGCCATCTTCTCGCGCTGGACCATCAGGGCCTGGGTATCCGTGAGCGCCTTGTTCGTCTCGGCCAGCTCGAGGTTCATCTTCCACAGGGCGCTCTCGTTGGCTATACGTTCCGATATGTCCTTGATGATCCCCTGGATCTCGATGATCTTTCCGGCGCTATTCTTGATCGCGTAGACCGACTCGAGGCCGAAGACCGGGGTGCCGTCCGCCTTCTTGAACACGACCTCGCAATCCGACGCGTAGCCGTTCCTCAGGATCTTGCCGACGATGACCTTCCGGACCGATCGGTCGACGACGAAATCCGCTATCGGCCTGCCGATGGCCGCTTCCTTCTGGGCGATGCCGAGCAGGCTCAGCCCGGCGGCGTTGATCCCGGTGATCTCGTCCCGGGAATTCGCGGTGTAGATCATATCCCTGGAGCCCTCGAAGTAGGCCCGCAGCTTTCGCTCGTTCCTGACCAGCCGTTGCTCCGTCTCCCTGCGGCTCCGCTCCTCGAGGGTGCGCTCGTAGCGGACCTGGACGATGGGCGCCATCACCTCGACGATGGACCGGAGGACGGCGATCTCCTCGTCGCTCCAGTCGAATTCCGAGCGGCCGAGGAACACGAAGCCGACGTTGGCGTTCGAGGTGTATAGAGGGCACGATATCCAGAGCGGCAGGACCGTATCCATGCCGGGCAGGGACCACGGCCCGAAGCGCCTGATGTGGCCGCCCTCCGAATGGTTGACTACGCTTTCGCGCCAATGCCCCGGCGATAGCGCGATCGGGAATTGCGTGCCCGCGACGCAGTACAGGTAGCGTCCCTCCCCGCTGGTATAGAAGATCGCGGCGGCGTCCGCCTTGAAGGACAGCTTGATGACGTCGGTGGCGGCCACGTTCGCGGTCTCGGATATGTCCTTGGCGTAGATGGCGCTCAGGTCGGCGATCAGCTTGAGCATCCATACGCGATGATCTTGGTCGTTCGGCATCGTCACTCCTCCGTCGGGAAGAACGACAGGAGCCCGAGCAGCCTGAGGACCTTCTCCGCGGTATCGGAGACGCGGCTGAGCACGAACCTCAGTCCCTTGCCGCGCGCCTTTATCAGCGCGTGGCTCAGGAGCCCCACCCCGGTCGACGAGATGTATCGGACCTCCCCGAGGTCGAGCGAGATCGTGCCGCCCGGCTCTACGGAGTCCATGATCGTATCCATCAGCGCCTGTAGCCGACCCGCCTCCTCGAGCCCGAGCCAACCCGCTATGCGGACGCGGGCGCCGTCGGGGGTTCCCTCGATCTCGAGCCTGGTCTCGTCGAAGCGCTCGTTGAAATCGCGCGACGCCTCGTCGTAGGTCATGCCGGCTAGAGTACCTTGAAGGATACTATCGTCACGTCGTCGGCGAAGCCCTTGGACTTCGACCCGGCCAGGGCGGACTCGATGACATGGCGATGGAACTCGGCGCTATACGGGGTGGACTGGAGGATGGGGCCGAGCGCGAGCGGCTTGAACTCGTTGGCCTCGCCGGATTCCACGAGGCCGTCGGTGAACATGAAGAACAGGTCCCCGGGGCGCGTGGAGACGGCTTGATCGGGATAGGCGACCTCGTCCGCGAAGCCGATCGCCGAGCCCGAGACTGGCAGCTCGGTCGGCGCGCCGCCCCTGACGACGAACGGGTGGCAGTGCCCGGCGTTCGCGTAGACGAAGCGCGACGCCTTCACGTCCATGACGCCGGCGAAGAAGGTGATGATCATGCTGCTGGCGCTGCGGAACTCGAAATTCATCCGCGAATTGAGCCATCCGAGGAATGCGCCCGGCGAGAACTGCTTGCCGATCATGCCTCGGACGAATTCGGAGTAGATCGTAGCCTTCAGCATGCCGGTGACGATGGCGGCCTTGACGCCGTGGCCCTCGACGTCGCCTATCAGGACCAGGTAGCGGTCGTTGCCTACGAAGATCACGTCGTAGTAGTCGCCGCCGCAGAAAAGGCCCGAGACCGGATGGTAGCTGACCCTGAATTCGAGGCCCTCGCAACGGGGCAGCTGCGGCTTGAGGATGGTGCGCTGCAGTTCGCCGGCCCAGCGCAGCTCGTCCTCTATCGTCTTGGTGTAGCGCTCGTTCTCGAGGCGCATCTCCCTGAAATCGTAGGCCTTCGTTAGCTCGGCGAGGAGATAGGTGGCGTCCCAGGGCTTCAGTATGAAGCTGAAGATCCCGGCGCGCACGATCTTGATGATCTCGCTCGCCTCCGAGAAGCCGGTGAGCAGGATGGTGACGACGTCGGGGTAGAGCCTCCTGACCTCGAGGAGGAAGTCCGAGCCGAGCATGCCCGGCATCTTCAGGTCCGATATGACGATGACGACCTCGCCCCGATGCGCCTCGAGCTGGGCCAGGCCTTCCTGGGCCGATTGGCCGGTCAGTATCCCCAGCGAGCGCTTGGCCGTCCACTCCCGCAGCTCGCGCGTGAGCGCGTTCGTGATTATGATCTCGTCGTCTACGAGGAGGATGTATCTGTTCTTGTCCATCGACCGCGCCTCCATGCGCCTCAAAGCATAGGGGCATCGGCCGATGAAATCAAATCGCGGCTAAGCCTACTCGTAGCTCGAGCGCAGGTCCATGACCGTCGTCGCGGCGGCGAGATCCTCGGACGACCGCGGGCGGATCGTCGGATCGGTTCCGCCGCCGGCGACGAAGGACACGACCCTCGTCTCGCCGGCCCCGAGATGGAAGCCCGAGTCGCTCCAGCGGCCCGCCAGGCCGGGCGCCTCCGGCGCGACGAAGAAGGCCGGGGCATCGGCCCGTACGGCTATCGCCGGGAGTCCCGACCCGTCCCCGGCCGCCTCTATCGTCAGGCCGGGCCTCGCGAGGGCGCAGGCCTTGGGCTCGGTCAGGAACAGGACCGCGCGGCGGGGCTCGACCGAGCCGGACCTCCGGACGCTCAGCTCGACGTCGAGGAAGGCCTCGCCCGGAGCCGCCGGCAGGCCGGCGAGCGGAGCGCTCCACAGCGGCGTAGCCGCCTCGGCTGCCAGTACCGACTCGACGGCGGCCAGCTCCGTCGCGGCCGAGCCGTCGAAGCGGCGCAGCGTCAGCCTCGTCGCGGCCTCGAGCGCCTCGGCGCCGTCGTTGACAGCGCATACCCGCACCGAACCGTCGCGGACGTAGGCGGCGACGATGAGCGGGTCGAAGAAGCGCCTGGCCTCGTGGTGCAGCAGCTTCCACGAGCCGTCGTACTCGAGGCTCGACCAGCTGGCCCCGGGCCAGACGTCGTTCAGCTGCCAGTACAGCGCGCCCATGCAGCGCGGACGGTTACAGCGCCAGTACTCCACCGCCGTCTTGATCGCCATCGCCTGCTGCACCTGGGACAGGTACAGCGTCTCCCTGAGGCCGCGGGGCATCCTGAAGTAGCGCAGCATCGTCTCGACGATCAGCGCGTTGCCCCGCGGATGGCGCTGGTGGTGCTCCATCGTCGGCGACGAGACGTTGCGCTCGCCCTCGGGCGCGAAGGAGGCGACGGTCCGGTGCGACGGGAAGGACTGGAAGCCGAACTCCGAGCAGAAGCGCGGCCGCACGCTCAGGTAGTCGGAGAAGGGGCGCCCCTCGTGCCAGACCGACCAGTAGTGCATGTCGCCGCGGGAATCGGCGTGCCAGTTGTCCGCGAAGTCGTCGGGGCCGGCGGACGGCGACGACGGCCACCAGGCCCTGCCCGGGTCGAGCTCGCGGACGACGCGGCCGACGGTGCCCTCGGTCAGGCGGTCGTAGTCGACGATATACCGGGCCGGGTTGGCGCGCGACTCGTCGTACCAGGTAATCGCGCCGAGCGCCTCGTTGTTGCCGCACCACAGCGCCAGCGACGGATGGTGGGCGAGGCGCCTGACCTGGTGGCGAGTCTCGGCCTCGACCGACGACAGGAACTCCTTGGATGAGGGGTACAGCGCGCAGGAGAACATGCAGTCCTGCCAGACCAGCAGGCCGAGCTCGTCGCACAGCTCGTAGAACGCGTCCGACTCGTAGCGGCCGCCGCCCCATACCCTGACGCAGTTCATGTTGGCGTCCGCGGCCGAGCGCAGCAGGAACTCGTAGCGGTCGCGGGTCCAGCGCGACGGCAGGGCGTCGGCCGGTATCCAGTTGGCGCCCTTGGCGAAGACCGGGCGCCCGTTGACCACGAAGGTCATCGGCTTGCCGTGCTCGTCCTCCGCCGTGTCGACGACGAGCTCTCGGAAACCGACCCGGCGCTCGGCGCGGTGGCCGGCGTCCGGATCGGCCACGCCGGCCGGGCGTATATCCGCGGCGAGCTCGTACAGGCTCCGGGAACCGTAGCCTGCCGGCCACCATAGCTCGGGCGACTCGACGCGCAGGCGCTCGGTCAGCGCGGAGCGGCCGGCGGGCACCCGCACGGTCCTCTCCAGCGAGGCGCCGGCCAGCGATAGGCTCAGGCTCGCCTCGGCGGCCTCGGCCGAGTCGAGATCGAGCGTTACGTCGACGGTCCAGGCTCCGCCGCGCCCCGAGCCCGCGTCCGGCGTAGCGTCGCAGCGCAGGTAGTCGATCATCGGGCCGTCGGCGCCGACCAGCCTGACGCCGTCGTACAGGCCGCTCGTCATCAGGCAGGGGCCCCAGTCCCAGCCGCCCATGCACTGGGCCTTGCGCACCAGGTTGCGGTGCGGCGAGCTGACCGGATAGGTCGAGGCCGGCACGGGATAGGGCAGGCGGGCCGCCCGCTCGGCCGCGGCCCGCTCTGGCGAGCGCAGGATCACCGAAAGCTCGTTCAGTCCGGGGCGCAGCAGACCGGCGACGTCGGCAGTGAATCGCATGAACATGTCGTCGCTAACGCCGACGGGGCGGCCGTTCAGGCTGATCTCCGCTATCGTATCGACGCTGTCGATCTCGAGGCGGACGCGCCGTCGTTCCAGGAGCTCGGCCGGAGCCTCGAAGCTCCGGTACAGCCGCCAATCCTCGCGGCCTATCCACTGGAGGCCGAGCTCGTTGCGGTCGTAGTACGGGTCGGGTATCTCCCCGGAGGCGACCAGGGCCGACATGACGTCGCCCGGCGCGGTCATAGGCCGTTCGCTGCCGTCGGAGAGGCGCTCGAGCCTCCAGGTTCCGGCCAGATCGATTCGTACCATGGTCGCCTCCGTTCGCTGTCGGTCGCCGATATTCGAAAAACATCGTTGACGGCTACTTGAACTCATGGTATAGCATGATTGGTTGGTTAGATCAACCAACTTATGCGACGAGCGCAGGGGGAGCGGTGGCGAGCGGATCGGTTCCGAGGACGGCGGCGAGGATTTTCAGGTCGGTCTGGCGCAAGCCCGGCATCAGCCGCGTGGAGCTGGCCGGCGCGCTGGGGCTCGACAAGTCCACCGTCACCAACCAGGTCAACCGCCTCATCGACCTCGGCCTGATCCTCGAGACCGAGGAGGGCGAGTCGTCGGTCAAGGGCGGCCGCCGCCCGATCCAGCTGGTCATCAACAGGAAATTCGGCCGAGTCATCGGCATCGAGGTCCAGCTCGGGATGTACGTGGCGGTCGTCGTCGACCTGGCCGGCGAGATACTCGGGGAGCGTCGGGGCCGCCTCGATATAACCGAGGCGAATTTCGCCGACAGCGTGCTGCGCATCGTCTCCGAGACGACCGCCGAATTCGGCTGCGCCGACGACCTGCTCGGCGTCGGGGTAGGCGTCGGCGGCCTCGTCGACTCGAAGAAGGGGCGCATCCGCTACTCGGTGCCGATAGGCATCACCAGGCCGATCGACTTCGGCAAGGCCGTGGCGTCCAGGCTGACGGTGCCGTGCTCCGTCGAGAACGACGCGAACTGCTGCGCGTGGGGCGAGCTGGCGTTCAACCGCGGCGACGAGCCGCGCGATTTCCTGTTCGCGCTCGTCGAGTACCGGAGGCCGCTGGCCCTGAGCCTGCGGGGCGGCGTCGGCGTCGGCTTCGGCATCGTGCTCGGCGGCAAGGTGCACGCCGGCGTGCACGGCAACGCCGGCGAGTTCCGCAGCGTGTTCTGCGACGGCTCGGGCGAGCTGCAGTTCTCGCTCCGCGAGGACGAGCTGGCGCGGCTCGATACCGACGCCGACGCACTTGGGCGTACCGCGGACGAGCTGGCCAGGAACATGGCGATGCTCGTCAACACGATGGACTTCGACCGCGTCTACATCGGCGGCGACATCGAGGCGCTGAACGTCGACCTGCCCGGCGCGCTCAGGCTCAGGCTCGAGGAGAACTGGATGTACCCGGCCCCGAGGGACGTGGACATCCGCTACTCGAGCCTCGGTGGCAAGGCCGTCGCGTACGGCGCGGCCGGCATGATATTCGACCGGCTGGTCACGGAGCGGCTGCTCCCGGGGCTCGGCGCCGATCCGCCGAGCGGGCATAACGGTGAAACGTCCCCGTAGGGGTCGATATAGAACGGTTCCGATGCGGGCCTTCGGCCCGTTATCAAGGAGGCTCGAATGAAGAGAATGATCGCGGCGATCCTGTTGATCGCGGTCGCGGCCGTCGGCGGCTTCGCCCAGGAGAAGGTGACGCTGACCGTCATGAACTACCAGCAGGCCGACCAGGCCGGCTACCCGGAAGACGTCAAGATCTGGCAGGACTTCCAGGCCGCCAATCCCGACATCACCCTCAATATCGAGGTGCTGTTCAACGACCCCTACCACCAGAAGCTCCAGGCCTACGCGGCCGCCGGCACCATGCCCGACGTGTTCTACGTCTGGCCGGGCGCCCGCTCCGCGGTGATCCACGAGAAGAAGCTGGCCAAGGACCTGAACCAGCTCCTCGGCGCCGCCTACCTGAAGGACTTCTCGGCGTCCGCCACCAACCCGGCCAACCAGCTCGGCGGCTACATGGCCATGCTGCCCCAGTCCTTCACCTACACCTCGGTGATGTACGTCAACACGAAGCTGCTGGCCGATAACGGCTTCAAGCCGCCCAAGACCTACGCCGACCTCAAGAAGATGGTGCCCAAGCTCAAGGCCAAGGGCATCGCGGTGGCGATGCTGCCGAACAAGGACGCGTGGCCGATGCAGTCCTGCCTGTTCTCCACCGTGGTCGGCCGCATGGCCGGCGACGAGTTCGTCGACTCGATCCTGGCCGGCAAGGCCAAGTTCACCGACAAGCCCTTCGTGGCCGCCCTCGAGGTGATCCAGAACCTGTACAAGGACGGCATCCTCTCCCGCGAGGACGTGCAGATCGGCTACGGCGAGGCCGCGGGCATGTTCGCCTCCGGCAAGGCCGCCATCTACATCGACGGCGACTGGAGGGCCGGCGCCTACATCACCGACAAGGCTTCCGGCAAGGCCCTGATCTCGCCGGCCGCCCAGGACAAGGACTTCGCGCTGATGCCGTTCCCGTCTATCCCCGGCGAGAAGAACCGCGGCGTCGTCTCCGCGGTCGCCGGCACCGGCTGGGCCGTCTCCGCGTCGATCCCCGCCGGCTCCGCCAAGGAGAAGGCCGCCGCCAGGCTGATCCAGTACCTGTACTCCAACGACGTCCAGGCCATCCGCTTCAACACCGGCGCCTACGTGCCGACCCGCAAGGGCGTCAAGGCCGACGTCGAGCCGCTCGTCGCCAAGGTTCCCGTGTTCTACGCCGAGAACCCCAAGACCTGCTACGTGATCGACGGCGTCCTCGACCCCGCCGTATATAACGTCATCAACGACGGGCTGATCGCCATCGGCCTCGGCACGAAGACCGCCGCCCAGGTGGCCGCCGAGACCCAGGCCGCCTACGAGAGCTGGCTAGCCTCGAAGTAACTCGCTTCAAGGGCCGCGGCGTCCCCTCCGGCGCCGCGGCCGCCTTAGTCGACCTGGCGCGGCGCCCGAGATAGCCGCGCCGCAGCGTGAGAGGATCCCATGCCGAATAGAAACCGACTCCATGGCGAGGAAGGCCGCGCCTATTGGTCCATGGTGTTGCCCGCCTTCTCGATCTACCTGCTGGTGATGGCGTTCCCCATCGTGCTGTCCATCGTACTGTCCGTATCCAATTATTCAGGCGGGAAGATGTTCGGCGGCGAGCCCTGGGGCTTCGCCGGCTTCAAGTCCTACGCG
>QKAK01000108.1 GCA_003247225.1 Spirochaetota bacterium | reverse complement strand
GGGCGGCGAAGGGCGAGTCGGCGTATCGGCGCGTATCGTCGCCCCTAGCCCGGACGGCGGGGACGGTTTCGTCGAGATAGATGCCGTCGGCGACGGGATACGGGCGCCCGCCGATGGCGAGGCGGCCGTAGCCGACGCGCTAGGCGCGCGACTCGTGAGTATCCTGGCGGATCAGCTTCGCGGCGAGCTGCGCGTATCGGCCGTGGAGGCGGGGGTCGCCGCGATGCTACGGTTCCCGACGCGGTCCTAGCCCCGCGGCGCCGAAGCGGAGCCTCTTCCCGGCCAAGGCGTCGCGGCTATATACTGATTCGTATGCCTATCGATATCGATTACCTTACCACCGTCGGCATCGCCGACGCGTATGCGTCGCGGGCGGCGATCCCCGGCTTGGCCTCCGACGTCGAACTGGCCCCGCGGACCTGCTGCCTGACCATGCTCGCGGGCTCGGGCTCGCGCTGGGTGGCGTCGCTGGAGGCGGCCAGGGCCGCCGGCCGCGCGGCGGGTGCCGATCCCAGGGCGCCGCGCGGCCTGTTCCCGGTCCGTAACGCCATGCCGTTCGGGCCCGATCCGGCGCCCATAGCCTCGTACGCGCTCGCCGCGGTGCGCGACCTCGGCAGGCACGTCATCGTCGTCCGAGGCTGGGAGCGCGAGATCGAGGAGCGCATCCTCGGGCCCTTCGGCTTCGAACCGGGGTCCTATAGCTTCGCGACGCAGGCCGCGCCCGGCGGCAAGCCTCGCGGCCACGGCGACGCCGCGTTCCAGACTATCGGGCTGTGGTCCGGCTACGACTACGTGACGGTCAACTTCGGCGGCGACGCCTCCAGCCCGCTGACGGCGCTGGCCGCCGTAGCGGCCATGGCGGCGCTCGAGCGCGAGCTCGGCGACCGCGCCCCGGGCCTCCTCCTGCCGGCGGCCCTCGTCGATTCTCCCGCCTATCCGATACGGCTCGGCCCGGGCGGCCTCCCCGCGGGCTTCGGCCACGCCAAGCTGAGCGGCGCCGCCGCGGATGCGGGAGCCGCCGACGCGGGCGAGCCCGGTTACACCAACGTCGGCCTGCGCGTCTACCGCGCCAAGGCGCTGCGCGAGGCCATCGAGCTGATACGCGAGCGCTACTGGAGCGAAGGTAACGGTTACGCGATACCCGGCAACGCTCCGTCCTCCGACGGCTTCGGCGGCGAGTTCGCGCTCGACAACGTCGACGCGCTGCTCGCGGCGGAGGGCCGGGCGCGGATACTGCCGATAGCCAGGCCCGAGGAGCTGTCGCCGGTCAAGAGCCTCGACGACCTGCCGCGCTTCGAGCGGGACGTCGGGGCGGTCCGCGAGGACTGGTCGGCGCTCGGGCTTTGACCTAGCCGAACAACGGCAACGGCTTGGAGAAGTGGTAGCCCTGGCCGTAGTCGACGCCGAGCTCCACGAGCTTGTCCTTGATCGCCGGGCCCTTGACGAATTCGGCTATCGTCTTGAGGCCCATCACGTGGCCTATCGAGTTGATCGAGTCGACCATCGTATAGCTGACCAGGCTCTCGTCGATGTTCT
Source organism: Spirochaetota bacterium (assembly GCA_003247225.1). Lineage (GTDB taxonomy): Bacteria > Spirochaetota > Spirochaetia > Treponematales > UBA12059 > SZUA-370. Next base: position 29,421 of record QKAK01000108.1, on the reverse strand, counting down.
GCACGAACGAGCCGTCGATCTTGATGTAGTCGACGGGCAGCGAGCGCAGGTAGCCGAACGACGAGAAGCCGGCGCCGAAGTCGTCGAGCGCGAAGGTGAAGCCCTCGCCCTTGAGGCGGTTCATGAAGCGCGTCGCGTAGGACAGGTTCTGGATCGCCGCGGTCTCGGTTATCTCGAAGCAGAAATCGCTGGCCTTGAGCGAGTACTTGTTCAGGTAGTACAGGATGGTATCGATCAGCGAGTCGTCGAGCAGCGCCGGCCCCGACAGGTTGATCGAGAAGATACGGTCGGCCAGCGGCGAACCGCCGTCCGATAGCCGCCTGAACGCCCGCATCGAGTTCTCGAGCACCCAGCGGTCGACCTGCGGCATCAGGTTGTAGCGCTCGGCGGCCGGGATGAAGTCGGTGGGGCCGGAGATGCTGCCGTCCTCGTTGACCAGCCGGAGCAGTATCTCGATCTTAGGCGCGGCGCCCTCGCCGAGCGGCTCGATGGGCTGGTAGTAGAGCAGGAAGCGGTTCTCCTCGACGGCCCGGTTGATCTTGCCTATCCACTCCATGTCGCCGCGCCTGCGCTTGAACTTGCTGTCCTGGGCGCTGAATATCGTTATCTTGTTGCCGCCCTCCTCCTTGGAGATATGGCAGGAGTCGTCGGCCGCCGCGAGCACCGCGTGGATGTCGCCGGCGTCCCGGTCTATCGGCACGATGCCTATGCTCAGGGTGATCGGGAACGCGGTCGACTGCCATTGGAAGCGCTGGCGCTGGACCGCGCCCTGCAGCCGGTTGCCCACGCTGATCGTGTCCTCGAGCTCGCAGTTCATCAGGATGATCGCGAACTCGTCGGCGCCTATGCGCGCCGACAGGTCGTTCCTCTGGATGTTGGTCTGCACGTGGCTGGCGATCTGCCTGAGGAGCTCGTCGCCGGCCAGGGTGCCGCAGGTGTCGTTGACCGCCTTGAAGCGGTCGACGTCCAGCACGAGCAGCGAGTGGGAGCCGCCGACCATCTTGACGTTCTTTAGTATCTCGCTGAGCTTGTAGCTGAATTCCTCGCGGTTCGACAGGCCGGTCAGGCTGTCGTGGCTCGACTGGTAGTTGAGCGAGTCCGATAGGCGCCTGAGCTCGGTGATGTCGCGCATGGTTATCAGGTACCCGTCGGTCGAGTTGGCCTGTTCGTGGATCTTCGTGATGGCCCCGTCGAGCACCATGGTCTGGCCCGCCAGGTTCCTGAGCGACACGTCGTTGAAGAAGGTGGATCGCTTGCCGACGCTGATCATGCTGGTCAGCAGGTCGCTCTTCGTGGACGGGTCGATGATGGACAGGAGGGTGCTGACGTGCCTGCCCTTGGCCTCGCGCTCGGTCGTCCCGATGATGTCCTCGGCCACCTGGTTCATGAAGCTGACGTTCAGGTCGGTGTCCAGCGCGACGATGCCGTCGTTGATCGACTGAAGGATGGCGCTGAACAGCCGCTCCTGGCGGGTCAGCCTGCTGGCCATCTCGTGCTTATAGAGGGCTATGTCTATCGTCGTATAGAGCTCGCGCTCCTTGAACGGCTTCAGGATATAGCCGTACGGCTCCACTTCCTTGGCGCGCTCGAGCGTCTTCTCGTCGGTATAGGCGGTCAGGAAGATGACCGGGATATCCTTGGACGCCTTGACGGCCTTGGCGGCCTCGACGCCGTCCATGTCGCCGGCCAGCATTATGTCCATCAGTATGATGTCGGGGGCGAGCTCGAGCGCCATCGCGACGGCCTCGGTCCCTTCGCCGGCCATTCCGACGACGTCGTATCCGAAGCGCTCCAGCCTGCGCTGGAGGTCTATCGCGATGATCTTCTCGTCCTCGACTATCATGATGCGTTCGTTATTCATCGACTCGTCTCCACGAAGCGTCGAAGCGCGCGTAATGAGTCAAGTATACGCTATCTATCGTATAAATCGAGCGCATATTATCCGAAAAACGCCCGCGTCGCGGCGCCGATGACGCCCGAGCCGATAATGATCCACAGCGGGTTGATCCTGGTGAAGGCCGAGACGGCGAAGGCCGTCAGCGCTATGGCGACGTTCAGCCAGGACGAGACGGCCGCCGGCGCGAAGGCCCAGACCGTCATCGCGATCAGGCCTATGGTGCCCGTCTTGAGCGCCTCGGTCAGCCTGGCGCCGCTCTTGGTCGCCTTGGCGAAGAAGCCGCCGATGAGCAGGGATAGGGCGACCGGGGCCGCGACGACCGCCAGCGTGGACACCGCGGCGCCGAGCAGCCCGTGCAGCCTGTACCCGACTAGGGTCGCCGCGTTGAGGGCCACCGGCCCCGGGGTGATCTGCGCCATCGCGACGAGCTTCGCGAATTCCTCGGCGCTCATCCAGGCCCGTCCGACGATCTCGGTCCGTATTATGCCGACGATGGTCCAGCCGCCGCCGTAGGCCGCGACGCCTATCTTGAGGAATACGAGCGCCAGCCTCAGCATGCGCCCTTCCTTTCGGCGAAGGCGGACACGGCGACGACGGCGAAGAAGGTCGGTACCGCCCAGGTGCCCGCGAGCGTTATCGCGACGGCCGACGCCACGGTCAGGACAGCCCTGAGCGGCGTCCAGCGGCGCTTCCGTATCATGTTGAACGCGAGCGCGGCGGTCAGGCCGGGAACGACCGCGAAGGCCCCGTCCAGGAAGCCCTGGACGACGGGCCAGTCCCCTATAGCGCCGAGCAGGGCCGCGAGCAGCAGTATGGCCGCGAACGGCGGCAGCAGTATGCCGAGGAAGGCGGCCAGGAAGCCGGGCAGCCCGGCGACCCTGCGCCCCGCGAACATCGCGGTGTTCAGCGCCAGAGGGCCGGGAACGCTCTGGGCCGTGGCGAACAGGTCGTAGAACTCGTCCTCCGGCAGCCAGCCGCGTTTCTCTAGGGCTCGTTGGATGACCGGGACCATGACGTAGCCGCCGCCTATGGTAATGGCCGAGATGCCGAAGAAGAAACTGAAAATGGAGAAGAATCCCGGTCGTTTGACCGGCGGCGACGGATCGTTCACGGGCGTACCTTTCGCGCGGCGGCGAGCGCCGAGCCTAGGCTGAATTTATTACTACGTTTTAGTGCACGAAGAACGGCACGCTGGATGCGGGGCCGTGTTGAGTACAGACATCGAGCAGGGTTCGCGGCGTAACGAAGGTGTAGTGCCGCGTGCCATTCTTCGTTCCTGGAGTATGTCAGACAATTCGTTCTTAGTCTAGGGCCTTTTTGATTATTTGGAGCAAGTGGATAAAAAATCATTGCTCGGCCTGTAAACGCGTCAAATCAGGCGATTCGACTATCTCCCGCTCCTCGCCGCGGCGCAGATAATGGATGACCGCCCTCGTAGGGCGGCCGAACATGGCCTCCGCCGCGTCCCGGTACACGGCCAACTGGAAGGCGTGCCGCGACGGGTCGATGGTCCTGTCGGTCTTGAAGTCGACGACCCAGAGGCCGTCGCCGTCGCCGTAGACTAGGTCGATGCTGCCGGTCAGAGCCGTCGGGAAGGCGCCGGACCCGGCCTCGCCGGCGGCGGCGCGCCAGACGAAGGGGTACTCCATCTCGAAGACGGCGCCTTCGGAAGGCTTCGCCGAACGCGCGGCTATCGCCGCCCGTCCTCGCTCGGACCGGACGAAGCCCTCGGCTAGCGCGAGCGCCTCGGCCCGGGCGAGGTCCGCCCGGGCCGAGGGCAGGCGGGCGAGCGCGGCGGCCGCCGGGCCTGCGGGCTCCGGCGGCTCTCCCGGCCGCGCCAGCAGCGCCTCGACGAACTGGTGACAGAGCGTCCCGAACTCCGTCTCGAGCAGCGCGTCCGCGGCGGCGTCCGATGCCTCGGGCGCCCGTCCGTCGAGCGGCACGGCCAACCGGGCGGCGCCATCGTTTGCCGCCCGATCGGCGCGATCAGCCAGCCGTTCCGCTATACGCTCGGCCGCCTGGGTAACCGCCCAGCGGCCCCGCCGCCTCGGCACGGCCCGGACGGCCGCGGCCGCCGAGGCCGCCATGAGCGCGGACGCCGATTCGTCGCCTTCGGCGCCGCTTCCGGAGGCGACGAGCCGGCCGTAGTCCTGCTTGGCCCGCCGCGGCACATACTCGATCCGGAGATAGGGCGGGGCGTCGTCCGGCCTGTCGGAAAGGAAATCCTCGTCGCCGAGGCTCGCCGGGCCCGCCCAGGGCCACGCGCGCGTGAACAGCCCGCGGAAGCTTCGGCCGGATGCGTCGGCGCTGCGCGGCACCTTGCCGACCAGGTAGAGCCTCGAGACGGCCCTGGTGCACGCGACGTAGAACAGCCTCGTCGTCTCGGCCAGCTCCTCGTCCATCGCCTCGTCGCCGTCGCCCCGCTCGTGCTTGCGCAGGGCCGAGCATAGCTCGGCTATCGGGTCAGCGGGATCGTCGTCCCGGCCGAGGAGGCGCATCGACGGCCCGAAACGACCGGACGTCTCCACCGGCGAGCGGGCGCCGTTGCGTCCGGTGGAGTCCAGGTCGGGCAGTATCACCACCGGGAATTCGAGGCCCTTGCTCAGGTGGACGGTCATCAGCGATACGCCTCGGGAGCTCTCCCTCGATACGCTCTCGTCGAAGCGGTCGAGCCGGCCTATCGCCGGCTCGAGCGACGAGACGAGGTCGACCAGCCTGTCGCCTCGGGCGTCGGCCGCCGCGGCCAGGGTCCAGGCGTAGTCGAAGTGCTCGAGGAAGGCCGTCGTCTGCGGGTCCTTGAGGGCGTTCCAGCGCAGGCCGCGCTCGTACCACAGGTACTCGACCAAGGCGCGCAGCGGCGCCCTGTCGGCCCTCGCCCGAAGGCCGAGCCAGGTCTCTCGCGCCGCGGCCAGCCTGGCCCGGTCGTCCGGCGGCAGGCCGTCGCCGCCGCCGTCCAGGACGCCGCCTTCGCCGCCGGACAGCAGCGCGAATACCGAGTCGTCCGACAGCCTGGCGAAGGGCCCGCGCAGCACGGCGGCGAGGGCCAGGCGGTCGTCCGGGTAGACGGCCAGCCTGAGCATCGCGTACAGGTCGCCGAGTATCGACTCGGCGTAGAGGCCGGCGGTCGACGCGGCGGTATAGGGCACGCCGAGCAGCCGCAGGTATCGCTCGACGACGTTCTGGCCGGCGGTCGAACGGAACAGGATCGCTATATCCTCCCAGCGGCAGGGGCGGGCGACCTTGCGGCCGTCCGGGCCCTTGGCCGCGACCATCCGGCCCTCGTCGACGAGCGAGCGAGCCAGCTCGGCGACGCGCCAAGCCTCGGCCTCGCCGGACGGCAGGTAGGCGCCGTCGTCGGGTTCGTTGGACTCGAGGTAGACCACCTCCGGCTCGGCGCCGGAGGTCGCGGGCCCCGAGCCGAGCGCCGAGAACCTGGCCTCGAAGGGCTGGGCCGACGCGTCGTCGGGGGCCGGCATGACCCTGGCGAAGGTGGCGTTGAAGAAGTCGATCAGGTCCGGCTCGGAGCGCCAATTGACGTCGAGGCCGTGGCCGCCGAAGCCGCCCGGCGCCGAGGCCAGCTCGGCGGCGAGGCCGCGGAACACCGTCACGTCGGCGCCGCGGAATTTATAGATGCTCTGCTTCTCGTCGCCGACGAAGAACAGGACGCCCGGCTCCAGGTCCCCGGGGCCGACGGCCGGCCCGCGCCCGGGATCGGTACGGTCGCGGCGCTCGGCCAGGCAGTACAGCACCCGCTTCTGGAGCTCGTTGTCGTCCTGGAACTCGTCGACCATGATCGCGTCGTAGCGGGACTTGTACCAGTCGCGCAGCGTCAGGTCGGTCTCGAGGGTGCGCAGCGCTATGGCGGCGACGTCGGCGAAGGTCAGCGAGCCCGAGGCCGCCCTGGCGTCGGCGGCCAGCGCGACGAACTCGCGCAGCAGGCCGAGCGCGCGGCCCCGGCGGCCGTCCGCCAGCGCGTCGCAGGCGAGGGCCGCCATCGACAGGAGCGGCCGGACGCGCTTCCCCGCCTCGTTGTAGTAGGTCGCGGCCTCGCTCTTACCGGTCGCGAGGCGCAGGGCGGCCAGGCGCCGATAGGCGGCGGCCGCTTCTTCCAGGGCCGCGGCGTCGTCCGGGGGCGGCGGCTCGAGCGGGAAGGCGCCGGCCGCCTCGACCCAGGCCAGCGCGCCCTTGACCCCGGCGGCGTCGAGCCCGAGCCCGCCGCGGAGCGGCTCGAGCGCCCGGCCGTGGGCGTCCGCCAGGAAGGCCGCGAGGGCCGCCGCCTGGCCGTCGGCGTCGAAGGGCCGGTCCGTGGCGATCAGCCCCTCGCGGCCTCCGGCCAGCGCGACGAGCGCCTCGGCGGCCTTCTCGAAGCCCGAGGCGGCGATGAACGAGGCGGCGACCGGATCGTCGCGCCGCTCGAGCAGGAATTCTATCGCCAGTCCCTTCAGGTCGCCGGGATCCTTGTCCACGGCGAAGTCCGGAGGCACGCCCCATCGGGCGCAGCCGTCGCGGGCCACCTCGGAGCAGAACGAGTCGAGCGTCGACACGCGCGACGACGGGAAGGCCTCGAGCGCGGCCTTGAAGCCGTCGTCGTCGGCCGCGCAGGCGGCTAGCATCGCCCTGATGCGCTCGCTCATCTCGGCGGCCGCCTTCTTGGTGAAGGTCATGCAGAGTATGCGCTCAGGCGGTATGCCCCTCTCCTTGACCAGGTGCAGGTAGCGTACCGCGAGTACGCGCGTCTTGCCGGAGCCGGCGCCCGCGGAGACGACGGCGGAGCGGGTCTCCTCGACCGCCGGCAGCTGGCGAGCGGGGTCGAGCCCCGCCTTGATTTCGTCCCAGGCTCCCATCGCTACCTCACCGTATAGCGGGCGCGGCAGACCGGCCGCAGCTCGCACCCTTCGCAGACGTCGTCCCTGTCGCGCACGGCCGGGACGTAGATCGAGCCCCGCTCGACGACGGCCGCGGTCCCGGCGGCGGCGGCCTCTACGGCCGGCCCGAGCAGCTCGAGATCGTCGGCGGGAATGACCGGCTTGGCCCCCGGGCCGAACACCTCGAGCAGGCCCTTGCCGCCGTCGCCGGCCTTCTCGACCGACAGGTAGTACGCGGCGTACGGCTCGAGCCCCGCCGCCCGTATCAGCACCGTGTAGGCCGGTATCTGGATGGCGCCCAGCGTCCCGTCCTCGGCCGGCTGCAGGTCGGCTCGCCTCGGTATCCTCGACTTCTTGTAATCGACGATGACGGCCCTGAGGCGCTCGGCGTCGGGCGCCGTGCCGGGTGGCAGGCAGACGAGGTCGGGCCGCCCGTACAGGTCGGCGTCGACGCTCCGCAGCGGCGCGATCAGGTCCTCGTCGTCGACCATGGCCGGCACGAGGCCGTCCAGCGCCGGGACGAGGGCGGCGACCGCGCGCCTGAAGTCCCGGCGCAGCGCCGGGGCCGCGGTGGACACGAGCACGGCGGCCATCGGCCCGAGCTCCGCTCCGGCGCCGGCTATGGCCGCGCCGATGGCCTCGTCGACGTCGGCGGCCGACGGGCGGGACTCCTCGCCGGCGGCCTCCGGCGCGACTATCGTGCGGCCCGCGGCCGCGAGCGGCCTGAACAGGCGGCCGAACGCGTCGTGGTAGATGCCGCCGACGAGGAGGCTGTCTATGAACGACAGGCCTGATTCCATCGCCTCGACCTTCAGCGTCCGCGCGAAGATCCTGCGGAAGGCGCACGAGGCGTAGCCCTCGATCGCGGTCGCCGACAGCCTGAGGCGGCCGTCCCGGCTCATCGACGCGCGGACGGCGTCGGCGGCCGGCCTACCCATCGTCGCCGGGGCGTCGGGGACGGCGGCGGCCCAGTCGGCGGCGGCGGGGGCGGGCACGGTGACGGCGGCCGCCCGCGCGCAGGCGGCCTGGGCGGGGAAGGCCTCGACGGCCTCCCGGCCCGCCGCCGCCAGGCCGTCGGCCTCGAGGTTCGGCAGCCATCGCCGGCGATCGTAGGCGAGGCCGACCGCCTCGGGAGGTACGGCGTCGACCGCGGGGTGGGGCGGCCGCACGCCGTCGGGCCCGTCCTCCGAGTAGCTCATGAAGACGCGCCCGCCGGACCGGGCCAGGAGCCGCACGAGCCCGGCCGACAGGTCGCGGTCGGCGGCGCCCAGCCTGGCCCGCTCGTCGGCCCGCATGAACGACAGCGGCCTGGTAGCCGCGACCGCGGCGCCCTGGGCGAGGTTGACGACGAAGTGCAGGTCCGGCATGGCGCCGGCGGCTACCGGGAAGCGGTACACCGCGACGCCGCCCGACTCGGATACCGGCACGTAGCGAGTCTCGGACAGCTGCTCGAGCCACGCGTCGGCGGCGCCCGGCACGCGCTCGAGCCCGGCGGCTCCGGCCGCCTCGTCGAGCTCGTCGAGCGCGGCCAGGCATCGGGCCATCTCGTCGTCCTGGCGCCGCGACCAGAGCGCCTCGTCTATGAAGGCGCGCCTAAACGCGTCGAACGCCGCGCGCAGCGAGCGGAAGTCGCTCGCGGCGGCTATCCGCGAGCTCGCAGTCCTGAGGCCGCGGTACAGGCGCCGTACCGGCTCGTCGTCGCCGATCGAGGCCTCCCAGACGTCGCCGCCGCCGGGCAGCGGCGCGACGATATGGGCGCGGACGCCGACGTCGAGCAGCCTGCGGGCGGCCTCGGCCTCCTTCCAGGGGCGGGACGCGTCGAGGAGCAGTCGCCTGAGCGCCTCGAAGGACATGCGGCCGCCGGCCAGGGCCTTGGCGTCGGCGAGCAGCCTGCCTCCCGAGCTGTCGGACAGGGGGCGGCCCTCGCGTACGTCGAGCGGCACGCCGGCGACCGCGGCCTCGCGCTCGAGCAGGGGCAGTATCGACTCGGGCGCCGCGGCGCTGATGACGATGCCGGCCGGGTCGGCGCCGGCCGCGACCTCGTCGCGTATCGCGAGCAGCACGGCGCGGAGCTCCTCGACCGCGGTGCCGAACCTCGCGGCTCGGGCCGGCTCGGCGCCGAGGCCGTCGGACAGGACGGCGGAGGCGCCGGGCAGGGCGAGGACGGCCTCGGCGTAGTCGTCCCAGTCCTCGGTCAGGTCCGGGTACAGGAGCGTCCAGCGCTGGTCGGGCCGCGACGCCGACCTGCCGAGCCAGGAAGCCTCGTACAGGCCCCTGGCGCGCATGAAGGCCTCGTAGCGCCGGCGGATCTCGCGCCAGTCGGCCAGGTGCTCGCCGGGGCCGTCGGGCACGGCGCGCAGGGCGGGCAGGGCCGCCGCTATGGAGCGGGCGAACCTGAGCGACGAGGCGGCCGACTGGGTCGGGATGACCGAGCGGAGGAACGGGGCGCGCGCGTTGTCGGCCGCGAGCGCCCTGGCGAAGACCGCGCGGACGGCCTTGGTCGACGGCCTGCCTTCGGCGTCCCCGGCGAACACCTCGGCCTTGAACGCGTCCCATCCGACGAAGCGCCGGGCGGGCAGGGCGCGCCTGCCGCTGGCGGCCAGGGCCGCGGTCAGCGCCGAGGCGGCGGCTATCTCGCTCGGGAAGACGAACCTGACGCCCGGGTCGCCGAGCCCGTTCAGCAGCTCTTCCGGTAAGCGATTCCTCACGGCTCTACGCGCGGGCCAGGGCGGCGACGATCTCGGCGACGTAGAGCCGGTGGTAGTCGCCGTCGTAGTGCCCCTCGAGCGAGCCGTCCACGAACCCTGCCGGGTCGATGTCCTGCTTGTGGATCACGCGGCACGCGAAGGTCAGGTCGGCCTGCTCGAAGCCGACGAATCCGGGCCTCGGCTCGGCCGGCTTGAGCCCGGTCAGGCCCGCCTTGTCGACGTCGCGGCCCGAGGTCGTGCCGCATACGGTCAGCGCGTCGCGCCATTCCTCGCCGAAGAACGACAGGGTCAGGAGGCCGGTCCGCTCGATGAAGCCGTAGGTGTGGCGCGTCGGGCGCACGAACACGAAGGCGACGTCGCGGTTCCACAGGTGGCCGAGCCCGCCCCAGTTGGCGGTCATCGTGTTCCATGAGTCCTTCGTGCCCGCCGTGACGAGCATCCAGGTCTTCTGGATACGGTCGAACACGTTGCCCTCGACGGCCCTCGGGCTGATCTCGTAGAATGCCATGCGCTACTCCTTGCCTTTCGTATCGGTCGGGCGACCCTTCGGCGCGTCCGTTCTGGCCGCCTTCTTCGCGGAAGCGCCCCGTGCGGCGCCCGGGGTTGCGCCCGGGGCGGCGCCCTCGGCCGGGCGCCTTCGGGCGCTTATGGCCCGGTCCAGGCTCCAGCCCGCGTCCTCGAGCGCCCGGTCGGTCGCGGACAGCGCCTCCGCCGCCTCGGAGGCCTCGAGCCCGCCGAGCGCCGCGGGCCGCTACCGCGTATAGCGTCGAGCCGAGGCGATACAGCCCGGCGTCTATCCAGTTCTCGTCGTTCCAGCGGTTCACCCCGAACAGCGCGCGGGCCTCGTCGTCGGCGAGGATGGCCCTTGCCGACGCGCGCGCCGAGCCGCCGCCCGAGCCGCCTCCGAGCCGCTCCGAGATCCGGTCCAGGCGTCCGAGCATAGCTACGGCGAAGCCGGAAGCCGCGTCGGCCAGGCCGGGCTCGACGCCGGCCTCGGTCATCGCCTCGCGGAGCTTGCGCCCCATGCCGGCCGACTCGGCCAGCGCTTTCGCTCTCGGGGCCTCGGAGAGGCCGCCGGCCAGCTCCTCTATCGGCAGCAGGGCCGCGAGCGCGAAGGCGGCCTCGCGGGCGCCCGGAACGGCCGAGACCCTCGCCGCGAGCGGCGCCGCCGAGGCCGGTCCGCTCTCCCGGCCGGCCCCGGCGACGCGTTCGAGCCGCTCTCGGCCCTCGACGGCGGCCAGCGCCATCGCCCGGTAGCCGGTCGGCGTGGCGCTCGGCATCGCGATCGAGGCGAGCGCCTCTATGAACGCGGCCGTAGCCTCCGGGTCCGCGGACGGCCGCGGACCGAGCCCGAAGTAACCGGCGCCGAGCGAGGCCCTCCATGCGTCGTGGGCCGAGGCGTACTCGAGGTCCTGCATCGCCCAGCCCAGGTCGGGCGCGCCGCGGCCGCCGAGCGCGTCGCACAGCCTCGCGTAGGAGCCGGCCTCGTCGTCGTCGACCTCGGTCACGTCGACGAAGACCTGGCACTGGAAGCCCTCGAGGGCGACCCTCAGGCCGTCGCGGACCAGGTCGTCGGAGCGCCTGAGGTAGCGTTTCCATGAACCGGCCTCGGTCATCAGCACGAAGCGGCCGGGCCGGCCGGACAGGCCGAGCCCCTCGGCCAGGCTCATCGTCGTCCCCGGCCTGGTCCCGTCCGGGCGCTTGTCGGCGAAGGGGCAGGAGCGGCGTATCGTCCCGGCGGTCCGCTCCCACTCGTTGTTGAACAGCACGAGGGCCCGCTCAGCGCCGTGGCCGTTCGAGTAGGCGAACGCGTTCTCGTCGACCGAGCCGTCGTCGCGGACCAGGTCGAAGAGCAGGAAATGCTCGACGCCGGAGAATAGGTGCCGGCGCTTGAGGAGCGGCACGATGTCTCGCTCGTGGCGCCGGACCAGGGCCTCGTTCGGGCTCTCGTCGCGGTAGGCCCGCCGGTATTCCATGCCGTACTTCTCGGAGAAGCCCTCGAACTGGCCGTGGCCGAACATCGGCAGGCCCGGCATCGTGGCCATCATCGCGCAGACGCCGAAGTAGCGGTCGCCGTCGCCGAACTGGGCCACGGCCGTCTCCTCGTCGGGATTGTTCATGAAGTTGACGAAGCGCTTGAGGATGTCCTTGTCGAACTCTATCGTGTTGCGTATCGTCGCGCGGTACTCCGCGTTCTTCTTGTCCTTGAGCATGTTCATGAAGGCCGAGTTGTAGACGCGGTGCATGCCGAGGGTGCGGACGAAGTAGCCTTCCATCATCCAGAAGGCCTCGGCCAGGAGCAGCGTGTCGGGCGCCTCGGCCGCGCAGCGGTCGACCACCTCGCGCCAGAACTCCTCCGGCATCGCCGCGTTGAAGTCGCCCGCCGGCATCGCGGACTCGAAGCGGCTGGCGATGGCGCCGCCCGAGCCCGGCTCCGGGTACCAGAGCCGGCGCAGCGATCGCTTGGCCAGCACCATCGCCGCGTCGAAGCGTATGATCGGGAAGTTCTTGGCGACGTGGAGGATGCGCTCCTTGACCGCCTCGCGGGCGGCCGGGTTCAGGAAGTCTATCTGCGCCGTGTCGTTCCACGGCATGCTCGTGCCGTCGTTGCCGTGGTAGACGTAGCTCGTCTCGCCGGAGCGGAAGTCGACGCGCTTGAAGGTGACGGCCGCGTCGCGCCGGTCGTAGTAGTGGTCCTCGAGCCAGATGCCTATCGCGCCGTCGCCCGACAGGTTCTCGCCCGAGTACGAGTACGACGGGAAGGGCGGGTTCGGCCGGCGCACGAACAGGTCGGGCCGGTCGCGCACCCAGGCCGAGTCGATGCCGGTATGGTTCGGCACCATGTCGGCCGCGAGCCGTATGCCTCGGGCCAGCGCCCGCTCCCGGAGCGAGTCGAGCGCGTCCCAGCCGCCGAGCTCCCAGGCTATCTCGTAGTCGAACAGCGAGTAGGCGCTCGGCGCCGCCTCCGGGTTGCCGCACAGCTCCTTGATGCGGCGCGAGGCCTGGCTGCGCTCCCAGAGGCCTATGAGCCACAGCGCGTTGAAGCCCCTGGAGGCGAGCAGGTCGAGCTCCTCGTCGGGTATGGCGTCGAGCGTGCGTATGGAGCGGCCGTAGGCCTTGGACAGCTGGTCCAGCCAGACGAGCGTGCTCTTGGCCATCATCACGACGCGCGGCATCCAGTCCTTGTCCTCGCTGAAGCGCTCGTACTCGGCGTCGAGCGACGCGTAGGACGGCACCCGGATCGGGCCGGGCCCGGGCGGGAATCCCCCGCGCTCGTCCTCGGCGAGCATATCGGCGGCGCCGAGCAGCCTGGATAGGCGGTCCCCGAGGAAGAGGCCCCAACGGCGGCGCGCGTACTCGAACTGGCCGGCCAGCGAGCGGGGGCTGGCGCGCATCGGCGCGCGCAGCAGGTCCGGCAGCCGGAGCGCGTCGGGGCCGAAGGGCGGCAGGGCGGCGAGCGCCGCCTCCGCGGCGTCGAGGCTCGCGTCTACGGGCGCGCGCGAGCGGAGCGCGGCGTCGTCGAACAGGAATCGGTACGGCGCCAGGGCCGGGTTCTCGTTGGCCAGCCTGAGGAGCAGCAGCTCCTCGAGGGCTATCGCGGCCTTGCCGCGGCCGTCGTCCAGGCCGTCGAGCCAGGCTTCCGGGTCCAGGCGGCCGGCGTAGACGTCGCCGGTCGGGAAGGCCCGCGAGAACGCCGCTAGGCTCGATCGGACGCCCGTCGGGCCGACGGCGGCCCCGGCGGCCTCTAGCGCGCGGTCGAACGCCGCGGGCTCGATCCGCTCGCGGTACAGGGCGCAGACGGCGTGCAGTATCTCGTCCAGGAGGCCCATCGCGTTGATGGCGCCCGCCTTGACGACGGGGCCGCCGTTCGCCGCGGCTCGGCCGTTGATCGCGGCGGCGAAGGCCCTCGCCTCGCGGTAGTCGGCGAAGGTCACGCCGGCTGCGGTCGCGTACGGCACGCCCGCGAGGCCGTATCGGTCGCGGGCCGCCTTGGATACGTGGAATTCCACCCCGTCGGCCGCTCGTCCGCCCGCTTCGGCCGTCCCGCCCAAGGCTCCGAGCCCGATGACGAATTCCCTGGCGCCGCGCTTGTCCATCGTTCGCTCTCCGTTCCTGGCTTCGCGACGCGCCATCGCGCCGGCCCGCCATTCGATGATAACCGATGAGCCGGACGGGGACAAGGACGGGCCCTTCGGCGCGCCCTCCCCTTAGCGGGCGACGAGCCAGCCTATGCCGAAGAGTAGCGGCAGGTGGACGAGGTACACGACGAGCGAGCGTTTCCCTATCGCGGCTAGCGCCGCGACGATAGGCCCGCCTGTCGCGGCCGGCCCCCCGGCGTCGGCCGCCCGGCGTCCCGCCGGGCCGGTCCGCTCGGTTATCGGCCTCCCGGACCGCGTTCCGGCTCGCCCCGCCGCGCGCGCGCTCAGGTCGCGGGCCGCCGCGCCGAACGCCGCGAACGCGAACCACGGGGCGAGCGGCAGGTAGTCGGCGGGGTACAGGCCGGCCGGCCTGAGGCCGAGCCAGGCCAGGTACGGCCAATCGAAGCGCGGCTCGGCCAGCAGAGCCCCGGCCGCCAGCGCCGCGGCGCCGACGGCTATGGCCAGAGACGGCCGGCCTAGCAGGGGATAGGCCAGTATAGACGAAAGCGCCAGCAGGTGGAGCACGCCGAAGAACACGAAGCCCTCGCCGAGCACCGGCCAGGTCGCGGCGCTGACCGCCAGCGCGAAGAGGCCGAGCCGGCCGGCCCTCCTCGCGAAGGAGCCGAAACCGGATCCCGCCGCCCGCTTGCCGGCCAGGTTCCAGCCCGATACCGCGACGAAGCCGGCCGCCACGACCCGCGGGAAGGCCCACCAGAAGCCCGTATACAGCTCGATCGCGGCCAGATCGAACATAACGGCCACGTAGCAGGCGTGGTAGGCTATCATCGCTATGACGAGGGCGCCCTTGAGGGCGTCGAGGCGGGTCGATCGGCTATTCATCGGAGCAGTATACGCATCGCCGCGGCGCTCGGTAAAGCGCGAGCTTGAGCCGCCCGTCTCCCGGGTGCTATAGTCGCCGGCGATGGAAACCGAAACCCCTATAGACCAGGCCTTCTTCTCCGACCTGGAGCGGCCTACGAGCTTCTATATCCTCAGGCACGGCGAGACGGTCGCCAACGCGCAGAGCCGCATCCAGGGCCGCTCCGAGTATCCTCTGAACGCGAACGGGCGGGCCCAGGCGGCCGACCTGGCCCGGCACCTCGAGGGCTCGGGCGTACGCCGCCTGCTCCACTCGCCGCTTTCCCGCGCTCGGGAGACGGCCGCGATCGTGGCGGCGGCCCTCGGCCTCGACGGCCCCGAGCTCATCGCGGAGCCGGCCCTCGTCGAGCTCGACACCGGGCGCTTCTCCGGGCTCACCTTCGCCGAGATAGGCGAGCGCTACCCCGAGGAGTACGAGGCGTTCGGGTACCGCAGCTGGGAGGCCGTGCCCGACGCCGAACGGGCGGAGGCGCTCTATAGCCGCGCCGCCCTCGCCTGGTCCAGGCTCAAGGCCGAGGCCAAGGCCTCGGGCGGCAACGTCGCGGCCGTGTCCCACGGCGGCATGATCCAGTGGCTCGTACGCGTGACCTTCGGCTGCCGCGGCTGGATGCCGCTCCTGTCGACCGGTAACTGCGGCGTCTTCGAGCTGTTCGCTGATCCCGTCGGAGGCGGCAGGCCCGCCTACCTGCAATGGAAGGAATTGAATCGCTTGCCCGCCGGGTCGGCGCTCAGGACGCCGCCGGTGTTCTAGTTCACGTTCTGCGGATCCTCGACGAAGGCCTCCCAGAGGGGCTCGTCGGGCGGCGGGTCGGCCGTGACGTACACGCGGCGGCGGTCCGGCATCTCGAAGCTCAGCTCGCGGGCGTGCAGCATGATCAGGCCGTTCCGCGTCGAGCGCCTGGCGCCGTACTTCAGGTCGCCGCGCACCGGGAATCCGGCGGCGGACAGCTGGGCCCGTATCTGGTGCGTCTTGCCCGATAGCGGGCGGACCGCCAGCAGGAAGTAGCGGTCGCTCCGGCCGACCAATTCGTAGGTCAGCACCGCTACGTCGCCTCCGCGGTCGCCGTTCGCCGGTATGGCCTTGGCCTGGTTGCGCCTCTTGTCGTGGATCAGCCTGTGGCGCAGCGTGCCGGCGGCCGGCTCGGGGGCGCGCTCGGTGACCGCCCAGTAGGTCTTGGTAACGCGGCGCTCCCGGAAGGCCTCGGACAGGGCCGCCAGGCTGTGCTTCGACTTGGCGAAGGCGACCGCGCCGCTCGTGCGGCGGTCGAGCCTGTGGACCGGCTCTACGAAGCGGCCCGGCCTCGACTCGGCGACGAAATCCTTCAGGGACGAGTCGCCGCTCTTATCGGGCAGGGTCGGCACCGCGGCGAGCTTATTGACGATGACGACGTCGCCATCCTCGTAGATCACGTCAAAGATGCCGGACATGGCACGATAGTACCATATCCGGCGCTTCTTTGGCTAGAATTCCTACGCGGCCTTGCCCGCGCGCTTACGTATCGCCTGCGAGACCACGCCCACGGCTATGATGCCTACGCCGATAAGGTCGGTCACGGCGCCGGGGTAGATCATCATCAGGCCGCCGCCGGCCATCAGGATGCGCTCCCACCATAGCGAGCGGCAGATCAGGTAGCCCATGACGCCGGACGATACGCCTATGATGCCGAGCACCGAGGTGGCGATCATCAGGAGAGCGGACCAGAAGGTCACGTCTATCATCAGCATCATCGGGTTCATCACGAAGATATACGGCACGAGGAAGGCCGCGATGGCGAGCTTCGACGCGTTGAGGCCGGTCTTCATCGGGTTCGCCTTGGCGATGCCCGCGCCGGCGAAGGCCGCGAGCGCGACCGGCGGGGTCACGTCGGCGATGATGCCGAAGTAGAACGCGAACATGTGGGCCGGCAACACGATCGAGATGGCGTCGACGGGCAGCTCGGGGAACTTCGACCTGAGCAGCATGATGATGGCCGGGGCGGCGATCGTCGACGTGATGATGTAGTTCGCCGTCGTCGGTACGCCCATGCCGAGGATGATGCTCGTGATCATCGTGAAGAACAGCGTCAGGATCAGCTTGCCGTTAGCGAGGCTGACCAGCACCGAGCCGAGCTTGAGGCCGAGGCCGGTCTTGGTCACCACGCCGATGATGATGCCGGCGCAGGCGGTCGCGGCCAGCACGCCGATGGCGCCCCTGGCGCCGGACTCGAGGCCTCCGACTATCTCCTTGAAGCCGATGTTCGGCTTCTTCTTGAGGATAGCGAAGCCGATCAGGACGGCGCCGAGCACCGCGAGGGCGCCGAGCGGGGTCATCTCGGTCAGGTACTTGAGCGCGCCGTCGGCGCCGTACGGCCCGACGTGGAAGATCGGCTTCATGATCGCGAACACGACGAGCATGCCGCCTATCGGCAGCGGGGCCCACCAGCCGAGCACGGCGGCGGCGATCGACAGCACGATGGCGTAGAACGCCGCGAGCATCGGGGTGTAGCCGGTGACGAGCAGCCAGACGATGCCGACGAGCGGGATCATCAGGTAGCCGCGGCCGAAGAATATCTCCTTGAGGTTCGGCAGCTCTTCCTTGGTCATGCCGCGCAGGCCGAGCTTCTTGGCCTCGAAGTGCACGCCGGCCCAGACGCCGAAGTAGTACAGGAGCGCGGGGATAACGGCGGCGCCGATGATGCGCACGTAGGCTATGCCGGTCATCTCGGACATCAGGAAGGCCGCGGCGCCCATGATCGGCGGCATCAGCTGGCCGCCGGTCGACGCGGTCGCCTCGACGGCTCCGGCGAACTCGCCCTTGTAGCCGAGCCGCTTCATCATCGGGATCGTGAACGAGCCGGTGCCGACGACGTTGGCGACCGAGCTGCCGGAGACCGTGCCCATCAGGCCGCTCGACAGGACCGCGACCTTCGCGGGACCGCCGGCGGAGCGGCCGGCGATCGAGTTGGCCAGGTCGATGAAGTACTGGCCGAGGCCGGTCTTCTCGAGGTAGGCGCCGAACAGGATGAACAGGAAGATGAAGGTGCTCGACACGCCGAGCGGTATGCCGAAGACGCCCTCGGTGGTGAAGTACAGGTGCTGCACCAAGTCGCCGACGTCGACGCCGCGGTGCGCCAGCTGGCCGGGAAGCCAGGGGCCGGCGAACGCGTAGGCTATGAAGACGCTGGCTATCACGACGATCGGCAGGCCGACGATGCGCCTGGCCGCCTCGAGCACCAGCAGGATGCCTATGACGCCTACGACCATGTCCATCGTCGTCGCGGTGCCGGCGCGCAGCACGAGCTCGCCGTAGTTGACGATGATATACATCGGCGTCAGGGCGCCGAGTATCGCGAAGCCCAGGTCGAGCGGGTGGAGCCTGTCCTTGGACCATTTCTGGCTGGTCGGGTAGAGCAGGAAAATCAGCGACATGCCGAACGCGAGGTGGACGGCGCGCTGGAGCATCGCGTCCAGCACGCCGAACAAGGCGGTGTACAGCTGGAAACAGGTAAACGTGATGGCTATGGCCGAGATAACCTTGGCCATCAAGCCCGAGTAGACGCGGAAATTCGATTCCTTGTCGTACTTCTTGAGGATCGCCTGACTATCGGCCTCGGCCGTCGCGATCGCGTCGTTCGTCGTCGATTCACTCATCGATCGATCTCCTTAGGTAAATCGGATTCGCGCGCAGCGCTGAATCGTAGCATGCTTTCAATGGGCGCCCAGTAGGTCAGCGGCCGCCGGCGACCGTTCTCCCTCAGCTCGTGGCCGGGAACGGGGGATATCCTCACGGCGATCTCGTCGAACCGCCTGCCCGGCCTCGTCTCGAAGCGCCCGTCGACGACGGCGAACCCGTCCTCGTCCCCCGACGGCATGCCGGTCGACATCTGGTCGTACAGCACGCGCTCGAGCGTCAGGCTACCGTCCTCGCCTACGGAGAACTCCTCGTCCACGCGGGACAGGTTGACCGAGTGCATGAAGGATAGGGTGAAGGTGGCGGGGATGGCTATCGTCGCGAGCGGGCGCCCCGCCTCGTCGCGGATCCGCAGGGCCCGCGCGGGGCCGTACCTGGTCAGCAGCGAGGCCGCGCACGCGAGCGCGACGGCCGCGCTACGGTATCTCATGATAATGCGCAGGCGATCCCTCGCGGGATCGCCTGATTCCTCGTTACGTTACTTCTTGCCGTAGAACTTCTCGGCGCCCGGATGCAGCGGCAGCGACATGCCGGCCTGGGCGTTCTCGAGCTTGATCATCGCGCCGGCCTTGGCGTGGGCGGCGGTCAGGCGCTCGGAACCGGAGGCGGAGAACATGGTCTGCAGCATCTTCTCGACGGTGGCCGCGTCGAGCGACGAGGAGACGGCGAGCATCGCCTGGACGGCGACGGTCTGGGTCGCGAAGTCGACGCCCTTGTAGGTGCCGGCCGGGATGGTCGCCTTGGTATAGAACGGATAGGTCGACTGGAGCTTGGCGATCACGGCGTCGCCGATGGAGACGACGTTGATGTCCTTGGTCGCCGAGATGTCCTGGACGGCGGCGGTCGGGTACCCGGCGGTCAGGAACGCGGCGTCGATGTTACCGTCCTTCAGGTTGCTGGCGGCCTCGTTGAACGACAGGTACTGGACCTGGATGTCGGCGTAGGTGATGCCGGCGGCTTCCATGATCTGGCGGGCGTTGGCCTCGACGCCGGAACCGGCGGCGCCGACGGCTACCTTCTTGCCCTTGAGGTCGTTCACGGTCTTGATGCCGGAGTTGGCGAGCGTGATCAGCTGGCAGGTCTCGGGATAGAGGATGGCCATGCCCTTCAGATCGGGGTAGGCCTTATCCTTGAACAGCTCGAGGCCGTTGACGGCGTAGTACGCGATGTCGTTCTGCACCATGATCACGTCGGCCTTGCCCTCGCGGAGCAGGTTGACGTTGGCCACGGAAGCGCCGGTAGCCTGGGCGGTGGCGTTCATGCCCTTGACGCCCTCGTTCCAGATGGTCGCCATCGCGCCGGCGAGCGGATAGTAGGTGCCGCCGGTGCCGCCGGAAGCGATCGAGACGAAAGACTGCTTGGGGGCTCCGCAGCCCGAGAGGGCGGCGACGAGCGCGAGAGCGATCAGGAGTACGCTGATCTTCTTCATTGGAATTCCTCCTTATTGCGTGTCGGTGGATATGAATGCGGTTTGCGGTAATTCTTATGCACGCGACAAGAAAACAGTGTAGCCGCAAGCCGGTCGGAACGCAAGCGATTTTATGCTCGGCTTCTTCCGGCCGAGGCGCGCCTTTCCCGCCGGACGCGGCCCGTCAGCCGGCGGCCAGCCGGCCGCGTCTCGGCACTGAGACGTCGAGCAGCCGGGCCGTGTCCGGGCCCGAGCCGCCGTCCGCGTACCGGAGCAGGCCGTCGGAGCCGCGCTCGGACCAGTGGGCCAGGACGGGGTCGACGAGGCGCCAGGCCTCCTCGGTCTCGTCGAAGCGGATGAACAGCGTGGGGTCGCCGGCCATCGCGTCGGCCAACAGGCGCTCGTAGGGCCCGGCGGACCTGGCCGCCGAGTCCCTGAGCATGCCGACGAGCTCCTCGCGCTCGACCTGGGCCGAGCCCGGGGCCTTCGCGTTGAAGCGCAGCACCACGCCCTCGTCGGGCTGGATGCGGAGTATCAGGTGGTTGGCGTCGAGGGCCGGGCCGGGCGCCTCGGTCTCTCCCGGCCTGAAGTGCGCCACGATCTCGGTGCGGCGGCCGGCCAGGGCCTTGCCGGTCTTCAGGATGAAGGGGACGCCGGCCCAGCGCCAGTTGTCCACCTCGAGGCGCATCGCGACGAAGGTCTCGGTGGACGAGTCGGACCGGACCGACGGCTCGTCGCGGTAGCCCGAGTACTGGCCGCGCACCGCGAGCTCCGCCGCTTCGGACGGCGAAAGATGGGGCACGGCCCTGAGCAGCCGGACCTTCTCTTCCCGTACGGCCTCCTGGGACAGGAGGTCGGAGGGCGCCTCCATCGCGCAGAGGCAGAACAGCTGCATCAGGTGGTTCTGGAGCATGTCGCGCGCGGCGCCGGTAGCGTCGTAGAAGCCGCCTCGCGCGCCTATGCCGCCGGACTCGGCGACGGTTATCTCTATCCGCTCGATGTGCTTACGGTTCCAGAGCGGCTCGAAGATCGAGTTCGCGAAGCGGAAGTACAATATGTTCTGGACGGCGTCCTTGCCGAGGTAATGGTCGACCCTGAAGATATCGGCCTCGTCGTAGCGCTCGTGCAGGCGGCGGTTCAGGTCCCTGGCGCTCGCCAGGTCGGTGCCGAACGGCTTCTCGACGAGCAGGCGGCGATAGCCCGACGCGCCGGAGTCGAATCCGGCCAGGCCGGCCTCCGCGAGCCTCGTGGCCGCGTCGCCGAAGCGGTCCGGGGTGCAGGCCAGGTAGAAGAGGCCGTCGGTCGACGCGGATCGGTAATGGCGCTCGCGCAGCTCGTCGTACAGGAGACGGTCGGAGGCGTCGCCGCGCAGGTACGATACGCCGCGGCTGAACGCCTCCCAGGCCGTCGCGTCGAAGCCGGGCTCGGCCTCGCGGCAGGCGGCCTCGAGCATGGACCGGTAGCCCGCGTCGTCGAGCTCGCGCCTCGCCACGCCCACGAGGGCGAAGCCGTCGGGCAGCCGCCCCGCGCGGTAGAGCCTGAACAGGGCCGGCGCGATGCGCCTCGTCGCGAGGTCCCCGGCGCCGCCGATCACGGTCATCACCGTACGGCGCGTCCGATCGTCATTCATTGAGCCGATTCTCGACACGGTCTGCTAGCCCCCCGGCATTCGAACGGGCCCGCGCCTCGCGGCCACCGGCGGCCGCGGGAGCGATACGATGCCCCTCGACGATAGTATCGACATCCGCCCGCGGATCTTGAGCGAATTCGGGAGCGCCGCGGCCCGGGCTAGAAGCTGGCGAGAGCGTATACGCCTATCAGCAGCTCGAGCGCGGCCAGCTCCGGGTCGGCCCGTCCCTGCTCGCGCAGCCGGTCGACGTACCAGTAGAAGATGCCGAGCCTCGGGTCGATGCGGAAGACGTAGTCGATGAAACTAGGATCGTCGGCCTCGTCGCCGAACAGCAGGGACGCCACGGCCCCCGCGAGGCGAGCGAAGGCGGGCACCGCGTTCGGGTAGTCGCCGGCGTCCACCATGCCGACGAAGGAGTCGAGCAGGCCGAGCGCCTCGGACTTGCCCGCCTCGTCCTTGCCGTCCACCCACGTCTTGGCGACGAGCAGCCGCACGTTGTCGCGGAACCGTTCCAGGAGGCGGGCGCGGCAGAGGGCCAGGTCGCCGGCGTTGCCGACGACGTATTTCCTGAAGGCCCCCGGGCCGCCGATGATGTCGGCCAGGGCCGATCCGTACTCGCGGCGGAGCACCGAGTTGTCCGTGCCGACGAGGAGGGGGAATAGTTCGAAGGCGGCCTTCTCGACGTCCAGGTCCGCCGGATCGTCGACCGCGTACACGGGTGCGCCCATGGCTAAACCATGTCACGCCCTCCGCCGCTTTGTCAATAATACCGGGTCGGGCGTCGGAACGCGCCGGAGCCGGTGCTCCTCGCGTCCCCGCCGCGTGTTGAAAAGCTCGGCCGTTACGGTTACGATTAAGGCCGAGGGGAGGCCCGCTCCCCATTACCGAACGTCTGGAAGGCCGCCATGAACGACATCCTTGTACACTCCGAGGCCGTACTGGGCTACGGGTTCGTCGCCGACAAGTTCCTCGAGGCCGGCGAGAGCGAGTATCGGCTCAGGAACGCCCAGCTCGACAAGCCGTTGGATTCGTACCGCCCCCTGCGCCATCTCGACGTCGAGATACTCATAAAGAACGGCAACCGCTGCTCCGACTGGGGCAAGCTGCTCGTGCGGGAGCCGTTCGACGCCACCCTGATACGCAACAGCGAATTCGCCGGCCTCGTCAGGATAGGCAGCCTCGAGCGCGTGGTGCTCGAGCACCACGACATGATGATCCCGGCCGGCATCACCAACTCCCGCGTCATCTCCTGCGACATCGGCGACCAGTGCGCCGTGCATTCGTGCATCTACCTGGCGCACTACATCGTCGGCGACCGCTGCATCCTGATGAACAACGACGAGATACACGTCTCCGACCACGCCAAGTGGGGCAACGGCATCATCAAGGAAGGCGAGGCCGAGGACGTCCGTATCAGGCTGGACCTGATGAACGAGGCCGGCGGCCGCTCGGTGCTGCCGTTCGACGGCATGCTCTGCGCCGACGCGTACCTCTGGGCCAAGCGCCGCGAGGACGCCGCGCTGATGGAGCGCTTCGAGGAGATGACCGACGCCGCCTTCGAGCACCGGCGCGGCGAATACGGCGTGATAGGCTCCGGCAGCGTGCTCAAGAGCAACCGCATCGTCAAGGACGTGCGGGTAGGCGAGTGCGCCTACATCAAGGGCGCCAACAAGCTCAAGAACCTGACGATCAACTCGAGCGAGGCCGAGCGCACCCAGATCGGCGAGGGCGTCGAGCTGGTCAACGGCATCATCGGCTACGGCTGCCGGGTGTTCTACGGCTGCAAGGCCGTCCGCTTCGTGATGGGCACGAACTCGGCGCTCAAGTACGGCGCCAGGCTGATACACTCGGTGCTCGGCGACAACTCGACCGTCTCGTGCTGCGAGATGCTCAACAACCTGATCTTCCCCGCGCACGAGCAGCACCACAATACCAGCTTCCTGATCGCGTCGCTGGTCCGGGGGCAGTCGAACATGGCCGCCGGGGCGACGATAGGCTCCAACCACAACTCGCGGGCCAACGACGGCGAGATAGACGCCGGGCGCGGCTTCTGGCCGGGCCTGTCCACCTCGGTCAAGCACAGCTCGCGCTTCGCCTCGTACTGCCTCCTGGCCAAGGGCGCCTACCGCTTCGAGCTGGACGTGCCGTTCCCGTTCGCGCTGGTGGCCGACGACGCGGCCAGGGATAGGCTGGAGATCATGCCCGCCTACTGGTGGATGTACAACATGTACGCGCTCCTGCGCAACGAGAGCAAGTTCGTCGCGCGGGACAAGCGGCAGAGCCGCGGCCAGAACATCGAGTTCTCGCCCTTCGCGCCCGACATAGCCGAGGAGGCCTTCGGCGCGCTCGGGCTGCTCGAGCGCTTCGTCGGGACGGCCTGGTACCGGGCGTCTGGCGGCGCCGAGGCGGTCGTCGAGGGCTCCGACGACGAGGCGGCCAGGGCCAAGGGACGCGAGCTGCTGCTCGGCCCCAAGGAGGACGTCGACGCGCTCGAGGTCCTCGGCTACGGCATCGAGAATTCGAGGCGCCGCGTGATCATCCAGAAGCCCAGGCGCGCCTACAAGGCGTATCGGCACCTGCTCCGGTGGTACGCGATGCGCGTGCTCATCGCGTATTTCGCCGAACGCCCGGACGCCACCTTCCAGGACGCCGGCGACGTGCTGTCCGGCGAGCGGGTGCGCGAGTGGGAGAACCTCGGCGGCCAGCTCGTGCCGCGCGCCAAGGTCGAGGCCCTGGTCGCCGACGTCAAGGACGGCAAGGTGGGCGGCTGGGGCGAGATGCACGCCGAGTACGCCAGGCTATGGGCCGAGTACCCGCTGGATAAGGCCCAGCACGCGTGGGCGACGATGTGCGACCTGCTCGGCGTCGTCGACCTCGAGGAGGCCGCGTTCGCCAAGGAAGTGACCAGGTTCATGGATACCACCCGCTTCGTCGAGGAGCAGGTCTACCTGACCAGGCGCAAGGACTACGTCAACGGGTTCAGGCTGGCCACCTTCCGCGGCGAGGGCGAGATGCGGGCCGTGCTGGGGACGCCGGAATCCGCCTCGTTCGTCAGGCAGTCCCGGGCGGAGATGGAGCGCTGGAGGGCGAGGGCGGACGCCCTCCTGGGCCGGCTATCGGCCGAATAGGCGGGCTAGCGTAAGCGCCGTAAAGCCGAGGCGCGCTAGCGCCCGCCCGCGGGGGCCGTATCGTCGCCCGGCTTCGGGAGCAGGTTCCGCCCCGCCGCCGCGGCCAGCTCCGGAGAGCCGAAATGCTCCTGCACGAGCCGGGCCAGCTCGGCGGCCGCGTTGATCAGCTTGAACAGCCGGTTCGATACGAGCTTGAGCTCCTCCTCGTCGATCGAGTCGTCGCCCTCGAGCGAGTCGACGATGGCCATGTTCAGCTCCGCCGTCTCGTGCATCAGCTCGGCCATCCGCGTGACCAGGGCCTTGTAGGAGTACTCCACCCGGCGGTCGGCCATCGACGTGACCGTCTCGATGATCGACATGATGTTCTTGAGCGAATGGATCATCATCGGGTTGGGCTTGCGCTCCACCTCGATGCGCCAATTCTCGAAGCGGATCATCGTCTGGTCGAGCATGCGCTTCAGGTCGGCGTTGCTCATCTCCGGTACGTCGCGCTTGCCCTTCATGGTTTAACCTGCCTGAACAAAGAAAAGAAGAATCAGACCACGGAGGCACGGAGACACGAAGGGAAATGAGGTTAAGATAGAGCGCAAAGGAATATTTTCCTTTCTCATCTCTCATCCTCCATTTTCTTCAGCTCCGTGCCTTCGTGTCTCCGTGGTAACGTCTTTAAGCTTGCATTATATCAGGCCGGGTTCTTGGCCTTGAAGTCCTGCATGAACTGCACGGTGGTCTCGACGTCCTTGAGGCTGACGGCGTTGTAGCACGACAGGCGGATGCCGCCCATCGTCCTGTAGCCCTTGGTCTGGATGATGCCGGCGGCCTTGGCGTCGGAGACGAACTTGGCGTCGAGCTCGGGGGTCGGGAGCTTGAAGTCGACGTTCATCCAGGAGCGCGAGTCGACGTTAGCGGTGCCCTTGAAGTAGCCGGCGGAGCCGTCGATCGCCGAGTACAGCAGCTTCTGCTTCTGCTCGTTGATCTTGCCCATCGCCTCGAGGCCGCCGTTCTTCTTGAGCCACTTCATCACCAGGTTCAGGATGTAGATGGAGAAGCAGGGCGGGGTGTTGTGCATGGAGAATTTCTCCTTGAACACCTTGTACGACATCATGGTCGGCAGGTCGTCGTGGGCCTTCTGGAGGAAGTCGTCCTTGACGGCGACGACGGTGACGCCCGACGGGCCGAGGTTCTTCTGGGCGCCGGCGTAGATCATGCTGAACTTCTTGAAGTCGACCGGGCGGCTGAAGATGTCGCTCGACATGTCGCAGACGAGGGGCTTGCCCTTGACGTCGGGGACGTAGTGCCACTCGGTGCCCTCGACGGTGTTGTTCGAGGTGTAGTGGACGTACTCGGCGGCCGGGTTGAGCTTGAGCTCGCCCTGCTTCGGGATGGCGACGAACATGCCGTCGCCGAGGTGCATGTCGGCCGGGTGGGTGATCTTGCCGTAGCGCTTGGCCTCCTTGACGGCGGCCTGCGACCAGTTGCCGGTAACGACGTAGTCGGCTTCCTTGCCGGCGCCGAGGTAGTTCATCGGCAGCATCAGGAACTGGGTGGACGCGCCGCCCGTGCAGAAGAGCACGTTGTAGTCGGGGCCGAGCCCGGCCAGCTCGCGGAATAGGTCCATCGTGCCCATGTGCAGGGCGTCGTAGTCCTTGCCGCGGTGCGAGACCTCCATGACGGAGCAGCCGGTGCCGTTCCAGTCGAGCATCTCGTCGCGGGCCTGCTCGAGCACCTCTACCGGGATGCCGGCGGGGCCGGCTGAATAGTTGATTACGCGCTTCATGGTATAGCCCTCCTTATTTCTTGCAGTACTTCTGGACGCGCTCGACGATGCAGTCGCCCAGCCGGTCCAGGTTCTCGGCCGTCGACGCGCCGAGGTGCGGCGTCATGACGACGCGGGGCGCCTTGGCGAGCGGCGTGTTCTCGGGCGGGTCGGAATAGTATACGTCGGTGCCGTAGCCGGCCAGCTGGCCGCTCTCGAGCGCGGCGACGATGTCCTCCTCGACGACGACCTTGCCGCGGCAGGTGTTGACGAGGTAGGCGCCCTTCTTCATCGAGGCGAGGGCCTTGGCGTTGATCATGCCCTTGGTCTCGTCGGTAAGCGGGGTGTGGAGGCTGATGTAGTCGGACTGGGCCAGCACCTTATCGAGGCTCATCATCTCCGCGGCGTCCGACTTCTCGACGAACTTGTCGTAGGCGATGACGCGCATGCCGAAGGCCTTGGCGCGGACGGCTACCTCGCGGGCGATGCGGCCGATGCCGACGAGGCCGAGGGTCTTGCCGGCCAGCTCGGTGCGCTCGAGCTCCTTCTTGAGCCACTTGCCCTGCTTCATCGACGCGTCCGCCTCGGCGACGTGGTTCGGCAGCGATATCATCAGCGCGAACGCCAGCTCGGCTACCGCGAGGCTCGAGGCCTCGGGGGTGTTGTCGACCGCGACGTTCTTGGACTTGGCGTACTCGACGTCTATCGTGTCGACGCCGACGCCGCCGCGGATGATGAACTTGAGCTTCGGGGCCTTGTCCATCATCGCCTTATCGACCTTCGTCTTCGATCGGACGATGATGATCTCGGCGTCGGCGACCCGGCCGAGGTCGCTGGTTACCTCGCCGAAGGCCTCGAGGCGTTTCGGCAGGTCGGCCTTGAACGCGTCCGCGAGCAGTATGAGCATTAGATCCTCCTTATTTCATCGTCGCTTGATCGTAGCGCGTCTCGGTCGATGGACAGTTCGCCCGGTGACGCCGGTTAAGGCCGAAGGCGAAACGAACCCATCATGGATTCGTGCTATGAGTAGGACGATGCGTTCATCTTATCATGGAAGAAAGCCTTGTCAAGCCGGATGGCCGGCGCCCGCTCTAGGGCCGACGCCGGAGGCCGCTCCCGGCCGACGCTATTCCAGCCTCGTCCCGAGAGCCTCGGCGATCGCGCGGGCGCTGAGCTCGAGCCCCGATCGGCGCTTGACCGGAACCGAGTCGATCATGTAGCTCTCGCCGTCCTTCAGGTCGACGATCAGCCTCGTCTGGGAGCCGTGCGGCAGCTTATCGTCCGGCGGAAGGTCGTTCTGGTCGAGCCTGCCCTTGGCGAACGTGTCGAGCCTGACGCGGGCTACCTCGTCGGCCTTGAACGAAGGGCCGCGCGCCGCGAAGACGAAGCCTACCCTGCCGGAGCATTCGCCGCTGGCCGCGTCGAAGCTCCAGCGCTCCTGATAGAGCGCGGCCGCCGCGGCCACGGCCACGACGACGAGCGCGCCGAGGCTCGGGGCTCCGGAGATGGACGACGAGACGGCCAGCGTCAGGGCGATGACGGACGCGGCTATGCGGTACCAGAGGGGGATGCCGTAGATCAGGGCGGTTCCTGATCGGCGCAGGGAGAGATGGATCTGCATGGGTCGACTATAGCCGGAGCGGGGCGACCGGGCAAGGGCCGTATCGCTGTACATCAGGTTCGTAACGCCGACGCGCGGTTGCGCTCGACGGCCCGGCCGTATAGACTCGCGCCATGAAGGCCTTACCGACCCTGTTGTGCTTCGTCGCGGCGGCGATCGCCCCGATCGCCGCCCAGCCCGTACCGGTCCTCTCGCCGCCCGACGGCATCAGGCGCGGCGAGCCGGGCGTGGCGACGCTGGCGCTGCCTGCGCTCGAGGGCCCGGCGGGAGCGTACGAGCTATCGGTGCGGTACGCCGACGGCACGGACGGCCCGACCTACCGCGGCTTCGCGGCGCCGAGGCTCCGGCCCGGCATCGCCGCGCTCGGCCGCGACGTCCCGTACGCGGGGCCGTCCGCCGCGCCGGGACGGTATGGCGTCGTCCTGTTCCTGCTGTCGGCGCCTATAGCCGCGCCGCTCGGGGAGGCCTCGATGGTGGCGAGGGGACCGGACGGCGAGGCCGTGGCGGGCGCCCGATTCTATATCGGCGACCGCGAGTTCGGCCGGCAGGACCTCCGGCTCGACCAGGCGCTGACGAGCATCAGGGTCGACCCCGACCCCGCGAAGACCGAGCAGGCCATCCGCTACCAGGCCCTGCTCGCGTCGGTCGATCCGTCGGCGGCCTTCCTCGACTCCGGCTTCTCGATGCCGGTGGCGACCGAGCGGCGCACCACCCTGTTCGGCATGCGCCGGCGCTATATCTACGCCGACGGCGGCGTAGAAGCGTCGACGCATAACGGCGTCGACTACGGCTGCCCCGCCGGAAGCCCTATCGTCGCCCCGGGCCGGGGCAGGGTCGTCATGATCGAGGACCGCATCGTGACCGGCAAGACCGTCATCCTGGAGCACCTGCCGGGGACCTACAGCATCTATATGCACCTGGACCGCTTCGATCCGGGGCTGACGCTCGGCGCGGTGGTCCCGCGAGGCGCTCCGCTCGGCGAGGTCGGCATGACCGGCCTGGCCACGGGGCCCCACCTGCACTGGGAGTTGCGCGTCATGGGCCAGGCCTGCGACCCGGAGGCCCTCGTCGGCCTTGACAAAGTACCGTGGATCCGTACAATAGTGCCCGCTATCGAGGGGAGGTGATTTTCTATCAGCCAGATACTAGTCGACGATAACGAGCCGCTCGAGAAGGCCATTAAGCGCTTCAAGCGCATGGTCGAGAAAGAGGGCATCATCCGCGAGTGGAAGAAGCGCGAGTTCTTCGAGAAGCCTTCTACCATCAGGAACCGCAAGGAGAAGGCCATGAAGCGCAAGCTCCTTCGCAAGTCCCGCAAGCCCCGCGATGGCAAGTCCTATTAAGGACTGATTCGGAATACGATGGGCCCCGGCTACGCCGGGGCCTTTTTTTGCGCCGCGCTCGGCTGGAGCGACTAGCCGAGCGCGACCAAGGCCGCCGCGAGCGCGGCGAGCCCTCCGAGGAACGCCATGGCCAGGCCGGCGAAGCTGCGCGGCCGCCCCCGTACGGCCGCCGCTACCCGTTTCCCGGGGGGAGACAAGGCCGCCGCGAATACCGCCGCGCCGAGAGCCGCGCTCCGGAGCGTCTTGAGCAGGTTCGCGGCCGTGAACGCGCCGTTCGCCGGCGTCGGCGCCCCGAGCAGCCTGCTTACCGCGGCGGCCGCCGCGTCCGCGAACAGGCCGGTCGCTACGCAGAGCGAGGCGAGGATCAGCACGGACGC
>QKAK01000224.1 GCA_003247225.1 Spirochaetota bacterium | reverse complement strand
ACCTAGGCTGCTGACTGCGCAAGCGATCCTGATACGCGCCGCGAACAGATTGGCGCGTAGATCATGGCGACGCACGAAACAAATCGTATCATTTCGACCGTCATAATGTTTCATAATGAAACATATTTGATAGTTGCTTTGTAGATCGTGTCACCATGCAGTATAGATAATAAAAAACATATATCGATTCTGTCTAAAGAGTCTAATCAGTGCCTATACAGAAGATTAGTTACTTGCTATAAACGCTTGACTGGTTCGAGGCTGTTCCGATCCGCGCGTCCCATGTCGCCCATGTAAACCAACGAACGCAAAACCATCTCGAGCATTAGCCTGAGGAGGCCGCGCCACGTGAGTACGGACATGACGCCGCTGGTCGAACAAGCCCTGCGCGACGACGACGTTCTCTACGATAAACTCTCCATAATCATCGACTCGCTCGATAACCTGCACCTGCTCGATAAGAGCGCGTTCCTCAAGCAGGTCTTCGAGGCCGCCTTCGTACTTATCCCGGAGGCGCAGAAGGGTTCGCTGTACGAGCTGCGGGACGGCAGGTATCGCCCTATCTACTCGCGCGGCTACGACGAGGCCGTCCTATCCAACCTCACCTTCGGCGAGAGCGAGGCCTTCGTCGATTTCACGATAGACGACAGCGGTAAATTCAGCGCCTACGAGACGCTCATTATCAATCGCAGCCCCGCGGCCTTCAGCGCCGACACGCTCGAGCTGTTCAGGAGGCTCGGCACCGACGGCGGCTTCCGCACGCTGTACGCGCCCATCCGGGCCGAGGGCAAGACCTTCGGGCTGATCAGCCTCGAGAAATTCGACGACGGCGGCTTCGGCCGCTTCTCGCGCAAGATACTCCAGTACTACGCCTGGCTCATATCCGAATTCTACGCCCAGCGCCTCAGGCAGGAGCAGGAGACAAGCCACTACCGCGAGGTGATAGGCTCGCTGATCTCGGCGATCGAGGTGAACGACAGCTATACCAACGGCCACGGCCGGCGGGTCGCGGCGCTCAGCGGCCGCCTCGGCATGGTCCTGGGCCTCGAGCCGCCGGAGCTGCGCGACCTGCACACGGCCGCCCTGCTCCACGACATCGGCAAGATCGGCGTGCCGTCCGAGATACTGCGCAAGCCCGACAGGCTCGACGATAGGGAATACGCCATCGTCAAGCAGCACCCGGTCAACTCGGCCAAGATACTCGGCGGCATCAGCGGCTTCGGCCGGGTCGTCGAGCTGGCCCTGCGCCACCACGAGCGCTACGACGGCGGCGGCTATCCCGAGGGCCTCGCCGGAGACCAGCTGCCGCTATCGGCCTACATCCTCCAGCTGGCGGACTCCTTCGACGCGATGACCAGCGACCGGGCCTATCGCCCGGCCCGCCCGATCCGCGACGCGATCGCCGAGATCAGCGCCGGCGCCGGCCGCCAGTTCCACCCGCGGGTGGCCGAGGCCGCCCTGCTCGCCTTCGCCGGCTAGCGCCTAGCCCTCCGCTGGGCCGCGCGGGCCGGCCTTCCTCACGAACAGCGGTACCGACGCCCTCTCCTGGCCGTCGACGTACAGGACCAGCCGCCAGGCGCCCTCGCGCTCCAGCCGCAGGTTGGCCATGTTCAGCGCCATGTTGGCGCAGGCCGAGCCGCCGCCTATGCCGTTGACGTTCATCACGCCCTCGACGGGCGGCACCATCGGGTCTCCCGACGCGTCCACGAGCTCGACGCGCAGCTCGCGGCGCCCGAGCTCGTAGACCTGGAACCGTATCCGCGCGGCGACGCACAGGAGCGGGTGCGTCGACGGGAACTCCCTGGCCGTGATCGCGTCGAAGGCGCCTATCACCGTGAGCTTCCCGAGCACGTCCTGGGCGTAGTCGCAGAGCGCGAGCATCTCTACCTGCATACCGACGGTATAACGGTTCGCGCCCGCCCTGGCAATACTCCCCGGCCCGGGTATATGCTCTGGCCATGATCGAAACGACCCGCGGCCTCCCGGCCGCCGCCCCGGACGAGGCGCTCGGACTGGCCCGCGAGTTCGCGGCCGCCAGGCACGCCGGCACGCCCCCGTGCCACGACTTCTCCCACGTGGAGCGCGTGCTCGCCATCGCCGAGCGCCTGGCCGCGGAGGAGGGCGCAGACCTATTCGTCGTCAGGATGGCGGCCCTGCTCCACGACATAGGCCGCGGCCTCGAGCCGCGCATCGGCCCCGACCCCGACCGCCACGAGGAGCTGTCGGTCGAGCTGGCGCGGCCCTTCCTCGAGTCGCTCGGCCTCGAGCCGCCCCTGACCGAGCGCATCCTGTCGGCGGTGCTCCAGCACCGCCACCGCCGCGGCCGCGAGCCCGCCAGCGTCGAGGCGGCCTGCCTCTACGACGCCGACAAGCTCGACTCGCTCGGCGCGGTCGGCGTGGCGCGCGCCTACCTCTGGCTCGGCGAGCACGGCCGCTCGGTCCACTACCGGCCGGAGGGCTGGGCCGGCGTCGACCCGTCGAACAACGCCGCCGAGAACGACTCGCTGCAGCGCGAGTGGGAGATCAAGCTGTCGAGGCTGAAGGACCGGCTCTACACCGCGAGCGGCCGCGCCATCGCGGCGGAGCGGCACGAGCGCATGAGGCGCTTCCTGGAAGAGCTCGAGCTGGAGGTCCGCGGCGAGGCCTGAGCCGGTCGCCGCCGCGCCGGCCGGGCGCCGGGCTACCTGATCACGTTGAATTCGGCGAAGTACAGCTCCTCGACGGAGCCGAGCGATAGGATCGCGTTGAGGGTATCGCGCAGCGCGGCCTTGACTGCCGCCTCGTTCCCGGCGCCGAGCTCGTCGGCCCGCCTCGAGCCGAGGTAGGCCACGACCGCGTCGCGCAGGTCGCCCCGCCGCCTGGACAGCTCCTCGCCGAACTGGCGGTCGGACGCGTCGTACGGGAAGGCCATATCGACGACCACCACGGCCGGGTCGTCGTCGGCGGTCCGGGCCCGCAGCCGCCCGAGCCCGTCGTAGACCCCGCCCCCGGCCGCCGCCGCCGGCACCGCCTCGCGAGCCAGCTTCCTGGCCCTCGAGCCGGTTATCGCGGCGTACGCCGATCCGGTCGCTATCGCGACGACGACCGCCGCCAGGACGACCGCCAGTACCCGTTCCAGTCTGCTCACCGTTCCGCCTCCGTCACGCCGCCGCCGGGCCGCGCCTCCGCATCGAGGCTGCCACCGCGAACCCGATCGCTCCCAGTATAGCGCTCGTCGCGAAGAAAACGGAGGGGTATCCGGCGACGGTCGCGAGCGTCGCCCCGACCGCCGGCCCCAGCGCCGCCCCGGCGCTCGACATCGACGACGACAGTCCGTAGGCCGAGCCCTGCCGGTCCCTGGCGCACGACGTCGCGATCAGCGCGTTGACGCTCGGCATGGTGCCGCCGAGGAACACGCCGGCCGCCAGCCGCAGCCACAGCAATTGCCAGGGCGTCGAGACGAAGCCCTGCGGCACCGTGAAGACCGTCGCCCCTATCATGCACGCGAGCAGGGTCCGCCCGTAGCCGAGCCGCCCCGATACCTTGCCGATCAGCGCGGCCGCGACCGCGCCGGAGACCGAGCCGGCCGAGATGATCAGCCCCGAGACCGAGCCGGCGCCGGACAGGCCCCCGGTCAGCTTGACGACGAACAGCGGCAGCATCGGGGTGACGACGGCCGCCGCGAACTGCGCCGCGAACACGACGCCCATCAGCGAGCCGAGCAGCGGGTTACCGCGGAGCGGCGAGAAGTCGGGCGCCGCGTTCCGCAGGACGGAGCCCGAGCGCGGCTTCGGCTCGAATTCCTCGCGGACGAAGCGCGTCACGATCAGGCCGGCCGCCAGGAGCAGCGCGCTCGTGGCGGCGAAGTTAGCCGTCAGCCCGAACGCGTCGGACACGACGCCGCCGAGCAGCGGCCCCGTCGAGCTGCCGAGGTAGATGGCCATCTGCAGGAGGCCGAGGCGGTAGCCCGCCTCCTTCTCCGGCACGATGGAAGCGGTCAGCACCGTGCCGGCGGCCGTCGTGCCGGTCACGCAGCCCTGCAGGGTCCGCAGCGCCGCGAGCTGCCAGGGCTCGGTCGCGAGCGCCATCAGGCCGATCAGCGCGGCGCCGCCGAACATCGCCCGCAGCAGCATCAGCCTGCGCCCGTAGCTGTCGGCCAGGCTGCCCCAGATCGGCGCGAACAGCATCATGCCGAGGGCCGCCCCGGCCTGGGTCAGGCCCGCCCAGAAGTTGAGGCCGGTGGCCTCGGTCAGGCCCATCGCCATGAGGCGCAGCGGTATTATCGGGGTCGTCGTCGCGAAGCCGGCCAGCGCTATGAATTCCGCCGCCCAGATCGCGTAGAAGGAGCGTTTCCAGTCGTGCATACGATGCGTCCATACTATCGCGGAGCGGCGTCCCGCCACAATACGGCGCCCGATCGTACGCCCTTCGGCCGAGGTCGACGATATGCCGATAAAAAAACCGCCGGGGCGACGCCCGGCGGCTAAAGCAATCCCGATAGGCCGCGTCGCGGCCGCCGGTCACTGCCTCAGGTTAAGCCCCATGAACGGCTCGATCGTGTAGCTCACGCCGGCCTGGATGTCGTAGAAGCCCTCGACCTGGAGGCCGCCGGAGGTGACGCGGATCAGGTGCCGCCCGGGCGGCAGCTGGATGATCTGGCCCTTCTGGATCGCTCCGTCGACGTAGACCTGGATCTGGCTCCAGTGCCCGCCCTTCATGTCGGTGTTGACGCTCGCCGCGGGCAGCGCGATCGTGACCGTGCCCATCGCCGGCTGCAGCGTGACGCTGATCACCTTGGGGCCGGTCAGCGTGAAGCTCTCGCTGTACGAGTTGAAGCCGGGGGCCTGCACCGTCACGGTGTAGGTGCCGGGCGACAGCTGCGTGTTGAACGGAGCGTTGCCCGCCATGCCGCCGTTCAGCAGCACCTGGGCGCCCTTGACGTTGGCGTTGACCGACAGCTGGAAGGTGGCCGGCTGCAGCGTCACGTTGATGCTCTTGGCGCCGGACATCGTGAAGCTCTCGTTATACCCGAGGAAGCCTGGCGCCTGGACCGTCACCGTGTAGGTGCCGGGCGGCAGCTGCGTATTGAACGGCGTATTGCCGGCGGCCTTGCCGTTCAGCAGCACCTGCGCGCCCTTGACGTTGGACGCGGCCTGCATCGTCACCGGCAGCGTCATGTTGCCGTTCACGCTGACC
Organism: Spirochaetota bacterium; assembly: GCA_003247225.1. Taxonomy (GTDB): domain Bacteria; phylum Spirochaetota; class Spirochaetia; order Treponematales; family UBA12059; genus SZUA-370. Next base: position 1,452 of record QKAK01000224.1, on the reverse strand, counting down.
GTCGTCGAGAAGTCCAGGTAGCCCGGAGCCTTGACCATCACCGAATGGTTGCCGGCCGTGACCGTCGCCACGTTGCCCTTGAGCTGGCCGCCGTCGACGAAGATCGACGCTCCCTTGACGTTGACCTGTATCGTCAGCTGGTAGCTGGCCGGGGCGACCGACTGCGTGGCCGTCCGCTGCGCGAACACGGCCCCGGGCAGGGCCAGCAGCGCTATCATAGCTACGAAAAGCAGCTTCTTCATGCTCACTCCTTGGCGCGGCTACCGGTCGCCCCGCCCTAATCAAACCCGGGCCCGAGCCCCACGGTTACAAAACGCGGCCCCCGGACCGGGAGCCGCGTATAGACTACGCTACAACGCTTAGCGGATCTCGTCTACGACGACGGGAGATAGGCTCACGGATCCGATGGCCTTAGGTGCATCGCCTTCGTTGCCGAACGACTTGATCACGTAGTTCGTCGCCGTTGAGGTCCCGGAAACGTCGATCTTGAGGATACCGAGCGTCTTCTCGGCGGTGTCGATAGGCATGGTCCAGGTGCCGTAGTGCTCGGTGCCGAGCATCACGTAGACGGTGGCGTCGGCGTCGCCGGTGTAGGTAGCCGTCGGGTCGCCGGTGAGCGTCGTATTCGTGGTCACCTGGGACGTGCCGTTATAGTACGAGTAGGACTGCAGGTAGTAGCGGAGCTGACCGGTAGAACCCGAGCCGAAGGGGTTCTGGGTGACGCGGATCGTCTCGACGGGATAGCCGTTCAGGCTCGTGCTGGTGGACAGCGGATACTTGACATCGCGATCGAGCATAACAGTGTCCGCTGCGGGGAGAGTATTAGACGTCTTATTAAAATATACGTGGTCTGCATAAGCAGTCAGGTCGGTATCGGTATCGATGATCATATGGGAGTCGATATCCACGAGCTCGTTGGTCCAGCGCACGATGACCATCAGCGGGTCACCGCTAGGCGTAGGATACGCGAGCACATCGGTCGTTACCTCGCTCATGAAACCGGAGATCTCGATATCCATCGGGATGAAGGTCCAGCCGGTAGCCGAACCAGTAATGCGATATTTACCGGCATTGACGCCTGATAGATACCAAGTACCGTCAGAGCCGACACTCGTCGAGTACGTGGTCGAATCACCTTCCTTAAGGCTCGTGAACGTGATCGTCGCGCCCTGGAGCGTAACGGCGGTACCGGATGAGCTCTCGCCCTTCCAGTACTCGTCGGTCGTGGTAACCTCTGCCAACACATTTACGGCTTTGCCGTTGACGCCCATGACCACGGCGCTAATGAGCCAATCGCAACTCATGACTCCGATGGCGGCGAACGCGATCAGCGCGATCGCTCCGATGCGTACTATCTTCTTCATTCGATCCTCCTTATGGACTACGAACAAGCTTCCGTGGACTCCGCTCCTAGCGCGGGCCTTCTTGAAGCATCTGTAAGTATATGACCTT
>QKAK01000156.1 GCA_003247225.1 Spirochaetota bacterium | reverse complement strand
GGGGCGATGGTCGAAGCCTCCGACGCCGAGGATATGGCCGAGCTGCTCGAGGAGGTCGAATTCGACCTGTTCCTGAGTACGCTCGACCTGAGCGCTCTCGAGGGCTACCGCGACGAGGACGGCTTCCTCGAGCTCGACGACGGCTCGTTCGAGCAGCAGGTGTACCAGCGCATCGCGCCGGCCGAGAGCCAGGACGAGGAGCTCGGCGACGAGATAACGATGCTGACCGACGAGCAGCGGGAGCGCATCGAGGAACTGCAGGCCCCAGAGCTCGAGGACGACGAGGCGGCCGACCTCGAACCGCTCGTCGGCTCTACCTATAGGCAGATCATCAGCGCCATATCCTATCATAGGGTCGAATGGCCCGGCGCCGCCGTCGAGGAACTGCCGGCCGTGGCCGACGGAGAGGCGCTCGACGTGGTCCCGCTGGAGCCGGAGGCGTCCGACGCCGCCGAGGCGCCCGGCGACGCGATCGTGATGGTCGACGGCGTGTATACGCTCAACCGCGACGCCGTATCGGGCGCGGTGCCCGAGGACAAGTCGCTGAAGGCCTTGGCCGAGTCGGTGCTGGCGCATCGCGGCGCTTGACAGGGCGGACCGGCCGATCGTACTTTAAAATCCACATGAGCCAAACGAACTACGTCTTCGCGATAGGCGGAGACGGCCCCGTACTGCTCCATCCGTACGATAGCCCCGAGACCTTCGACTCGGCCGAGCCGGGATCCGTCGTCGGGCGTTACGGCTCCGGCGCCGCGCCTCGCGACGCCGACGGCATCAGGACGGCCCTGTACGCGGCGATGGAGCGCGGCACGAGGCGCTATTTCCTTAATAAAGGCTATTATCTGCGGCTGGCGATGACCACGGCGACCTTCGTCGCGGTCTACCTGTTCCTGTCGATCGTAGTACGCGACCCGGTACCGCTGATAGACGAGCTGCTGCTCGGCTCGCTGTCCGCGGCGGCGGTATTCTTCGCCAGCGAGCGCAGGGCCCTGTCGTCGCCTCGGCACCTCGACGCCGTGCTGCGGCTGCGGAGGGAGATCGACGGGGCCTTCTTCTCGGAGAGCCGCGTCGTCGACCTGCTCGAGGCCTGGCGCGACGAGGCTCTGGCCCTCGGTCCCGCGGCCTTCTATAAGGCGGCGCCGGGTACGAGCCTGGGCGACGAGGAGCGGGCCGAGGCGGAGGCGCTCTGCGCCGCCCTGGCTCGTAGGTGGAAGCATAAGCCGGTCGTCGCGGAGCTGTACGCGGCCGTAGAGGGCGGCCAGGTCCCGGGAGCCCTGCTGGACAAGACGGTGCGTAAGCTCGGCCTCGAGGAAGGCGCGCTCGCCGTCGCGTATATGCGGCTCATACCCCTGGCGCTCGGCAAGGGGGCCGTATGAACCCCTCCGAGCGAGGCGAGCCGGCCGGCGTATCGGGCGTTAGGAAGGCGCGCGGCGCTTTAAGGGGCGCCGCGATCGGTCTCGCCGGCGCCGCGGCCGTCGCGGCCTTGGCCGCCGCGGCGGTATGGCCGCTCTGGTACCTGGCCACCGAGCATACCGGCGTCTATACCCTGGCCGCCTCCGCCGCGCTGATCGCCTTCGTCGCGTGGTCGATCCTAGCGAAGCTCCGACGGCGAGGGGGCGCGGCCGCCGATCGGCCGGCGCGCGAGTGATAGCGCCGTCGTCGCGTTTCCTCCTCGCCGCGACGATCATGGCTTCGGCCGCGGCCTATACGGCGTTCGCCCAGGCGCCCGGCGCGCGCTCGGCCTCCGAGTACCCGCTCATCCGCAGCCTCGGCCCCCGCGACGTCGTCTACGTCCAGCTGCAGGACGCGCTGGCCCAGTCGTACCGCGCCGAACGGACCTCGTCGCCGTACCCCGACCTGTTCATCTGCCGCTGGATAGCCTCCGGCGGCGAGGACCTCTTCGCGGTGGCCGCCCGGCTGAATATACCGTACGATACCCTGGCCACGCTCAACGGCCTGAGCCGCCCGCGACCGTTCGAGCCGGGCGAGGCCGTACTCGTGCCGTCGATAGCCGGCCTATTCGTGGCGTCGTCGCCGACGAGCGATTTCGAGACCATCCTCGCGGCCGGCAGGTCGTCCGGGTTGCCGGCCGACGGCTCGCTGACGGTCAGGAGGGGAGGGGGCGCGGTAGCGCTACGCTTCCTGCCCGGGGCCAGGCTCAACGCGACCGAGCGTTCGTTCTTCCTGAACGTCGGTTTCCGCATGCCCTTGCCGGCGGGCCTCCTGACGAGCCGATACGGCTACAGGAGCAGCCCGATAGACGGGCACGACCGGATGCACGAGGGCGTCGACCTGGCCGCGCCGCTAGGATCCGACGTGGTCGCCGCGCGCGACGGCGACGTGCTGGAGACGGGCGAGGATCCGGCGCTCGGCCTGTACGTCGTGCTCGGCCACGGCGCCGGGCTGTCCACGGTCTACGGCCACCTATCGGCCGTCAAGGTCGTGTTGAACCAAACGGTGCGATCGGGTACAATAATCGGAGCGGTCGGTTCGACCGGCCTGTCCACCGGCCCGCATCTCCATTTCGAGATACGGATGGGCGGCCAGGCCAAGGATCCCTCCAGGTACCTGCCCGGGTTGAAGCCATGAAGCGTATCGTCCTGATGTCGTGCATCTCGGCTATCCTCTCCGTAGCGACGGCGTTCCCGCAGGGAGTCCGCACCGTCGTGTCGTCGGTAGTCTCGCTGTCGTCCGAGGCCCCGGGCGGAGCCGTCGTCTCGCTTCGCTATAACGAGGCGGTGGCCGTGCTGTTCCCGGCCGATCCGACCTTCATCCAGGGCGTCGAATTCGAGCTGCGCATTCCCAAGGCCTTCCAGGGAGCCGAGTCGTCCATCGCCTGGTCGCTGTTCTCCGGCATCGCGCCGACGCCGACCGCCGGCCGTTTCGACTACGAGGCCCGGCTGATATCCACCCAGCCCCTGCCGCAGCGGGTCTCGATGAGCCTGATCCTGCCGATCATAGCCTCCCACGGCATCAAGGGCGGGCCGTTCGCCAGCCTGATACCGGCCGTAGCGCGTTCGGACGATTTCCCGCTCCTGTTCAAGCTCTCCCCGATCGGCAAGGGGCTCTTGCCGGCCATGGAATCCGCCGAATTCAAGCTGACCGTCAGGCCGGTCCTCCGCGACGAGGGCGGCATCAGGGTCAGCGTATCGACCGGCGACGGAGCCGAGGCCCAAGGCGTCTCGGTGTTCATCGACGACAGGCTGGCCGAGAACCCGGGCAAGCTGATCCTGGCCAAGAAGGGGCCGCGCGTCGTGCGGGTCAGCGCCGAGGGCTACCGCGAGGAGATCGTCACGGTGCCGGTCGAGGCGGGCGCCGTCTCCCCGCTGACGGTCACGCTGACGCCGAACGCCCCGTTCATAGCGTTCCAGGCGCCGGCCGGCACCTACGTGACTATAGACGGCAAGGTCGTCGAGCCCGGGGAGCTGAGCGGCCTGAGCGTGGAGCCGGGCGAGCATACGCTGTTCTTCAGGATAGGCGACTACTCGATGACGAGGAAATTCATGGCCTTGCGCGGCAAGGTCTATAACGTCGTCCTATCGGTGGAGCTCGACATCGTCGTGACCCCGTAGGATAGGAACCATCATAGAATCGGAGCGGCTATGATCACAGTGGCATCGTGGAACGTGAACGGCATACGGGCGGCCGCTACCAAGGGCTTCTTCGATTGGCTGGCCTCGTCGTCGGCCGACGTCGTCTGCCTCCAGGAGACTAAGGCCGACCCGTCGCAGCTCGGCAAGGAGTTCTTCGCCCCGGCGGCTGGCGACGGGCGCGCGTACCGGCCGTACTGGGCCAGCGCCAAGCGCCGCGGCTATTCCGGCGTCGCCATCTACGCGCTCGAGGAGCCGCGGTCGGTCAGGCAGCTCGGCATAGACGAGTTCGACGACGAGGGGCGCTACCTCGAGGCGGATTTCGGCGGTCTGACCGTCGTCAGCGCGTACTTCCCGAATTCCCAGGACGCCGGGGCCAGGCTGGACTACAAGCTGCGCTTCTGCGACGCGGTGCTGGCCCGCTGCGACGCGATCGTCGCCGAAGGCCGCCACGTGTCGGTCGCCGGCGACTATAACATAGCGCACGAGCCTATCGACCTGACCTATCCCAAGGCCAACGAGGGCAATCCCGGCTACCTGCCCGAGGAACGCGCCTGGATGACCCGCTTCCTGTCGGCCGGCTACGCGGATACCTTCAGGCGCTCGCATCCGGGCGAGGCGGGCCACTACAGCTGGTGGAGCTACCGGATGAAGGCCCGCGAGAAGGATATAGGCTGGCGCCTCGACTACCACTGCGTCGACGAGGCCCTGCTCCCGGCGGTGCGCGACGCGTCGATCAGCAAGGCCGTCATGGGCTCGGACCACTGCCCGGTCACGCTATCGCTCGAGCTTTGATTCCGCTATACGCTGGAGAACGATATGAGGATACGCTATAACGCGCCGACCACGCTGACCTTTACGCTCGTATGCGCGATCGTGCTGCTGCTCGATAGCCTGCTCCCCGGGCTGACGGCTGCCTGGTTCTCGGTGCCCGGCCGCGGAGGCTTCGACCCGCAGTCGATACGGTCGTACGTGCGGCTGTTCAGCCATATACTCGGGCACGCCGACATCAACCATTTCCTGTCCAACTTCTCGTTCATCCTGCTGCTCGGGCCTATCCTCGAGTCTGCCTACGGCTCGGGCGGCATGGCCATCATGACCCTGATCACCGCGTTCGTGACCGGCATCCTGAACGTCCTGCTGTTCCAGACCGGCCTGATGGGCGCGAGCGGCATCGTGTTCATGATGATACTCCTGTCGTCGTTCACTAACTTCAACAAGGGCGAGATACCGCTGACCTTCATCCTGGTCCTCGTGCTCTACCTCGGCAAGGAGGTGTTCAACGCCTTCCGGGACAACAACATCAGCGAATTCGGCCACATTATAGGCGGGCTCTGCGGCAGCATCTTCGGCTACCTGCGGCCGGCCAGGCGCTGACGGACGCCCGCCTTGCGCTCGCCGCGCCGCGCGCTATACTTGACGCGTGGCGCGAAGCGCCTGACAAGGGGGCACCATGGCCGATTCCAGCGAGCGCAAGGTCTTCGTCGTCGACACCAACATACTCATACACAACCCTGAATCGGTGCTTTCCTTCAGGGACAACGAGATCGTGATACCCCTCCAGGTGCTCGAGGAGCTCGACCACCTGAAGACCTATTCGGACCAGCGCGGCAAGACGGCGCGGGACGCGATACGCTTCCTCGACGGCGTCTCGAAGCGCGGCGACCTCCACGACGGCGTCAAGCTCGAGAACGGCTCAATCCTGCGCGTATCGCTCGC
>QKAK01000103.1 GCA_003247225.1 Spirochaetota bacterium | reverse complement strand
CCGCAGGGAGAGCACCTGCTTCACGCGGAACGCCGCGAACGGCCTGTCGCGCTTCGCCTTGCACCTCGTGTACCACAACTACCAGAAGCCGTATCGGGTCAACGTGAGCGCGTCGGCGACGCCGGAACCGATGAAAACCCACGCCGAGGTGGCGGGCATCGATGCTGGGCGGATCGCTTCTGGACTCGGTTGGATCTATCTCCGTCGGCCGTTCATCTCGAAGCAGGCGCTAAGTAGTGACAACAGAAGGATATGGCTGAAAAGCACGCCGACTCCTCTCAAGGATAGTGGCGACTACCTGCCGAAGTACGCGGCTGGATAGTCGTCACAAGGTTCGAGGAACTAAACTTTTTATAGCGCAACGGTCGAGAGGGCGAGGCAGGCGGGGATGACGAGCAGGCTGAGCACGGTCGTCACCGAGGTACCGAGGCCGGCGAACTCGGTGTCGGCGCCATAGGACGCGGCCAGGATCGGGGTCTGGGTCATCGCCGGCATCATCGACTGCACGAGGAACACCTGCTTCATGAGCATCGGCAGGTCGGTCAGGCGCAGCATCAGTATGACGATGGCCGGCGATAGGACGAATCGGCATAGGGTGACGAGCGCCAGGTCGCGCTCGAGGCGTATCGAGCGCCAGTCGACCTTGGCTATGACGATGCCGATGAACAGCATCGATAGGGGCGTGGTCATCGAGCCTATGGTCTTGGCGGTATCGAGCAACGGCTTGGGCAGGGGGATGCCGAGCATGATCAGGACGACGGATACGGCGAATCCGAGTAGCGGCGGCGACAGCAGCCTGCGGAGCCCGCTCGGGGACAGGAACCGGGGCGGCGGGGCGCCGGCTAAGCGCGCGCCGTCGCTCGCGATGCCGTAGACGCCGATGGTCCAGAACATGACGGTGTTGGCGATATAGTAGAGCAGGACGTAGGGTAGGCTGTCGTCGCCGAAGATCATCATGTTGACCGGAAGGCCGATGAAGATGGTATTCGACAGCGACGCCATCGACGAGAAGGCGCCGCGGCGTTCAGGCCGTATCCTGAACAGGGCGGCTATGGCGGCGCTCAGGGCGAAGGCCGCCGCCATCGATAGGAAGGGTATCGGCAGCCCCGGTAGCATCGATAGGAGCCTGGCCCTGTCGTAGCCGCCCATCAGGTTGGCTATCATGTAGGCCGGCAGGGCCACGTTGACGACGAGCCGCGATATCAGCTTGCCGCCGAAATCCTCTCCTCCGCCGTTCGGGTCGCCTCCGGCTCCGCCGGAGGCGCTGAACCAGGCCCGCTTGGCCAGCGCGAAGCCGAGGGCTATTATCAGGAGTACCGAGAATACGCTTCCGAGGGCGTTGAACATGGCGCCATCCTACCTGCGACGGCGCCTCGTGCTCAAGGCCGCGCTAGCGTAGGACCCGTTCGAACAGCGGCGAGCCGTCCTGGTCCTGGAACTCGCACGCGAGTCCGTCGGGCGTCAGCTCGAGCACGAGCCTCCCGAAGACGCCCTGGTTCCGCCAGACCGAGCCTGGCGATACGTAGCTCGGCGCGGGGTCCGGCTTGCCTCCGAGCGCGCCGACGACGGCCCAGGCGGTACCGTCGGCCTCGATCCACTCCATGTAGTGGTTGTGCCCTGAGATGACGAGGTCGGCCTTGCCGGCGATGAGCGGCGCCACCTCGCGCAGCATGTCGGCGTGGTCGTACCACGCCATGCCGGTCTCCTCGTCGACGTAGCCCGAGGAGTAGAAGAAGCAGTGGGACATCACGACGATATAGTCCGACGGGGGGATAGCCTCGAGCTGGGCCGAGAGCCAAGCCTTTTCCTTCGCGCCGAAGCCTTCCGGGCCCCAGAGCAGGTCGAGCGCGATGAGGTGGACGCGTCCAGCGTCGAGGCGCCAGGACGACGGGCTCGGGCCGGTCGCGGAGGACGGGCCGCCGGCCGGAGCGAACGCGGCCTTCCATCGGGCGTAGCCGCCTATGAGCGCGTCATGGTTACCGAGCAACGCCAGGAAGGGCAGGGTCGGAGCGTCACGGCGGATCGACTCGATGGCCTCTCGCCAATCGTCGGCCTCCATGCCCATCTCCACGATGTCGCCGAGGTTGATGAAGGCGTCGAGCCTGCCCGAGCGGTACTCGGCCTCGGACAGCCGTAGTATCGCGCTCCTGGCCTCGGCGTTCGACGCGTCCCGGCCATAGTGCCCGTCCGACGATACGGCGATCCTCAGGGTCGGCTCGCCTTCGGCTACCGCTCGAGTCGGGAGGCCGTCTCCCGGGGCTATCGTCGTCGGGCGGAACGGGGACGCGTCCCGGCCGTAGGCGTTCGAGAAGACGTAAGCAGCGACGGCTAGGGCCGTCAGCAGGGCGATGGCCGACGCGGCGTAGGCGACGCCGGTCGCTATCTTCGGCGCGACGCCCGCGGCGCGTTTCAGCGCCTCGGCGGCCGCGGCCGCGACGAGGGGCAGTACGCCGAGAGCTATCAGGCCGAGTACGGGCGCGCGGTACCCCCATCGGTACATGCCGAGCGTGCCGGGCTGGGCGAACGCCCATATCAGGAACGCCGCCATCGCCGCGCCGGCCGCGCAAGCCGCTATCCAGACTAGGTTACCCTTCGTCGATTTCATCCGAGCCTCCGCGCATAGCCTACGACGGGCCAGCGCGGCGGTCAAGCGATGAGCGGCGGTACGAAGCCCGGCGGCGAATAAAAAAGCGGCCGCCCGTTCGGGGCGGCCGCCGACTCGTTCAGAGGGCCGCAGCCCTCCTGGCAAAGTCGATCATCGATCACCTCCTTTCCCCGACGCTCGCGCGCCAGGATTCGGATAACGCCGGCGAAGGTAACTATCGCACGGGGACGAGCGCGGCGAAAGCGACAATACGCGTCTATCGGATCTTTCCCGTCCCGCGAGTGGAATGATCGATTATATCGATTCGATCCGTTTACACGCTTTTACGCTTGTGATACGATCTCCCCCATCTTCGCGATACATGGAGGTTCACTATGATAATGTCCCGAAACCGCACTGTAGCCAGTCTCCTGACCCGTGGCGCCGCCGAGGCGTAGCGAAGAGAACAAGCCCACCACAGCTCGTTCCTCCTCGCGGTCATTGGCGGATGTAACGTACATCCTTCGAGGAACGATCATGCCATATTTGAATGCGGACGGCGTATTGCCTCCCGAATTATTGAGCGAAATACAGAAGTACGTGCAGGGCGCCTTGGTTTACGTACCTAGGCAGGGACCGGAGCGTCTAGGATGGGGCCAGAAGAACGGCGCCCGAGACGAGCTGGACAGGCGCAACGCGGCTATTCGAGAGGCGAAAGCCTGCGGACGTACCATAGACGAGCTGGCCGATGAGTACTGCCTCTCGGCCGACGGCATTAGGAAGATCCTATACTGTAACCGGCGCGCCTCATGAGCGCGATCGGGGCGGCGGGGCGGCGACGACGATGTCGCGTCCCGCCGCTTTTCCTTTATACATGGCGGCGTCGGCCCTCGCCACGAGCTCGTCGATCGACTCCCCCTTGGAGAACTCGGCGACGCCTATCGTCATCGATATATGGAGCTGCGCCGATCCGACCGCGACGGCCTCGGCGGATACGGCCTTCCGTATGCGGTCGCAGGCCTCGAGGGCGGCGGCCAGCGAGTCCCCCGACAGCAGTATCAGGAATTCCTCCCCGCCCCAGCGCGCGGCCATGTCCTCGAGCCTGACGCTGCGTTCGATGGCCCCGGATACCCGCCTGAGCACCAGGTCCCCAGTCTCGTGGCCGTGGAGGTCGTTGAACGGCTTGAAGTGATCGATGTCGCCGATGGCCACGCAGAACGGCGTCCCCGACCGGGTGGACCTCGCCGTCTCGAGGTTCAAGCGGTTGAGGCCGGAACGGCGGTTGCGCAGGCCGGTCAGCTCGTCGCGCTCCGCCAGCTCCTTCATCATCGCGTACGCTTCCTCGACCCTGGACTTCTCTACCCTGAGCTCCTTCTCGGTGGCAGTGATCCGCTCGTAGCTGGCCGCGATGACGCGGGCCGTCGCCTGGTCGACGGCGATGACCAGCCCGAGCACCGCGAGCAAGGCCAGAACGAGGGTCGTGATGCTCGACGCCGCGTTGTCCTCGAGAGCCGCTTCGGCTACCTTGCGCTCTTTCAGGATCGTGCTCTCGATATCGTCGGTGTGGACGCCGGTCGCGACGATCCACGAGAAATCGGGGTACAGCGCGGCGTAGACCAGCATCGGCGACGGTAGTTTCTCGCCCGCCTTGGGCGCGTAGTAGGTATAGAAGGCCTCGCCGTCCCTCAGTATGCCATCGAGCTCCAATCGGTATTGCGATGCGTTCAAGCCGGACGCCTCGTCGGTCGATAGCAGCATGCCCTCGGTATCGGGCTCTCGACCGTGGGCCAGCAGCCTGGCGTAGTCCTTTCCTCCCGCCGGGTCGAGCAGCTCGCTGGCCCATAGGTAGCCGTCTTGCTTAAGGCGAGTCTCGCGGATCTTCACGATGGCGCGGGCCTTCGCAAGCTCGTCGGCGCGCTCTTCCGCTACGACGTCCCCCTCGGCAACATTCTGGTCCCGCCTAATGATACGTCGCTCGAGGTCTATGTCCGCCAGGGTGCGGCTCACGGTGTCCTTGAGGTAGGTCTTGGTTACCGAGACGAGGAATTCCTCGAGCCTCGTGAAGTTCTCGTCGTTCTGGCGCTTGAGCGACGTAAAATGGGAGGTGGCGAAGACGATGAAGACGACGACGATGATGAGTAGGCTTATAGAATAGAACGTACGGCGTACCTTCGCGGCTTCCGACCGCTGCCAAATGCCGTGCATGTGCCGTTCTCCCATGAATGAAACTATACGAGATAAAATGATCATTGTCACGGTGCTTCTTATATGCTAGAGTATACAAGATATGGTAGACACGGCGGCACTACAGGCCTATTCGTTGTTCGGCGGCTTGAGCGCCGAGCAGATCGGCCTTATCAGGCCTTTGATGGGCACCGCTATCTTCAACGCCGGCGAAGTCATCATCCGCGAGGGTCAATCCAACGATTCGATCTACTTCATCACCGAGGGCCGAGTCGACGTCACGCGTTGCGGCGTCTCCATCGTCGAGTTGCCCGAGGGCCAGACCTTCGGCGAGATGGAGCTGCTCGACGTGATGCCTAGCGCCGCTACCGTCACGGCTATCGGGGCGGTCAAGGTCGTCACCATATCCAACCGCTGCGTCCGCGAGGTCTACGCCCGCGACCCTAAGGTGTTCGGCATCGTGATGATGAACCTGGCCCGCGACCTGTCGAGGCGCCTCCGGCGCATGGACGAGCTGGCCTGCGACGCCTCGTTGCCGAACCATACCGCTTTCCTGCGGGTCCCGCCCGGGGACGAGCCGGCCGAATACGCCCGATAGGGGATACTCCCGTGCCAAGCTACTCCGATTTCCTCAAGCGCCGGTCGCGCGCCAGCCTCTCGACCGACGCCCTGTACGCCGCCCACGGCGAGACGGCCTTCGGCGATCCGGACTGGGTTACGGCCGAGGCCCGCTTCCTCGTCGTGCGGCTATCGCCGTTCCGCGACGTCGAGCGCTCGACGCCCCACGAATTCCTGTACCGCGAGGCGAGGGCGGCCATGCCCGGAGCCTATATCGATTTCTGCTTCTTCCCGACGAAGCGCGACCGGGCCGTCCTCGACGCGGCCGACGTCCCCTGGATGCACGGCGTGGCCTCGGGCCGCGGCGCGCTCGACTTCGACGTCCTGCTCGTGTCGAACTCGTATACCCTGGAGCTCGTCAACCTCGCCCCCTTCCTCGAGTCGTCGGGCGTCCCGGCGTCGAGGCGCGCCAGGGAGTCCGCCTCCTCGGCGGCCGAGGGCGGGGCGCGCTTCCCGCTGATCGCGCTCGGCGGCTCGAACGCGATGGCCAGCGCGGCCCAGTACGACGAGGCCTCGGGCGACGCGATCGTCGACGCCGTGTTCTTCGGCGAGGGCGAGGGCGCCGTCCGCGAGCTGGCGCCCGGCCTCGCGGCGGCCTCCCGAGAGGCCGGATCCGCCCGTATCGCCGCGCTGGAGGCGCTCGCCGGCCGCGTCCGCGGCTTCTGGCCGACCGCCTCGCGGATGCCGGTCGAGCAGGCCAAGGCCCCCGCCGACGCCTATCCGTCCTGCGCGCCGCCCGTGCTCGCCGGCGCCGAGGCCGGTACGAGCCGGCTCGAGATCACCCGCGGCTGCCCGAGCTTCTGCTCGTTCTGCTTCGAGGGCTGGGAGCGCAAGCCGTTCAGGGAGCGGCCGCTCGCCTCCATCGTAGCCGAGGCCAGGCGGCTCAAGGCCGCCACGGGCGTCGATACGGTCGAGCTGGCCAGTTATAACTTCAACGCCCACGGCGAGGTCGTCGCCGTCATCGAGGCCCTTAACCGTATTTTCTGGGGCGTCGGCTTCCAGAGCCAGCGCGTCGACATCCTGGCGCGCTCGCCGTCGCTCGTCCGCTTCGAGGCGGCGGCCGGAAAGCGATCGTTCACGGTCGGCGTCGAGGGCGTATCGTCGCGGATGCGCGCGTACTACTCCAAGGGGCTCGACGAGGCCGACCTGCGCTCGGTGCTCGAGCGGATAGTCCGCGAGGGCGCCCGCGAGATAAAGCTCTTCTATATACTGTCAGGTTACGAGGGCGACGACGACCTGGCCGAGCTGTCGGCCTTCGTCGCGTGGCTGCGCGGCGTCGTCGCGTCCCGGTCCGCCCCGCCGCGGGTCATGTTCTCGGCCGGCGAGCTCGTGCGCATGCCGTTCACGCCGCTCCAGTACGAGGCGCTGATCCTCGACGAGGCGACCTACGCCGGCATCCGCGCCCGCTTCGAGGCCGTCGTCGCCGCGGGCGGCTTCGAGGCCCGCGCTCCGGAACGATTCGACGAGTACTGCCTGTCGCAGCTCCTCGCCTCCGCGCCGGACGGTTCATTCGCCCTGCTCCAGGCGATGGCCGAGCGCGGCTTCGTCTACGACCGCAGCCTGTCGGCCGGGGCCTGGGACTTCGCCAGGGAACGCCTGCTCGGCTCGCCCGAGCGCCTCGCGGCCCTGGTCGCCGAGAAGCCCCGCGACTATCCGTTCCCGTACTCGTTCGTGCGCCCCGTCGTCTCCCGCGACCGCGTCTACGAGCGCTTCCTGGAGGCCAGGCGCTCGGTAGAGCGGCCGAGCTGCCTCGGCGGGGACTGCGCTGCCTGCGGGGCCTGCCAGGGCGACGAGAGGGCCTTCCTGACCGCGCATCGGCTCGGCTCCGCGACCGAGGCCGACCTCCGGGCCGTCGAGGCCGTCGTCGCGGCCAAGCGCCGGCCCTGTGAAACCTGGATCCGCGCGGTCTTGCCCAGGGAGGCGGCGGCGGCCGATCCGGCCTATCCGGCGACGCTGTTCCGTAGGGACCTATACGCCGCGCTGCCGGCCCTCGTCGATACGGTATGGACCGCCGAGGACGCCATGCTCAAGGATAAGTCCGGGCTCGAGCGCCTGCCCGGCGCCTGGGGCGATACCTGGTACCGCGTCCTGTCGTCGGCCCCGCTCGACCCGGACGCGCTCTCGGCGGCAGGATACGCGTTCCTGTACGCCGCCCCGGCCCCGGAGCGCCTGTACCTGCGCCTGAGCCTGGCCGGCGCCAGCAACGCCGAGGCGGCGCGGCTCGTCGCCGGCTTCCTCGACGCGTCGGCCATCCCGCATACGCTCAGGAAGACAGCCTCCGCCTTGGTCTTCTCGGTGTCGGATAAGGGCAGGAAGAAGCGCAACGTGCTCGAGGCTTCCGTTCCGGCTTCCGTTCCGGCGACCGGCATCGACGGGCCTATCGTCGACCTGGTCTGCGGGCCTAAGTATGACCTAGCCGCGCTGGTACGCGCCGCGGTCAAGCGCGGACTGTCCCCCGAGCTGCGGGTAGGGCTGGAACCGCCGCCCTAGGCCGCCGACAGGCCCGCGTCGTGGGCGGCTAGTAGCCCGGATGCGATGCTCGTGAACACGGCGCCTTCCCTGACGCGGCCAGGGAACAGAGACTCGAGCATCGCGGCGAACGCCGGTACGCGCGACGAGCCGCCGACGCGTATGACCGCCGACACGTCGGCGGGCAGCCTGCCGGCCCGCTCGAGCGCCTCGAGCACCAGGGCGCGCGCCTCGTCGACCCTGCGGCCGATGACGCCGTCGAATTCGGCCCTCGTCAGCCGCTCGACGAACGAGACGTGGGGCGGCAGGGCGAAGGCTATCTCCGCCGCGTCGCCGTCAGACAGCGCGATCTTCGCCGCGTCGATCGCGTCGAACAGCTCGAAGGTCAGGTTTCGGTCGAGGAACTCCGCCAGGCCGCGCAGGCGCGGCTTGTCGACCGGCCGCGCGTCGTAGATCAGCTCCTTGATCAGCCGCCTCGTGGCGGCTAGGTCGGACAGCGGCAGGGCGTAGAACGAGGCCACCTGGTCCGTGATCCAGCGCGGCATGTCCAGGTAATTGCCCTTCATCGTGCGTATCTTGCCCTCCGAGCCGAAATGCCTCGTGATCCTGGCCCGAGAAACGTCCTCGTTCAGGAGGTAGCCGCCGAGGTCGCGCCCGGCGCTCGACAGTATCCGGACGCCTTTCGCGCCCGACTCGGCCACCGCCACGTCGAGCGTGCCGCCGCCGAAGTCGAACACGAGTACGGTACCGGACAGCTCCCCGGACATGCCCGCTGCCGCGGCCACCGGCTCCGGCACGAAGCGTACCTCCTCGAAGCCGGCGTAGGCGCAGGCGGCGCGGTAGCGGGCGACGACCGCGTCCTCGACGTCGCCCGGCGATACGTCGCCCGTGACGAGGCCGGCCTTGCCGGACAGCGAGACCGGCCTGCCGACGACGGCGGACGCGCACTCGGCTCCGACGGACTCGTCGGCCCTGCGCTTCACCTCTCGCAGGAACAGCCCGGCCAGCGACTCCGCCGGCCAGAACGAGCCGAAGATCGTCGTACCCTTGAAGCTCGCGTCCTTGAGCGCCAGCTTGAGCGCCTGGAAGAAGCGGTAGCTGTTGTACAGGTTCGCCTTACCCCCGAAGCGGCTCCGCGCCTCGGTGTAGTCGGCTATCGCCTCGTCGCCTATCGTCGCCCGCCTGTCCCGCTCGAAGTACATCAGCGACGGTACGACCTCTCCCGAGCCGAGGTCCAGGAGCCGCGCGCCCGTTCCGTCCCGGACCGTGACCACCGTGTTCGAGGTGCCGAAATCTATACCGTACATCGAGTTCTCCCCTGGCTGGCGCGCGGTTGAAGGCGGATATGGAAGCGGATATAAAAGCACGGCCGGGCGCGGAGGGTCAACACGCGGCCGTCCGAGTCTTGCCGCTCTAGGGCGGGAACGGTACAATAGCCTCGTGTTCGAAGAAGACGCGATGGACGGCGCCGGGTACGACGGCGTTCATTTCAGCGATATCCCGTTGGGTGGCAAGGAATTCTTCCGTTGCTCGTTCCGTTCGTGCGATTTCTCGTCCGCGGACCTTGCAGGGGCTGAATTCTCCGACTGCGCCTTCGACGAGTGCAACTTCTCCAATACCGTCTTCGCCGGCTGCCGCTTCCTCGACCCGACGCTCACCGGATGCAAGCTCGCCGGGCTCTCGTTCTTCAAGCTGGACCAGCTGGTCTTCGGCTTCGTCGCCCGCGAGTGCGTTATAATCAATTGCAACTTCTCGGACGTCAAGTCGAAGAAGAGCGTGATGACGAAATGCGTCGTCAAGGACAGCGACTTCGCCGACGCCGACTTCCAAGCCGCGGATTTTACCGATACGGAGTTCTCCGGCTGCGTGTTCCATAACGTCGACCTGCGCAAGGCCGATTTCTACGGGGCTAGCGGCTACGAGATAAATCCCCGGACGAACGACGTGAGGCGCGCCGTATTCAGCATGCCCCACGCGATCGGGCTCCTCTGCGGGCTCGATATCAAGATCAAGGACTGAACTAGTTGGACTATCCCCGATACCTGGACGACCTCGACCCCGAGTACGCGGCGATCGTCGCTCCGCTCCTCGAGCACGCGGACGTTCGCGGCATGGACGGCTTCCGCCATCACGACAGGACCGCGCTCACCCATTCGCTGGCCGTATCGACGAGGGCCTGGGCGCTGGCCCGACGCCTCGGCCTCGACGCGGCGTCGGTCGCGCGCGGCGCCCTGCTGCACGATTTCTTCCTGTACGATTGGCGCGACGGCCGGAACCCTCACCATCCGACCGGGCACGCGCGCGTGGCCCTGGACAACGCGCGCGCCCGATTCAGCCTCAATCCGGTCGAAGAGGACATCATCGTCGCGCACATGTGGCCCATAGGCAAGCCGTTCTACTCGTACCGCGAGTCCGCCCTCGTCAGCCTCGTGGACAAGCTCGTGTCGACGAAGGAAGTGACCGTCCTGTTCGCCCGCGGCCTGGCCGCATTCGCCTGGTCGCTCGCGTCGCGCCTCGCCGCGGCGCTCGGCTGATAGCGCCCGGTCAAGCCTCGGCGCTCGACTCGTCGCCGCCGACGGCCTGGCGGGCAGGCTCCTTACGCTTCTCGTATCGCCCGAGCGCCCATACGCCGGCGGCCGCGAGGCCCGCCGACGCGGCTACGACGACCCATACGGCCGGTAGCCCGGATCGGTCGGCTATCCGGCCGGCTATCGGCGTCGACAGCGAGAAGCCCAGGCCGGATATCAGCGGCAGCACCGCGTTGAAGCGGCCGCGGTGCGACATCGGCGTATGGTTCGACACGTAGACGCTCTCGTTCGTAGCCTGCACGATCTCGCCGACCGTCCACAGCGCGGTCGACGCGAAGAACAGCCACGGCGAGCGGGCGAACGCGAGGGCTCCGAAGCCGACCGCGTATAGGGCGCCGGCCGCGGCGACGTTGAAGATCGGCCTGAAGCGCTTGGTCAGGGCGACCAGCGGCGTCGTCAGCGCGACCACGCAGACGGCGTTCAGCGTCATCATCAGGCCGTAGAGCCTGGCGCCCGAGTCGCCGAACAGGCTCGTGGCCTGGAGCGGCATCGCGAAGCGGTGCTGCGCGTACGAGAAGCCGTAGAAGGTCGTCAGCACCGCGAACACGAGCAGGCTCGGCCTCGAGCGCAGGGCCGACCAGAGGTTGCCCTCGTGGGCCTTCTCCGAGGAGTCCGTCTCCAGGCTGGCCCGCTGGGCCTCGGCGCTCGGCCTCGACTCGGGCAGGAACAGGCCGACGAGCAGCAGCGACGCCCCGACGGCCATCGCGTTGCCCCAGAACATCCACGACGGCGCCGACGCGAACAGGAAGCCCGCTATGACCTGCCCTACGGCGAAGCCGAGGTTGTGCCCGAGGTAGATCAGGCTGAACGCGCCCTGGCGGTTCTCGGGCGTCGTCACGTCCATGCTCATCGCCGTCCGCGCCGGGTCGGTCACGCCGTCGAAGAACACCGACGCTATGATGAATCCCGCTATCAGGTACGGGTCGTTCAGGAAGCCGCAGGGAATGAACATCGCGCCGCAGAGGAACTGCGACGCCATCTGCACGCGCTTCCGCCCGAAGCGGTCCGCCAGCCGGCCGCCGAGCAGCGTGCCGGGGACGTACGCGACCGTCGTCAGGAACACGATGTCGCCGGTCTCCTTCTCCGACAGCCCGAAGCGCCTCGTCAGGATCAGAGCCATGAACGGGAACACGAAGATGCCCGCGCCGTTGACGACGGTCGCGACGAATAGCGTGTAGACGGACCGCGGCAGGCCCCGGTACGGGGCTATCGTCTTTTCGAGCAGCCGGAACGGCGAGAATCGATGCTTGTCTTTCATCGACCGCCACTATACCCCGCGAGCCCGACTCGCATAAGGGACAGAGCGAGTATAATCGGGCTATGCCGCTTTCCGCGAGGCCCCGGCGTGCTATAATCCGTCGGGCGTACGCATAGAAAGGAAGCCGCCATGTTCGCTCGCGCCAGGCATATCGCCGTCCTGCTCGCCGCCTTCGCGGTCAACTTCGGCCTCGATAGGCTTACCAAGAGCCTCGCCGTAGCCTACCTCCGGGGAACGGACGGCTTCAGCCTCCTCCGGGGCTCCGTCGTCGTCCGATTCGCCGAGAATTCGGGCGCCTTCCTGAGCCTGGGCGCGGGCTGGCCCGTCTGGTTGAAATACGCCGTCCTGCTGGCGGGGCCGGCGCTCATCTGCATCTACGGCCTGTACCACTGCGCGTTCAAGGAGCCCGATACGGCCCAGGTCGCCTTCCTCGCGACCGTGATCGCCGGCGGGCTCGGGAACCTCGTCGATCGCGCCTTCAACGATTTCGCGGTCGTAGATTTCCTTAACTTCGGCATAGGGAGCCTGCGCACCGGGGTCCTCAACGTGGCCGACCTATCCATCACCTTCGGCGCCGTAGCCTACCTCATGCGCGACCGAGCCGCGAGGCGGCGCGACGGCCTCGCGGGAGGGGATCGATGAGGTACGCCGCGGCCCTGATCGCCGTCGAGGACGTCGCCCGTTCCCGCCGCTTCTACGAGGGGCTCCTCGGCCAGGCGGTCGAGTCCGACTACGGCGAGAACGTAGCCTTCGAGGGCGGCTTCTCGATACACCTCAAGAGCCACCTCTCTACCCTGATCGACGGGCGGCCGGTAGGCTCGAGGGCCAACGACGCGGAGCTCTATTTCGAGGACGACGACCCGGCCGGGGTCGCCGAGCGCCTGGCGGCGGCCGGGGTCGAGCTCATCCACGGCCCCCGAGAGCAGCCTTGGCGCCAGCTCGTCGCCCGCTTCTACGACCCGGACGGCCATATCGTCGAGGTGGGCGAGCGACTGGAGCGCCTCGCCTGGCGCCTGTCCGAGGAGGGCCTCGGCCTCGACGATATCAGCCGCGTCACCTACCTGTCCCGTCCCGCCGCGCTCCGCGCGATGGCCGAGTATTCCACGGGGCTCCTCGGCGTCGCCATAGAGTCGGACCGGCTCCTCCAGGTAGCCATCCGCCACGACTTCGACGACGAGATCTTCAGGGAGTTCACCCCGGCGGTGGCAACCTACATGTATCCGGCCCCGACCGGCGATATCGCAGATACCCGCGCCTTCGTCGGCTCGTCGCTCGAGGGGCTGCGCTCCGGGGACCAGCTGCAACTCGTCATCGTCGACAAGGAAAGCGGCGAGTTCATCGGCTGCTCCGGCCTCCACGGCCTCGGGCGGCCCGACCCGGAGCTCGGCGTCTGGACCAAGGCCTCGGCCCACGGGCACGGCTACGGGCGCGAGGCCGTGACGGCCATCGTCGCCTGGGCGCGCGGGAACCTCGCGTTCGAGCGCCTCGCCTATCCCGTGGACAGGCGCAACGCGCCGAGCCGGCGGATCCCCGAGTCCCTCGGCGGCGTCGTCGCCCGCGAGTACCGCCAGCTCAACCAGGCCGGCTTCGAGCTCGACGAGGTGGAGTACTGGATACCGCGATGAGCGGCTCCGCTGCGCCGCGCGAAGGCGACGACCAGGCGCGTAAGGAGATACTATGTATATAAAGAAGCTGATCGGAACCGACTGCTACCTATCGCCCATGGAGCTATCGGACGCCCCGAAGTACGCGGCCTGGCTCAACGACCTCGACGTCGCCGTGTTCACGCAGATAGCCGGCAAGTCGTTGACCGTGGACAAGGAGCGCGACATCCTGACGGCCATCGGCAAGGAGCATAACTACGGCATCGTCGACGCGGCGACCGATACGCTTATCGGCAGCTGCGGTCTCATGGACCTGGACGCGCTCAACCGCTCCGCCGAGATAGGCATCGTGCTAGGCGACAAGTCGTACTGGGGCAGGGGCTACGGTACCGAAGCCTTACGGCTCCTCCTCGACTACGCGTTCAGGTACCTGAACCTCCATAACGTGATGCTCAGGGTCTACGACTATAATCAGCGAGGTATCGCCTGCTACGAGAAGGTCGGCTTTAAGGCGATAGGCCGCCGACGCGGCGCCGTCATGCGCAACCTCGCCGCCCACGACGTCGTATACATGGACATCATCGCGGCTGATTTCTACGGTAAGAACGGCCCGGTCTAGCTCGTTTATAACGGAGCTATACCTTTTCATCGATTCTCGGTCGTAGTATCTTCCGCTGAACGTATATCTGCGCGGATCGGAGCGTTACGTGGAACGAACCTGGAAACGGGACTACGCGATCTTCATGGGCAGCCAGACGGTGTCGCTATTCGGCTCGATGCTCGTGCAGTACGCCATCACCTGGCACATCACGATGACCACCCAGTCCGGCTCGATGATGACGATATCGATCATCTGCGGAATACTGCCCCAGTTCTTCGTCTCGCCCTTCGGCGGCGTCCTGGCCGACCGCTTCGACCGCAAGAAGCTGATAGCCTTCGCCGACGCCGGCATCGCGCTGACGACGCTCGCCCTGGCCGTCTCGTTCGCGGCCGGGCGGGGCGCCCTGTGGATGATGTTCGCGGCGCAGGCCGTGCGCGCCGTAGGCGCAGGGATCCAGACGCCGGCCGTCGGGGCGCTCCTCCCGCAGATCGTGCCCAAGGACGGCCTCACGAAGGCGAACGCCGCCTTCGGCAGCGTCCAATCCGTGATCATGCTCGTTTCACCGATGGCCGCCGGCGCCCTGATGACGCTCGCCCCGATCCAGGCGCTGTTCATGATCGACGTCGTCACGGCCGCGGCCGCTATAGGGCTCCTCGTCGGCTTCCTGCGCGTTCCCGCGCACGCGAGGGCCTCGGGGGGCTCCGGCAAGCTCGAGGTCGGCTACTGGAAAGACTTGCGCGACGGCTTCGCGTACGTCGGCTCCCATGGCTTCGTCAAGCGATTCATGCTCTTCTGCGCCGTCTTCAATTTCGCCGCGGCGCCGGTCGCCTGCCTGACCCCGTTGCAGGTGACGCGCAGCTTCGGTAACGACGTCTGGCGGCTCACGGCCATCGAGATCGTCTTCTCGGTCGGCATGACCCTAGGCGGCGTCGTGATGGGCGCGTGGGGCGGCTTCGGCAACCGCGTGAAGACCATGGCCCTGTCGTCGTTCATCGTAGGCGCCACGACCCTGGCCCTCGGCCTCGTGCCGTCGTTCTGGATTTATCTCGCGGTGATGGGGCTGTGCGGCGTCGCGATGCCCGTCTTCAACGTACCGGCCTCGGTACTCCTGCAGGAGACCGTCGAGGAGTCGTACATGGGCCGCGTCTTCGGCGTGCTCGGCATGATATCGAGCGTGATGTTCCCGCTAGGCATGCTACTCTTCGGCCCGATGGCCGACGTCGTGCCTATTGAATGGCTTCTCGTCGGCACGGGCGCCGCCATCTTCGCGATGGGATTCTCCCTCCTCGCGAGCGGGGCCCTGATCGCCGCGGGCGAAGGACGAGGCGGGCCGCGCGGCGCGACCGCCGAATAGAAAAAAGCGGGGACGGCTCCCGCCGGTCCCCGCGTCGTCTGCACATAAACCCGAACCATCCGGCCAGGGCTTACTCGCTGAGCGCGAATCCTCAATAGGTCGGGATCGGCGCCTTCGGTCCCGCCTATGTCTCCGCGTTCTCGCTATCCTGGACGCGCTGGGCCGATATGTCGTGTTGGTGACGGCCCGAGCCGTAGACGCCGATAACGGACGGAGCCGAGCTGATCGGATCTATCATCGCGTTACCCTCCCGTACCTATAATCTTATCCATCCGAAGCGTGAAATCAAGGCCGTTAGCCGATAATACGCTAGCTGGCGACGAATTATCCTTGCTCCGATGACGTATCGTCGAATAAAGCGTAGATGAGATAAGCATCGATTTAAAAAGGAAATATTCGTGCGTTGCCCGCTTCGGGAACAATACCGGCCCCCAATAGCCAACCAAGGGGCGGACGCTTCATGAGCTTTCGCCCGCGCGTCACGATCCTCATGACCATGATCCTGGCGCTTCACATCGCGATAAGGGCGCATCCCCATACCTATATCGACGCGGAGCTCGGTATCGACGTCGGGCCCGCCGGCGTCGAAGGGCTCCGTTTCCGCTGGGCGCCGCTGCGCGACTTCGTCGCCGAGATCGCGGCGCTTTATGACCGTGACCGCGACGGTCGCTTCGATCCCGAGGAGCCCGAGGCGATACGGTCGGACGCGTTCGCGGGCATAGAAGCCCACCACTACTTCATCCGTATCGACGTCGGCGGCAGCGATTTCGGTAACCTCGACTGCACGATGAGCTTCCGCCTCGCCGATCCGACGTCGGGAGGATACGCCTCGTCGGACCGAGCGACGGTCTCCGGGTTGGTAGCTGAATCGAGCCTGCCATCGGTTCCGACGACTACCCATACGAATCCATTCGTCCGGCCGGATTTGCGGCTAGACGCCGCGTCGAGCGCTAATCCATTTTTCTGGGCCCCTTAGCTACATCGCCGGTAGCCGCCTGAGCCGATGATTCGCGTTGACGTCCATCGATGTTATTTATTGTGGACAAATGAGTCGTGTGAGGCTAAACTCGCTGATATAGGTTCGGGGTAGCCTGTTTCGGCGGCATCCCGGATGATAATAATTGGTACATAATTACAACGTATGCGATGGCTCGAATGTGCCAATCTCCTCCTTCCGCCCGTTTAAGTCCGGGCGATCCGCTCGTCCATGGTATGTACAGCATACTGCGCCTAGTGTTTCGATAAATGAACCAAGTCAAGCGCGAATCACGTTCCTCGTAATCGATGGAGGATGTGGCCATGACCGTGACGATCAAAGGTATAGCGAGTTGCTGGCTTTCAGTAGCGTTTAATCCCGCCGAAGGCGGCGCGAGCATAATCAACGCGATTCCGGGCAACCGCTTCGACGCGTTGAATAATCTGTGGATAATCCCCGGCGCCCAGGACTGCGTAGATACGTTGCTCGCTTCGCTGTGGACGTCGCGAACGTACCGCGTCGATGATCCGCGTGAAGGCAGGCGGGCCGCGGTCATGATACCCGCTCCGAGCCTGCTTATAGGCGGCGATCCTAGAGCGCGACCGGAGCAGGCTCGATCGGCTGATCAGCGGCCGCGTCAAGTCGCGTGCCGCGTGGATGAGTCTGGAATCAGGGCGGCCTCGGATCATGCGGCCGCCTCCGGCAGGCTCGTCGAGCGATATAGAGATAGAATCAGGGCGGTGCATTACAGTCCGATGACGGAACGAGCCTACCTGTACTGGCTCGAACGCTATCTAAAGGGGCGTCCTCTGCCGAAGCCGGGCGACCATCCCGAATCCTCCATAAACGCTTTCATTACTAAGCTAGCCGTCCAGGAGAACATCAGCGCTTCCACCCAGAACCAGGCGCTAGCCGCCTTACTATTCCTCTATAGGCAAGTGCTAGGCGTCGAGGTCGGCGATCTCGGAGAACTGATACGCGCAAAGAAGCCCATCAGGATGCCGGTCGTCATGACTCCCGATGAGGTCAGGTCCGTACTATCGGTCATGAACGGCGAGATGCAGCTCATGGCCTCTTTGCTCTACGGCACCGGCTTGCGCCTCAACGAATGCATCTCCCTTCGAGTCCAGGATATAGACTTCAAGCGGAATACCGTCATCGTCCGGGACGGAAAAGGAGGCAAGGATCGGGGTACGATCCTGCCCTCGACTCTCCTAACGCCATTACAGAACCACTTGAAGCGCGTCAAGGCAATCCACGAGGCCGACCTGAAGGACGGATGGGGTAAAGTCCAGTTACCGACCTCGCTCGAGAAGAAGTATCCCAACGCAGCGTCCGAGTGGATATGGCAGTGGGTTTTTCCCCAGAAGCGGCGTTGGCGCGACCCGAAGACCAAGGCCGAGGGTCGGTTCCATATGGACGCCTCGATCCTTCAGCGCGCCGTACACGAAGCCATAATCCTCGCTGGAATAACTAAACAAGCTAGTTGCCATACCTTTAGGCATTCCTTCGCGACGCATCTACTCGAAAACGGCTATGACATCAGGACCGTACAGGAACTACTGGGCCATAGCGACATACGGACGACGATGGTCTATACCCACGTATTGAACAAAGGCCCCGGCGGAGTCCGTAGCCCATTAGATTCGATTTAGCGTAATTAACCGTAACGGCATAAGATGCAAGGGTTGCGCTAGGCATATCATGTAGTTCCTTGTTCTGCATATAGAAATAATAATGCTATGTCGTATAAGGCACCGTCTATACAGCGAAATGACAGTGATAAGAATTAGCGGCGGAAGGGCCGAATAAATGTTAGAATGGCTATTCTTCGTTCTCATGCAGTATCATTTTTTTAATAGTCCAATTGCTTGGTAATATTAGTAATACATAGCCTTGTCCTAAGCATCTCCTGAATACTAGGCTTGATGAATCAAGATGTTCAATGTAGTAGGTGCCATATAATACTCTTACCATACATCATTGTAGGGAATAATACTAAAGGAGACAAGTATGGATGAACTTGAGAATTATTTGCAAAATCAATATAAGAATGAAAAGGATCTACTTGAAAAGACAGAGAGTATTTTAGGTAGAATACCCTCGCTTTTTATTAAAGCATTGTCGCTTCCTGATGGTTGTCCATATGAAGTTCCAATAAAGGATATTAACGCAGATAAAACCTATTCATATAGTACTAACTTAATGACAATGTGTGTAGCTGCGCGATTGTTAAATAATGATGGCATTAGTAGTATTAGCCCTAAAGATGAATTACCTTATAACTTTTATGAAAAGAAAGAAAAAGATGAGCTAATTAAGAGTCTAAGTGCAGGGATTGATTTTTTCTTGGGAAAATACTCTAGTAATAAATACATTCTTGAATCACAGACTTATGGAAAGAATGATCCATTTTCTTTAAGCTGGGCCTTAGAATTAGTAAACAACAAATCACTTCAATCAAAAAATGGCATTGGCGAGTTAAAGGATCACATTGTTAATGCATCGTTTGATTGTTTATCAAGTTTTATTCGAGATCCAAGCGCTCAGATCATTGGTAAGCAGGGAGAGACTGATGACCTAAATCACTCTTTCCCTAAGCTTCGCCTTATTCAGATTTGTGAAATGTTAATTCATATGGGCCAGACAAAGCAAATCTCTAAAGCTGAATATGATAAATCTATGGAGATTTGGAATGGTCTTCGAAAAATACTTCGTGATTCCATGCATAATCGATTACGTCAACATTTGGCAAATGATTCTATTCCAAATCGTGATTTTGATGCTGCCGAAATGGTATTCTCATTAGAAGCAATTTTACGGCTAGATAAAACTGGCTGTTCTATAGAGAATGGGTTGGTTGATAGAGTTTGGGAAGTGATGAAAGAAAGACAAACTGTTAGTTTATATTGGAGACCATTGCGTCCATTTATTTCTACAAAAAAAGGTTTTATTCTTCTTCCTTTAAGTGTTGAAATTGTTAATTCAATGTTAAGAATAATAGATATTATTCAGCCAAAGCATGATACTACTGTATTTTCTAGTTATTATTGCATGTTCTCA
>QKAK01000052.1 GCA_003247225.1 Spirochaetota bacterium | reverse complement strand
ATCTCGCGGGCGTGGATCTCTATCTCGGTGGCCACGCCGCGCAGCCCCGACAGCGGCTGGTGGATCAGGTAGTGGGAGTTCGGGAACGCGATGCGGCGCTCCTTCGGGGCCGCGAGCAGGATGAGGGCGCCGGCGCTGGCCACGAGGCCCATGCCTATCATCCAGACCTCCGGCTTGACGAAGCGGGCCATGTCGAAGATGGCGTAGCCGGCGTCGACGTCACCGCCGGGGGAATCGATCATGATCTTGATCGGCTCGTCGCCCTTGGCCTCGAGCAGGAGCAGCTGGCGCACGACCCGCTCGGCCAGCTCCTTGTTGACCTGTCCGGACAGCAGGATGGTGCGCGTCTCGAGCAGGCGCTCGGCGAGTACGTCCGGGCCTCGCTGAGCCTTGTCCTCCTCGTCGTCGTCGTCGTCATCGCCGAGGCGCCCGTATATCTGACTGACCATGCTCATGTCGTCTCCTCGAATTCGGTGTTGGTAGAGGCTCGCGCAGCGGCGAACTACAGGCTAGTATAATGAAAAAGCGCCGATTCGCCTATGCGGACGCCTGGGCCGGCGCTTGCTGCCGGGCTTGAAATATAGTAAAATGTATATATAACAAGCCGCCCGCGACGCGCGACCCTTGGAGCGTTCGAACGATGGCTCCGTCGTATAGAGGGCGTATAGGAGACGCGATGAAATCGATGCGCTTGACAGTCCTAGCCGCCTCGCTCGCCCTGGCGGGCCTCGCCTCGTGCGCCGGCCCGGAGAACGGTGACGGCTCCGTATCGACGGGGGCGGCCGCGTCCGCCGCGGCTCCATCCGCCGAGACGCCCGCCGTGATGGCCTCCGCCGCGGCCGATTCGGCCCCGTGGTACGCCGAGCAGATGGAAGCCCTCGGTTTCTACGTATTCCCGAAGCCGGAGCCGATGCCGCCCTTCGAGGTGACGCGGCTGTCGGGAGGCGCGGCGGGGCTGGGCGACGCGGACGGCAAGGTCGTGCTGCTCAACTTCTGGGCCACCTGGTGCCCGCCCTGCCGTAGCGAGATGCCGTCGATACAGCGCCTGCACGACGTCATGGCCGGCCTGCCCTTCACGGTTATGGCGGTCAGCGTAGCCGAGCCGGCCTCGACCGTACGAGCCTTCCTGAAGACGGACCCGTATACTTACCCGATCTACCTCGACGAGAGCGGCCGGGCCTCCTCGCCGTTCGTGAGCCGCGGCATCCCCACGACCTTCGTGCTCGACAAGCGGGGCCGGGCGATCGCCGGCATAGTAGGCGCCCGGTCGTACGACGATCCCGAGACGCTGGCCCTGTTCAAGTCGCTCGCGGAGCGCCTGTGATCCCGGACGTATCGATACTCGTCGCCGTAGGCGCGGGGCTCCTGTCGTTCCTATCGCCCTGCGTGCTGCCGCTGATCCCCGGCTACTTGTCGTTCGTCAGCGGTACGGGCATAGAGCGCATACGCGACGGATCGGGCCGCTCCGGCGTCTTCTGGCGGACGCTGTTCTTCACGGCCGGGTTCTCCGCCGTGTTCATCGCGCTCGGCCTGGCGTTCTCCGGCGGCGGCATGCTGACGGCCGGCCGCGCCAACCGCGCGGTGGCCATAGTCGCCGGCTCGGTCATCGCGGCGCTCGGGCTGAACATGATCTTCGGCTTCCTCCGCTTCCTGAACATGGAGGCCAAGGCCAAGGCGCCCGCCAAGCCGAAGAGCGCGGCGGGGGCCTTCGTCGTCGGCATGGCCTTCGGCGCGGGCTGGACGCCATGCGTCGGGCCCATCCTGGCGTCGATCCTGCTGATGGCCGCGAGGTCCGGCGGGGCCGGCCAGGCGGCGCTGCTCCTAGCGGCCTATTCGGCTGGCTTGGCCCTGCCGTTCATCGCCGCCGGCCTGTTCTTCGAGCGGCTGTCGCCGGTCTGGGCATGGTTCAAGCGCCATGGCCGCGGAGTCAGGATAGTCTCCGGCCTCCTGCTGATCGCCATAGGAGTCTCGATGGCCGTAGGCCGGCTCGGCTCTATAGGCGCGGTCAGCGCCAGGGCCGGCATAGCCTTGAAGGCGGCCCTCGCGTCCGACCCGACGGCCGTCAGGATCTGGAGCGCCGCGTCCGTCGCCGCGCTCGCGCTTATCCTGGTCGTCGCGCCGCTGGCGCGGCGCAGGCCGTTCGCCAGGCCGTGGCGCATCGTCGCGCTGGCCCTCCTCGCCGTCCTGCTGGCGCTCGAGGCTGCGGGCGTCGTATCGATAGCCGGGCTACTATCCGATTGGCTGCTGTTCCAGGGCGCCTAGGGCTCTAGGCCGTACGCCGCTTAGGCGGTACCGGCCTTGAACGAGCGCCTGAAGCGGCCGCGCCTGAAACGCTCGAGCCAGACGACCAGCAGGGCGGCGGCGATCCTGGGCAGGGTGATCCATCCTAGCGGCGCCCCGATCGCCAGGAACAGCGAGGTATCCTCGAGCAGGCTGTGGCAGAGGCTGGCGTGGTGGTTGAACAGGTCGGCCTCCTGCGGCTTCATCGCTCCGCCCTGGACCCGCTCCATGATGATGGCGGCCCCGTAGGCGTAGCCGACGACGTTGATGACTATCCACAGGAAGCTCGAATTCTCCGAGAGGCCGAAGACGCGCATCAGCGGCGCGGCCAGCTTCGAGAGGAAGTCGAGCACATGGAAGGCCTCCATCAGCCGCTGCGCTATCATGATGCCGTTGACGAGCAGTAGGATCTTGACGACCAGCCTGAGCGTCGATAGGCCCCACGCGGCGAGCATCGGCATGAACGCCGCCCGCGCCGTCCCGGCGGCCGACGCGACGGCCGCCGCCGCGTCCCTCGGCAGCAGCAGGTTGAGCGCGTAGGCGAGGGCGAAGCCGCCCAGTATCCTGAGCGACAGCATCTTGACCGCCGACGAACCGGACTTCCGCATCACCGCGGTCTCGATGATCAGGTTATGGGCCGAGAGGCACATCACCGCCAGTATCGTTATCTCGCGCATCGTCAGCGGGAGCGTCTCGATCACCGCCACCGCGCTGTACACGTTGAGCAGCATCGAACTGACGATCACGAGCGAGGCCTCGCCCGGAAGGCCGACGAAACCCATCGCCGGCGCCATGAAGCGGGCGGCCCAGTCGAGCGCGCCGCACCACTTGAGCAGCGCGACGGCCAGGCTGACCGGTATCATGATCCGGAGCAGGTAGAGCGACGTCTTGAGCCCCGAGCCCAGTCCGCCCGCGGCGGCCGCGCGCGCCCGGGAGAGCGCGTTCTGAGAATCATCCATCGGGCCGGATTCTCCTCGCAAGGGCCCCTCCTGTCAAGGTCGGGCGCGCTATAGCCGTATCGTCATGCCCTCGCGGCTCGTATCCACCCTGAGCCGGGTCCTGCCGGCGACCTTGGCCTGGTAGAACAGCTCCAGCTCCTGGAGCTCGGTGTCGGTGCGGTTCGGGTCGTGGTGGAAGAGCAGCAGCCGCCCGACGCCCGCGCGGTTGGCGGCGTTGATGGCGTACTCGAACGACGAATGGCCCCAGCCCATCTTGCCGGCCTTGTATTCCTTGGCGCTGTACTGGGTGTCGTGCACGAGCAGGTCGACGCCGCGGTAGAACGCCTCGACGCGCTCGTTCTCCTCGCGGGCGGCCTTCTCGCCTTCCTCCGCTATCATCGGGTCGTAGTCGGGATCGGCCGGGTCCGTCGGGAACAGGTTCGAGAACGGCTCGTGGTCGTAGGCGGTCGCGAAGGCCTTGCCCTCGTACTCGACGCGGTAGCCGAGGCAGAGCACCGGATGGTTCAGGTACTTCGTCCTGACGACGATGCCGTCGCCGAGGTCGAGCTGCGT
Organism: Spirochaetota bacterium; assembly: GCA_003247225.1. Lineage (GTDB taxonomy): Bacteria > Spirochaetota > Spirochaetia > Treponematales > UBA12059 > SZUA-370. Next base: position 1,557 of record QKAK01000052.1, on the reverse strand, counting down.
CTCCTTGAGGCTCTGGTACGTGATCTTCGCGGCCAGCTCGTCCTGCCTGACCGGCCAGTACCGGTACGACAGCTGGGAGCCGATGATCTGCTCGAGCGTCTCGTCCTCGAAGTTGACCGGTCCGCGGATGCGCAGCGTGGTGCCCGGCACGTAGATCGGCGTGAACATCGGGAAGCCCATGATATGGTCCCAGTGCGTATGCGTCAGGAAGACGTCCGCGTCGATCGGTCCCTTCTTGAGCTCGTTGCGGACCAGCCAGTCGCCGAGGCTCCTGATGCCGGAGCCGGCGTCGATGATGATGAGCCGCTCCCCGCAGCGTATCTCGATGCAGGCGGTATTGCCGCCGAACAGCACCGTGTCGGCCCCGGGCACCGGCATCGAGCCCCGGTCGCCCCATATCGTGACGCTGAACATAATAGGCCTCCAGCCCTTACCGTATCTTCAGGAAGACCGAGGCCTTCTCGATCTCGGCCGCCACCGCGGCGTCGATGTCCTCGAGCCAGACCTTAGGCACGCCGAGCCGCTCGAAGACCTCGGGGGGCAGCTTCTCGGGATAGAGGCATCCGGAGAAGCCGATTCCCTCGCGATTGGAGTAGTAGTCGGCGACCGCGACGGCGAGGACGATGTCCTCGCTCTTGCCCTCGTACAGCGCGAGGTCGTGGTGGTAGCGTATGGCGTCGGCTATCGGGCCGTCCAGGTGCCAAGCGTCGGCTATCATCGCGCCGGACTCCGCGTGGTCGAGGTCGATGCTGCGCTTCTCCGCCAGGTGGAGCGGTATCCGCTCGCGGTCGGCCAGGCTCATCGCGCGTACGTACTCGTCGGACAGCGCGTTGTTGAGCGGTATCTTGCCTATGTCGTGGAGCAGGCCGGCCGCGAAGAACTCGTCGAGGCGCTGGGCCTCGACGCCCTTCTTCCTGGCTATCATCTTGGCTACCACGCCGACCGACAGCGAGTGGCGCCAGAATCCCTCCATGTTGAGCGCCCTGAAGCCCGACTTGTCGGCCAGCTTATCGAGCACCGCGGTGCTGAGCGCCAGGTTCTTGACCGTGTTCACGCCGAGCATGATGATCGCCCTGACCAGGCTGGTCACCTGGTTCTGGAGGCCGTAGTAGGCCGAGTTGATCAGCTTGAGCACCTTGCCCATCAGCACCGGGTCGAGCGAGATGACCCTATCCAGGTCGATGGGGCTCGCCTTGGGGTTGTTGCATATCTCCATGACCTTGGCGACGGTCGTCGGCAGGCTGGGCATCGATACGATATAGTTCTTTATCCTGTTGGCGTTGTTACTTGCCGGCATGTCTCTTCTCCCAGCGCATGAACTCGATCAGCTTGGCGAGCCGAGGCGAGATGGGTACGCCCATGATCTCGTCCGGAATGGGCGGCGCCTTGATCGGCTTGGTGACGCGGTCGATGATGGCGTCGAGCTTGCTGGCTACGCCGCTCTCCTCCATCGCCGCGCGCTTATCGTCGGGCAAGGATTGCGTCAGGCCCTTCAGGTAGACGTACAGCTTGGCCGCTTCCTCGCCGAACGGGTCGATCGTATCCTTCGGTTCGTCG
>QKAK01000087.1 GCA_003247225.1 Spirochaetota bacterium | reverse complement strand
GCGCGCTCGGCGGATGGCATCGGCCCGTATCTCTGCTCGATCGAGGAGAAACGTATGGCCGAATGCGAATGCCTACCGAAATGCCCGTTCTTCAACGACAAGATGGCCTCCAAGCCGGCGAGCGCCCAGCTGATGAAGGATACGTACTGCCTGGGCGACAGCGCCGACTGCGCCAGGCACCGGGTCTTCGTCGCCGCCGGCGGCCAGAACGTGCCGGCCGACCTGTACCCGTCGCAGGTCGACCGCGTGCTCGGGATACTCGAGGGGCTACGCTCGTCGTCGTCGGGCCGATAGCGGAGGCGTTATGGCTAGAAAAACCCTAGCTGCCATCATGCTTTCCGCGGCGTTCGTCTGCGCGAGCGCCCAGCAGGAAGCGATGCGCATCGTCGTGTTCGACCTGACGGCCAAGTCCGCGCAGGTCGAGGCGGATAGCGCGATGCTCAGCGAGATGCTGCGCAACGAGTTCATCAAGACAGGCCGTTTCGAGGTCGTCTCGCGCGAGCAGACGGCCAGGATCATGGCCGAGGCCGAATTCCAGAGTATAGGCCTGACGAGCGAGACCGAGGCCATCAAGATCGGCCAGCTTCTCAACGTCCGCCGCGCCATCGTCGGCTCGGTCGGCGTGCTCGGCGACGCCGTGTTCGTTACGGTACAGCTGTTCGACCTCGAGACCGGACGGTTCATCACCGCCGAGAGCATCGAGGCCCCGGGCATCAAGGACGTCGTCTCAAGGATGCGGGGCACGGTGTCGGTGCTCACCGACGCGGTGTACGGCACTAAGGCTGCCGCCGCGGTTCCGGCTACCGAGCCTGCTTCTTCGGCGCCGGCCGAGGCCGAGCCATTGCGGAAGAAGCCGGCCGCGAGGTCGTATCCGCGCCTGATCAACTATATAGGCTACGCGACCGCCGCGGCCGGGCTCGGGGCGGCGGCCGTAGGGTACTTCGTGTTCGACGCGGCCGCGCTCGAGGCGTACGAGTCCGCCGTGGCCGCGAAGGCCGCGTACGACGGGGCTACCGAGGGCTTCACCGAGCTCTGGGACGCGTATCAGGGCTTCCTGGCCGATATCGACGCGAACAGCGGCTACCGCATGTATTCGTACGTCGCCGGGGGCGTCCTGGCCGCCGGCGGGCTCGTCATGGCGCTGCTGCCGCCGCCGCGCGCCGGCCGGGCCTCGCTCGGCCGCGGTCCGCGGCTGGCGGTCCTGCCCTCCGGCGTGCTCGTCACGCTATCGTACTGAACAGGAGGCGAGCGATGAAGCGCGTATCAGCGTTCCTGGTCCTGGCTCTGGCCGCGTCGGCGCTGCTGGCCGGGGCGTGCTCGGACATGCCGCTCCTCGACGAGCTGATCGACGACGTCCGCGACAACCCGTCCGATCCGGACGGCGAGGCTTACGAGCCGTCCTGGAAGGCAGTAGGGGGAGACGCGGTGGAGGCCGGCGCCGGCTCGAGCGTCTCGCTGGCGATAGGCGACGGCGTCCCTTACGTAGCCTTCGCGCAGTCGACGAAGGTCCGCGTGCGCAAGCTCGACGGCGACGCGTGGACGGCCGTCGGGAGCGCCGACATCGACGGCGTGATGACGGTTACCGAGCTGGATCTCGCAGTGCGCGGCGCGGTGCCGTACGTCGTGCTGAAGCCGAATTCGTACGAGCCGGAGTGCAAGTACCTGTCAGGGACGGCGTGGGCTACCGTCGGGACAAGTTCCTTCGCTCCGACCGTGACGGGCACAAGCGATCATTCTATAGTCCTGACCGATACGTACGCTTTCATCGCGTTCAAGAACGCTAGCACTAATCAGGGGCTCGTAGCGCGTTTCGACGGGACGAACTGGGATTCCCAAGTCTTTTTCACGAATGATCCGAAAGCTATCGGCTTCGCTTTCCATAACGGCAAGCCGTTCGCTAGCTTCGTCAACGGCGAAGCCATGGATGCCGTATCCGTGCGGACTACCTCGACGTCCGCCTGGCCCCCGGCCGGATGGGACTTCCTATACGACGGCGGCGTGTCGTACTTCACCGGGGCGTACCGGGAGGCGACGTCCATCGCGTTCTCCGGCGACGTGCCGTACGTCGCGTCCATGCAGACGGGGACGGTCAGCGTAGCCAGGAACTCGGCGGCTAACGTATGGGCGGACGCCGGCGCCAACCCGGTCGCCTCGAACGGCTTCCTGCCGAGGCTCGCGGCCGGCCCCGACGGGACGATGTACATCGCGTACAAGGATAATGACCACGGAGCGAAGCTTACTGTGAAGAGGCTGGTCGGCGATGCCTGGGAGACGGTCGGGACGGCCGGCTTCTCGGGCGCGGTCGGCGCTAGCCTCGACTTCGCGATATCGCCGTTAGACGGCGCGCCGTACGTCGCCTACGTCAACGCCGACGACGCGGACAAGGTGCAGGTGATGGCGTTCAAGTAGCCGCAGGCCGGGCGCCGGACGGCGCCTTCGGTAGCGGCGTATCGTCGCGCGGGGCCGGGAGGCCCCGCGCCCTCCCTTTGTATCTACACGCCTATATCCGTTCCGTAGCTTGACGGCTCGGGCCAAGCCTTCGATAATCGCTGTCCATGAACGACAACCCACTGCTTTCTGCATGGACGACGCCGCACGGCCTTCCCCCGTTCGACGCCATCAGGCCCGAGCACTACGCGCCCGCCTTCGAGGCGACGATGGCGGAGCATCGGGCCGAGGTAGACGCCATAGCGGCCGATCCGGCCGAGCCGACCTTCGAGAACACCGTGGCCGCCCTGGACCGGGCGGGGCAGGGCTTCGCTCGGGTGGCGGGCGTGTTCTTCAACCTGACCGCGAGCGAGACGAGCGACGCGCTCCAGGCGGTCGAGCGCGAGCTGATGCCCAAGATAGCCGCCCACCAGAGCTGGCTGAGCCTGCACGAGGGCGTGTTCAAGCGGGTCGAGGCGCTGTACGAGAGGCGCGGATCGCTCGGGCTCGCCCCGGAGCAGCTGCGCCTGCTCGAGCGGGTGCGCTTGGATTACGTGATGGAGGGCGCCTTGCTCAAGGGCGCCGCGCGTAAGCGCTACGCGGCGATCGCCGAGGAACTGGCCGGCCTGTTCACCACGTTCAGCCAGTGGGTGCTCGCCGACGAGGCGGCCTTCTGCCTCGAGCTCAAGACCGACGACGACCGCGCCGGCTTGCCCGAGTTCGTGCTCGACGCGGCCAAGTCGGTCGCGGCCGATAAGGGCATCGACGGCTACGCGATCAACCTGTCGCCGTCGCTGGTCGATCCCTTCCTGACCTACTCGACGCGGCGGGACCTGCGCGAGAGGGTCTGGCGCGCGTTCAAGGCCCGCGGCGAGACCTGCGCCGAGCGCGACACGAAGCCCATAGCCGAGAAGATCCTGAGGCTGCGCGCGGAGCTGGCCGGCCTGATGGGCTACGCGAACTACGCCGACTACGCCCTCGTCGACCGCATGGCCAAGAAGCCGGCGGCCGTCGACGACCTCCTGATGCGGGTCTGGGCGCCGGCCAGGGCCAGGGCGCTCGAGGAGCAGAAGGACCTGGAGGCTATAGCCCGCAGGGAGGGCTTCTCCGGGACTATCATGGGCTGGGACTGGTTCTTCTACGCCGAGAAGCTCAGGCAGGAGCGCTACGCGCTCGACGAGGCGGCGCTGAAGCCGTACTTCCAGCTGGAGAAGATGACCGACGCGATGTTCGACGCGGCCGGCAGGCTCTACGGCGTGGCGTTCAAGGAACTGAAGGGCGTGCCGCTCTACCACCCCGACGCCAGGCTCTACGAGGTGAGCGACAAGGCCTCCGGCGCCATCGTCGGCGTGTTCATCGCCGACTCCTTCGCCAGGCCGACGAAGCGCGGCGGCGCGTGGATGAACGAGTTCCGCAACCAGTCGAGGAACCGCGCGGGCGGCTATCCGTACCCTATCGTCATCAACAACAACAACTTCGCCAAGGCGCCGGCCGGCAAGCCGACCCTGCTGTCGCTCGACGACGTGCGCACGCTGTTCCACGAGTTCGGCCACGGCCTGCACGGGCTGCTGTCGAACGTCACCTACAACCGGCTCGCCGGCACCAACGTGCTGCGGGACTTCGTCGAGCTGCCCAGCCAGATCAACGAGCACTGGGCGCTGACGCCGGAGATACTCAAGAAGCACGCGGTGCACGCCGCGACCGGCCAGCCGATGCCCGACGAGCTGATAGCCCTCATAAAGAAGAGCGAGCATTTCAACCAGGGCTTCCTGACGGTGGCCTACACCTCGTGCGCCCTGATCGACATGTCGCTGCACCAGCACCCGAATCCGGACAGGCTCGACCTGGCGGCCTTCGAGAAAGCCGAGTGCGAGCGGCTCGGGGTGCCGGAGGCCGTGGGCATGCGCCACCGGCTGCCGCAGTTCAGGCACCTGTTCGCGGATAACGGCTACGCGGCCGGCTACTACGTGTACATGTGGGCCGAGGTGCTCGACGCCGACGGCTTCGAGGCCTTCGAGGCGTCCGGCGACGCGTTCAACGCCGAGCTGGCGGCCAAGTTCAAGCGCTTCGTGCTGTCGGCGGGCAATACGCTCGACCCGGCCGAGGCGTACCGCGCCTTCAGGGGCAGGGACCCGGACGTGGGCGCCCTCCTCAGGGGACGAGGGCTGTCGTGATAGCGTGGGTCCGCGTCCGTGACGGGGCGCGGGCCCGTTCCCTACCTACGGCCGCGCGCCGCTCGGGATGAGGAGTCTCGCTTGCTCGCATACCATGTCCTATCGATTACCAAGGACCTCGGTTTCACGAAGTCGGTGATATGCCCCGTCGTCATCGAGTCGGAGGACGGGCCGATACTGTTCGACGCCGGATACCCGGGGCAGTACGACGAGTTCGAGCTGGCGTTCAGGGATATAGGCCTGTCGATCTCCGACCTGAGGGCGATCGTGCTGTCGCACCACGACCACGACCATATCGGCTCGCTCAGGGCTATCGTCGACGGGAACCCGGGGATCTCGGTCCTGGCGAACGAAGCCGAGGCGCGCTACGTCTCCGGCGAGGAGCGCTCGCTCCGCCTCGTCCAGGCCGAGGAATACAACGCGACGCTGTCAGGCGACGAGCGTCTCTTCGGGGAGCGCTTCGCTCGCTATCTCGGCACGATCGAGACGGCGCGGGTGGATCGCTACGTACGGGACGGCGATCTCGTCAGCCCCGGCCTGCGGGTCGTCGATACGCCCGGCCATACGCCGGGGCATATCGCCCTGTACCTGGAGGAGGAGGGGACGCTGCTGGCCGGAGACGCCCTGGCGATAGAGGGCGGGAAGCTGGTCGTGGCGAACCCCCGGTTTACCCTGGACATGGGCGGGGCGATCGCGAGCGTCGAGAGGATCAGGGGCATGCGCGTCGGGCGCCTGATCTGCTACCACGGGGGCGAGTACGAGGGG
>QKAK01000025.1 GCA_003247225.1 Spirochaetota bacterium | reverse complement strand
CGGCTCAGGCTCGGGCCGAGCGTCGAGTCGGCGCGCAGCCGCGCTTGGCCGACCTCGACGTACGGATAGCCGGTATCGACGCCGATGACCAGGCCGTCGCCCGAATCCAGCGCCGCGGATAGCAGGACGCCGGAGCCGACGCCGAGGCCGTCGTCGGGCTCGCCGAGCGTGAAGGAGGCGGAGAACGCCGCGAGGGTTCCGTCGGCCTCGTCTATCGGCAACAGGGTCGAGGCGGAGGACACGCCGGCGCCGCCGCCGAGCAGGTACCCGTATCCTAACGGATGCGTCTCCAGGTACGGAGAGCCGATCGCCGCGGGCTCGGCGGTCCGAGGCCTAGAGCCCGAGTCTGACAGGTCGCCGTCGAAGGAGAAGAGCGACCAGGCCGCGCGGCCCGCGAGCGGGTCGGGCTCGGCCCCGTCCGAGGACAGCGCGAGCCTGATCTCGGCCCTCGCGAGGGGCGGCGGTTCCGAACCGGCGATCGGCCTGAACGGGAAGAGCTCGACACTCGCCTCGTAGACGCCGCTGACCGTCGGCGCGCGCCAGGCCAGCCTGTCGGCCCGTTCGGACAGGTACCCGACCGCGAGCAGCTTGCCGTCGACCTTCCATCGTATCCAGGGATCCTGCCCGGGCGGGATCGAGCCGGTCAGGCGCAGCAGCGACGCCTTGCCCGGCTCTACGCCGCCGGGATACACCTCGAGGCCGACCGGCCCGAGCGTTCCGGAATAGACGAGCGCGTAGGTAGAATAGGTGGATAGCGCCTGTCCGCGAGCGTCGAGCACCAGGGCGCGCAGCTCGTAGTAGCCCTCGGGCAGGCCCGACGGGATAGTCAGCGGGGCGAGGTCCCCGAACAGGTCGTCGACCCGGACGACGTCGAGCGAGGCGCCCGGGGACGAGGAGAACGCGACGGAGGCCGCCTCGGCGCCGTCGGCGCCGTATAGCGAGACCGAGACCGAAGCGGCCTCGGGAGCGCCGGGCATCCTGGAGACGGCCACGACGATAGGCTCGCTCGACGACAGCAGGGCGCCGTCGGAAAGGGCCTCGCCGTCGGAAGACAGCGTTATATCGAACATCGAATCGAGCTCTTCGTCGGTGAACAAGGCGGTGCCCGCGTCGCAGGCCATAGCGGCGACGCAGATGGACAGGGGCACTATGAATCGGATGAACGCCTTATTCCCTCGCATACTATATTCCGAGGATAAATATAGCATCAAAGGCAGTTCTTAACAAGAAATGTTAAAAATATACGGCGCCTTTCCCATCGATCTCGACTATAGGCGTAGAGAGGCGCGACGACCATCGGTTCAGGTCGCGCAGCCGGGCGGACGCCTCGTCGGGCGTCGCTAATCGCGGATAGTAAGCGCCTCGAACGATGGTCAGCGGCTCGATCTCGACGCGCAGTATCCTGCCGCCCTCGAGCACGAGGCGCAGCGCGGCGGTCTCGTAGGTAGCGTCGGCGGCCATGTCGAAGACGAAGTTCCCGAGCGAGTAGACGATCAGGCCGTCCTTGTAACGCTCGACGGGCTGGAGCACGTGGGGGTGGTGGCCGAGCACCGCGGTGGCGCCGGCGTCGATCGCGGCTCGCCCGAGCCCCCGCTGGAACGCGTTCGGCGCTCGCTGGTGCTCGTCGCCCCAATGCACCGACACGAAGAGGTAGTCGGGGCGTACCACGTCCTTAACGCGCGCGACGTCCTCGAGTATCTGCGCCTCGAGGGCGTGGGCGACGCCGTGGGCCGAAAGGGCGTTCCCGTCAGGAGCCGCCTCGAGCCTGGCCTCGGCCCTGGTCGCGGCGACGGCAGCCTCGAGGCTCTCCGCGCCCCGGACGCTCCACCAGTCCTCGGCGTAGGCCAGGAAGGCGAAGCGGACGCCGTCCCGCTCGACCACGGCGGCGCGCCTGGCCTCCTCGAGGTCGCGGCCGGCGCCGCAGCGGGCGATGCCGAGCAGGTCGACGTACGCGAGCGTCTCGTCGACCGCCCGCGGCCCGTAGTCGTTCATGTGGTTGTTGGCGAGGGACAGCACGTCGAAGCCGGCCCAGGCGACCCCGAACAGCGTGGCGGGGTCGGCGCGGAAGGTTACGTTCGGCGGCTTACCGGGGTAGGGCTCGCCCAAGTACGAGACCGGCGTCTCCAGGTTGGCGAAGGCCACGTCGGCCCCGGAGACGAGGTCGCGGACGCCCTCGAACAGGTAGCGGAAACCGTGCTCGGCCGCGCGTTTGCCAGGCGTCCTGGCGAGCAGGACGTCGCCGCAGGCCAGGACGGTCATCCTGCGGGCGCTCGGCGGCGACGCCGCGGGTAGCGTGACGGCCGATGGCGAGGCCGATGGCGACGGAGCGGCGGCGGACACGGGCGACGAGTCGGCCCGAGCCTGGCCGCACGAGGCGAGCGCCGCCCCGGCGATGGCCGCGGCGAGGACCGCCGTCGCGATCACCGGGGCCCGGCCTCGCAGACGACGCGCGCGATCGGCATGCGGCGGCCCATGCCGAAGGCCCGCGGCGATACCTTGACGACCGGCGCCGCCTGCCTGCGCTTATACTCCGCGCGCGCGGTCATCGTCACGACCCGGCGCACGAGCGCCTCGTCGAAGCCGCGGGCGACGATGGCGTCGACGGCCAGGTCGTCCTCGATATAGAGCCTGAGCACCGCGTCGAGCAGCTCGTAGGGCGGCAGCGAGTCCTGGTCGAGCTGGTTCGGCCGGAGCTCCGCGGACGGCGGCTTGTCGATGATGGCGCGGGGCAGGAGCCCCTCCCGGGCGTAGACGCTCTCGCAGAGCGCGAAGACCTCGGTCTTGAGCAGGTCGCCTATCGGGGCGATGGCGCCGCACATGTCGCCGTACAGCGTGCAGTAGCCGACCGCGAGCTCGCTCTTGTTGCCGGTCGTCAGCAGCATCGAGTCGAATTTGTTCGACCAGGCCATCAGGATATCGCCGCGGACGCGCGCCTGCAGGTTCTCCTCGGTCAGACCGAACGGAAGGCCGGCGAAGTGCGGCTCCATCGTCGCGAGGAAGCTCGAGAACGGCCCCTCGATCGGTATCGTCTCCAGGCGGCAGCCGAGCTTGGCCGCGAGCTCGACGCTGTCGTCGATGGATCCCGCGGACGAGAAGCGCGACGGCATAGCGATGCAGGTCAGGTTCTCGGGCCCGATGGCCTTGGCGGCCAGGACCGCGACGAGGGCGGAGTCTATGCCGCCCGACAGGCCGAGGTGCGCCTTCTTGAAGCCGCACTTGCGCATGTAGCCGCGTATGCCCTCGACCAGGACGCGCTCGGCCTCCTCCCATCGGTCGGGGAAGGCCGCGATCGCGGCCTCGCCGGCCGTCTCATCGGTATCGACGACGAGGACGCCCTCGCCGAAGCCCCCGAGAGCGACGAGCCGGCCGGAGCGGTCGACCAGGAAGGACCGGCCGTCGAAGACGAGCGAGTCGTCGGCGCCGGCCATGTTGCAGTAGGCGACGGGCACCGAGCCGGTCCTGGCCAGGTCGGAGCAGAGCCCGACGCGCAGGGCCGACTTGTCCAGCTGGAACGGCGACGCCGACGGCACGACGATCAGATCGGCGCCCGCGTCGAGCAGCTCGCGCGGCGGATCCACGGGGTAGCGCATGCCGGGTACCGGGGCTGTCTCGCGCCAGAGGTCCTCGCAGATGGCGAAGCCGATCGCGACGCCGCGATGGCGCCAGACGCGGCGCTCGGAGGCCGGCTCGAAGTAGCGCGCCTCGTCGAACACGTCGTAGGTCGGCAGCAGGGTCTTGGCCTGCTCGAAGGCCACCTCGCCGTCGAGGACGACGGACAGCGTATTGCGCAGCGGCCTGCCGAGGCCGGAGCGGTTGCGGCCTATATGGCCCACCGCTACGGCGACGCCTCGCGGCAGCGCCTTCTGGAGCCGGCGGAAGGCCGCCTCGTCGCGATCGGCGAAGCTCGGCTGGTCGAGCAGGTCCATCGGGGGATAGCCGCAGAGGCTCATCTCGGGGAACACGACGAGGTCCGGCGGCGTCGGGGACGACGCGGCGACCCGGGCGGCCGCGACGATACGGTCGACGTTGCCGTCGAAGTCGCCGATGACCGCGTCGATCTGGCATAGCGCAAGCTTCATTGGGTCTCCGTTCAAGGCGGCTCGGGCGCCGGCTCAGCCTTGCGTCCGATCGTCGCCCATAGTACACTGCGCCCGTGAAAAAGACAACGTTGACGGTCCCGTCGGGGACGGAGCGCGTCAGGGCGTTCGCGGCCGAGGCAAAGGTATCCGGGCGGACCGTCGCGGAGCTGCGCGTCGTCGAGCCGGGCGAGCCGCCGGCCGGCGACGAGCCGAGCGACGGCGCCGTCGTGATCGACTGGAACCCGCTGTCGTTCGCGTCGGCCAGGGCGGCCGTGATAGAGGCGGAGACGGCGCTCGGCGGCAGGCTCGACGAGCTGGTGATCTTCGCCGATCCGCCGGCCGACGCCGCCGGCATCGCCGACCAGACGCCGGCGTCGATAGAGCGCGCCGCGATGGAGTGGGCCGCCGGCTACGCCGAGCTCGTCCGCGAGGCGGCCAAGCGGCTCGGGGAGCGCGGCGGCGGGACGATAGCCCTTATCGTCGCGCAGGCCGAGCGCGGACCGATAGGGTCGATGGCCGCCGGGGCCCTGCTCGGGCTGGCCGAGGGACTCGCGCTCTCCGCGCCCGGCGCGGTGCGCTTCGTAGGAGCCAGGGACGAGTCGGACCAAGCCGACCTCCTGGCCAGGCAGGCGGTCAAGTCGCTCGACGAGGCGCCCCGGGAGCCTCGCCGCCTGCTCCGCCTCGGGGGCCGAGGGAGCCTGTTCGGCCGCTGACCCGGGCGCTCGGCCGTCCCGACGCGGCCGTATCGAGGAGGATGCCATGTCGAGGATCGCGGTACGGCGTTTCGGGATACTGACGAGCGGGGGCGACTGCCCCGGCCTGAACGCCGCGATACGCGGGGTCGCCAAGGCGGCCTCGGGCGTCTACGGCATGGAGATAGTCGGCGTATCGAACGGCTACCGGGGCCTGATCGAGGGCGACGCCCGCGAGCTGGCGCCCGAGGATTTCTCGGGCATCCTGACGCGCGGCGGCACGATACTCGGTTCGTCCCGAGAGAAACCCTTCAAGCCGTCCGACGCCGACGGCGGGCTCAAGGACTCGGACGTGGGCCACGACAAGCCCGAGCTGATACGCGAGAACTACGCCCGGCTCGGCCTGGACGCGCTGGTCGTGCTCGGGGGCAACGGCACGAACACCACGGCCCACCTGCTCGCCAAGCAGGGACTCAACGTGATAGGCCTGCCCAAGACCATCGACAACGACATCTGGGGCACCGACGTCACCTTCGGCTTCCATTCCGCGGTCGACATAGCCGCCGAGTCGATCGACCGCCTCCACTCGACGGCCCACTCGCACAATCGGGTGATGGTGATAGAGCTGATGGGCCA
>QKAK01000070.1 GCA_003247225.1 Spirochaetota bacterium | reverse complement strand
AGCCCGTCGCCCTCGAGCGGCAGTCCGAGCCAGGCCATGTGGGCCCGGACCTGATGCCTGAAGCCCCGCGTCAGCCGCACCTCGGCCAGGATCCCCGACGCGAGGGGCCGCGCCGATACGACGTCGCTGCGGTACGGGTCGCGGGTCCAGTCCTTGGCGCGCGATCCAGGCTCTTGGCCGATCGCCGCGCACGCTACGCGGGCGGCTCCCGGTCCGTAGGGCCTGAAGCGGCTCTCGATAGCGCGGCCGGCCAGCATCGACGACAGGGCCGAGGCGTCGCCCCTCAGCAGGCATGAGCGCCATCGATCCGGATCGGTTCCGGGCGGCGCGTACAGTTCAGGACGCGAGCCCGCCAGGCCGACCGGCGCCGGCAGGCAGAGCGCGCGGTAGGTTTTGACGAAGGCCCCGCTCGCGGCGGCCGCGCTCATCGCGGCGAAGCTCGCGTCGTCCTCGGCGAACGCCACGAGGCCGGAGGTCGCGCCGTCGAGCCGGTGCAGGAGCCCGCCCTCGCCACGTCCCCTGCCGCCCACCGCCGCCGCCGCGGGATAGCGCTCGAACAGCCAGTCGCACAGCGTATCGCCGGGAACGGCGGGATCGCCCCGCCCCGACGGCGCGCAGTGCATGCCGGCGGGCTTGGCCACGATTATCACGCCGTCGCCTGCGTAGACCACGCGCGGCTCCGCGATAGGGTAGAACTCCGTTTCCACGCGACCTCCGAGACCGGAAGCCTATACGCGTCCCGGGCGGATTGCAAGGGATGCGCGACGCCCCGGCCGCCCCGGCGGCTCATCGAGCCGCCGGGGCCTGCCGATATTGATTACGTGATGAACACCAACCCGAAGAACGAGTCGGCGCGAGAATCGGCCAAGCGCGGCGGGACGCCGAGGATAGCGTCCCCGATCGTCGCGTCGATGCGCCGCGTCGCCAGGGAGACGAGCCGCTCCGGCCTCGTCGCGCTGTTCGCCGCCTTCTTCGGGGCGATCGTCGCGTTCGGCCTGATCGTATGGGCCATAGAGCGCGCCGACCCGGCCGGCTCGTTCTCCAGCCCGTTCGACGGGCTCTGGTGGGCGGTCGTGACGCTGGCGACCGTCGGCTACGGGGACAAGTACCCGTCGAGCGTCCTCGGCAAGGCGGCCGCGATGGCGTTCATGATAGGCGGCTTCGTGCTGAGCGCGATCGTCTCGGGCACCGTGGCGTCGATCTTCGTCGAGCGCCGCATCAGGGAGGGCAAGGGTTTGCAGGACATACGGCTCAAGGGACATTTCGTCGTCTGCGGTTGGAACGTCCACGCGGACGCGGTGCTCGACGGCCTCGAGACCGAGGCGCGCGGCGCGCCGATAGTGCTGATCAACGGGCTCGAGCCCGAGCGCTTCGAGGCGATCAAGGCCGCCCACCCCGACCTCGACCTCAGGTTCGTGCGCGGCGACCATACCCAGGAATCGGTGCTACGCAAGGCCTCGGTCCAGCAATGCCGTTCGTGCATCCTCCTACCCGACGAGTCGGGCGTCTCAGGAGCGTCCAACGCCGACGAGCGGACTATACTCGCGGCCCTGGCCGTCAAGTCGATCGCCGGGGACGCCGCGGTGCGCGCCGCCATACTCAAGGCCGAGAGCGAGCAGCACCTCAGGCGCGCCGAGGTCGACGACGTGGTGCTGCACGGGGAGTTCACCGGCTTCCTGCTCGCCGCGTCGAGCGACTCCGGCGGCCTTCCGGACGCCGCCAGGGAACTCCTGTCGTTCTCCTCGTCGTCGCGGCTGCGCCAGCGCCCGATGCCCCCGGCCCTGGTCGGCAAGAGCTTCGCGGAGGCTTCGGACTGGTTCGTCCGCTCCGGCGAGGGCGTGCTGGTCGGCGTGCTAGCCAAGGAGAGGCCGGTCACGCTCGACGACATCCTGTCCGGCAGCTCCGGCGCCATCGACGACTTCATCAAGCGTAAATTCGCCGAGGCGGCCATAGACATCGGCTCCGACGACAAGCCCGCCGGCAAGGCCCGCCTCGCGCCCGGCCCCGACTACGTGATCGGCGGATCCGACGTCGCCTTCGTCGTCGGGGGAGGAGCCTCCAATGGCTAAGGACGCCGAGCTGCTGCGCAGGACCTCGCTGCTCGACGGCCTGTCCGCCGACGCCGTCGCCCTGCTGCTGGCCTCGGGACGCTTCGTGCGCTTCAAGGCCGGCGAGACGGTGATGCGCGAAGGGGAGGAATCGGATACCATGTACCTGTTCCTCGAGGGCGACGTCGACGTGACGAAGAACCTGACGCTCAAGATCTCCGGCAAGGGCTTCGGCCACGCGGAGAAGTCGATGACCAGGCTCAGGGCGGGTTCCGCGCCGGTCTTCGGCGAGATGTCGATGTTCGGCGACGAGCCGCGCAGCGCGACGGTCAGCGCGGCCAGCGACTGCGTGCTGTTCGAGGTGACCAGGCGATCCTTCGAGGCGATCTGCGAGCGCGACCCGCGGCTCGGGCTGGAACTGACCCGCCGCATAGCGGTCATGCTCGCCTCGCGCGTCCGCAAGGGCAACGACGACGTGCTCAAGCTGTCGACGGCCCTCTCGATAGCGCTATCCAGGTAACGAGGAGACCCCGATGAGCCGAGCCACCCTATTCGTAGCGCTACTCGCCCTGACGGCGGCCGGCGGCGCAGCCTCGGCCCAGGACGCTATCGCCGGCCCGGCGGCCGCCATGGCCGCGACTGCGGGGGCGCCCGCGGGCGAGACCGCCGTACCCCGCTCGTTCAGGGGCGTGGAGCTCGGCATGTCCATGGACGAGGTCAAGGCCGCGCTCGCCTCGGACGGCCTGTTCGCGTACCGCGGCGACCCGGACGTGAGCCTCCTCCCGAGGCCCGACGAGAGCCTGATCGAGGTCTCTGGCGTATCCTTCGTCAGGCGGGCCTTCTTCCAGTTCTACGGCGGGAAGCTCTTCGTGATGATCTTCGCGCTGAACGAGCGCGAGATGGACCATTACTCGGTCTTCACGACCCTGTCGGCCAAGTACGGCAAGCCGGACGCGCTGTCCCCGAGCGAGAGCGTCTGGGAGGACGGCGCGACCAGGCTGTCGGTCGAGCGGCCGCTCGCGGTCAAGTACATCGACCTAGCGACCTTCAACGAGCTCAAGGCCGCCGGGAGCGCCGAGCGATCCTACGAGGAGATCCTCCGCTCCGATTTCCTCGGCGGCTTCTAGCGATCCGGGCGCCTATTCGATGCCGAGCACCTTGAGCCGGTAGCGCAGCCGCCGCTCGTTGATGCCCAGCTCCCTGGCGGCGGCGCTCTTGTTATGGGCGCTTCGCTCGAGCACCTTCGTCAGGTACTCCCGCTCGAACGTGCTCATCACTTCGTCGTAGCCGCCGGGCGGCATCGGCGCGTCGTCGGCCCCGCCCTCCGCCTCGTCGGGCAGGAAGATGTCGGTCTCGGTAAGGTACTCGCCCCGGCATAGCACCACGCCGCGCTCGAGCACGTTCTCCAGCTCGCGCACGTTGCCCGGGAAGGGATAGCGCATGATCCTGGCCATCGCCTCGCCGGTGATGCTCTTGACCGGCTTGCCGTTCTTGATCGCGTACTTCTTGATGAAGTAGTCGACGAGGTACGGTATGTCGGCTCGATGGTCGCGCAGGGCGGGCAGCGATACCGGCACGACGTTGACGCGGTAGTACAGGTCGGCGCGGAACCTGCCGGCGCGGACCTCGGCCTCCAGGTCGCGGTTGGTCGCCGCGATGATGCGCACGTCCGAGACTGTAGGCGCGTTCTCGCCCACCCGCTCGTACGAGCCGAACTGCAGCACGCGCAGCAGCTTGACCTGGATGCCCGGGGGCACCTCGCCTATCTCGTCTATGAACAGCGTGCCGCCGTCGGCCAGCGCGAAGCGCCCGGTCCTGTCGGCCATGGCCCCGGTGAACGCGCCCTTCACGTGGCCGAACAGCTCGCTCTCGATCAGGTTCTCCTGCAGGGCCGCGATGTTCACCGGGACGAAGGCCTTATGCTTGCGCGGGCCGGCCAGGTGGATCGCCCTGGCGACCAGCTCCTTGCCGGTGCCGCTCTCCCCGGTGATAAGCACCGTCGAGTCGCTCTTGGCGGCCCTGGCGGCCATCGACAGCACCTTCTCCATCTCCGGGCTATGGGAGATTATGGTCTGGGAGCGGCCCTGCCCCATCGCCTCGACCATCGCGCGGTTCTCGCGCTCGGTCTCGTTCTTCTCCATCAGGCCGCGTATCAGCAGGGCCAGGGCCTCGACGGTCGGCGGGTTCGGCAGCGAGTCGTAGGCGCCCAGGCGCATCAGCTCCACGTCCATGGTGATGTCGTGGTCGCCGAGTAGCAGGGCTATCTCGCAGCTCGGGCAGGCCGCCTTGAGCACGGCTATGCCGTCGGCCGTGGCCATGGAGACGGCGTCCGGGTCGAGCAGCACGAGGTCGACCTGGTCGCCCGACTCGACGGCGTCGAGGGCGGTCTCGCCGGCGTCGACGCGCAGCTCGCAGGCCCCGACCTCTTCGACCGCTCGCCTCACGACGCCCTCGGTCTCCGAGGCGACCAGGGCCAGGATACTGAATCGCGTACTTTTTTCCATCAGGCGGAAGCCTCCCCTTGGTATTGCAGGCGGTACAGGTTGTAGTATATGCCGCCTTTGGCGATAAGACTATCGTGATCGCCTTCCTCGGCCAGCCTGCCGTCGGCGAGCACGACGATGCGGTCCGCGTGGCGTATCGTCGACAGGCGGTGGGCGATGGCGACGGTCGTACGGCCGCGCATCATCGCCGCGAGGCCCTCCTGCAGGAGCCGCTCGGTCTCGGTGTCGACCGAGCTGGTCGCCTCGTCGAGCACGACGATGGCCGGGTCGTGGGCCACGACGCGGGCGAACGACAGGAGCTGCCGCTGGCCCGACGACAGCGTAGCGGCCCCCTCGCCGAGCGGGGCGTCGTAGCCGCCTTCCAGCCTCTCGATGAAGCCGTCGGCCCTCACGGCCTCGGCCGCCCGCCGTATCTCGTCGGGACCGAGGCCGAGCCCGAGGTCGATGTTGCCGGCGACGGTGCCGGAGAACAGGAACACGTCCTGCATCACCGGCCGTATCGACGAGCGCAGCTCGCCGAGCGGCAGGTTCCGTATCGGCACGCCGTCCAGCCGTATCTCGCCGCGCTGCGGGTCCCAGAGCCTGGCCAGGAGCGAGCCGACGGTGCTCTTGCCCGCGCCGGTATAGCCGACTATCGCGAGGGTCTCGCCCGGCTCCACCGTGAACGACAGGTCGCGGAGCACCCAGTCCTCGCCCTTGTACGCGAACCAGACGCGGTCGAACTCGATGCGCCCCCGGACCGGCGCGGCGAGCCGCCCGGTCGGCTCGTCCGGGATGCGCTCGTCGTCGTCCATCAGCTTGAAGACCCGCTCGCCGCCGGCCATCGCGCTCTGGAGCATCGTGTACTTCTCGGAGATGTCCTGGAGCGGCGAATAGAACATCCTGATCAGGTTGACGAAGGCGATCAGCGTGCCGAGCGTGATCAGGCCCGAACCGTGGAAGCCGGCGCCGAACCACAGGATCACGGCTATCGACACCGACGCCAGGAATTCGATGACGGGCCTGAACACCGCGAACACGTACATCTCGCCGAGGTTCGCCCGCATCAGCTCCGCGTCGTCGCGCGCGAAGGCCTCGGACGACGCCCGCTCGCGGCCGAACAGCTTGACGATCGCGACGCCGGCTATGTGCTCCGCTATGAAGGCGTTCACCTTGGACAGCCAGGTCCGCTGCCTGCGGAACGCGTCCCTCGCCTTGCGCCTGGAGACGCCGGTCGCGAACAGGACCGGCGGCAGGGTGGCGATCGTGATCATCGCCAGGCGCGGGCTCATCGCGACCAGCACGACGAGGGAACCGGCCATCAGGCTCAGGTCCTTGATGAACGAGACGACGACGTTCGTGAAGAACTCGTTGATCGTCTCGACGTCGCTCGTCAGCCTGGTGACGAGCCGGCCTACCGGCTGCCTGGACAGGCTGGCTATCGACTGCCTGCTCGTCCGCTTGAACAGGTCCATCCGCAGGTCCTTCATCACGTTCTGGCCTATCATGCTGGTTGTCCAGGCCTGGGCGAAGGTCGAGAACAGGACGACGACCAGGACGACGAGGAGGGTCCAGCCGTACAGGCGCACGACCCGCCTATCCTCGGCGCGCAGCGCCCGCGCGTCGGCCGCCGACAGCGACGCGACGTAGGCCGACGGCGCGACGAGCCAGCCGTCGGCGACGGCCGGGCCGCCGGCGGAGCCCAGGTCGGCGGCCACCGCGTCCGGCAGGGCCTCGGCCGAGGCTACCGGCGCCAGGTAGTACGGCCCGGGGTCGAGCGAGCCGTCGCGCTCGAGGCCGTCCCGGTCGCCGGACGACAGCGACGCCAGCTTTCCCGAGCGCAGGTATAGCCGGCCCGCGGCGCGCGGCGCGTCGGCGGGCACGTCGATCCCCCGCAGCCTGGGGTCGGAGGCGGCCTCGGCGTCGAGCGAGGCCCACGAGACGACGAGGGCCTCGTCGACCGAACGCTGGACGAGCACCGGCGTGACGAGCTCGCCTATCGTCGACAGGGCGAGCGTCAGCGTCGCCGCGGCCAGGAGGCCCTTGTACGGCTTGACGTAGGCGAAGATGCGCCTGACTATGGCGCCGTCGTAGCTCTTGACGATGTCGTCGGTCTCGAAGAAATCAGGCATCGGCTCGCTCCTCGCCGGCCGGCGCCGCGCTCAGGGCCTGCAGCGCCGCTATCTCCGCGTAGAAGCCGTCGGCCTCCGCCAGCTCGGCCGGCGAGCCGAACTGGGCGAGCCGGCCGCCGTCGAGCACGGCTACCAGGTCCGCCCGCCTGAGCGTCGACACCCGGTTGGATACGATGATGGTCGTCTTGCCCGCCCTGTCGGCGAGCAGCGCCTCGACGATCGCCTCCTCGGTCTCGGCGTCGACGGCGGACAGCGAGTCGTCGAGCACGAGCAGCTCGGGGTCGCGCGCCAGCGCCCTGGCGATGGCCACGCGCTGCTTCTGGCCGCCGGACAGCGTCAGGCCTCGCTCGCCGACGACGGTGTCCCAGCCGCGGGCGAACAGCCTCTCGTCGCGCTCGAGCGCCGCTATGGCCACGACCTCCTCGAAGCGCGATGGCGGCAGGTCCGGGTCGGCGAAGCATATATTGGCGCGCAGGCTGTCCGAGAACAGGAAGCTGTCCTGGGGCACGAAGCCTATGGCCGAGCGCAGCGCCTCGAGCGGGTACGAGCCGACGTCGACGCCGCCGAGGCTGACCGCGCCCCGGGGGGCCTCGACGATACGCGGCAGCGTCTTGATCAGCGTCGACTTGCCGCTGCCCACCCGGCCTAGCACCCCGAGGACGCGCCCCTCGCCTACGGCCAGCTCGACGCCTTCGAGGGCCGGGCGCGAGGCTCCGGGATACAGGACGGTCAGCCCGTTGAACGCCACGCCGCCCCTGGGACTGACGTCATGGACCTCGACGGCGCCGGGCGCGAAACGCGGCTCCGGCTCGCTGTTCAGCACCTCGTTGACCCGCTTGAGGCTCGCGGCGCCCTGCTGGAGCATGTTCACGGTGAAGCCGGCGCCTATCATCGGCCAGATGAGCATCTCGAGGTACGACAGCATCGCCGCGAGGGCCCCCGGCGTCATGCGGTTCTCGATCACGGCCGCGCCGCCGGCGACCATCAGCACGAGGGTCGTCAGCCCGGCCAGGAACGATATGAGCGGGAAGAAGAAGCCGTAGATCATCACGAGGCGCATCGAGGCCTCGCGGTAGCGGTCGTTCGCGTCGGAGAATCGCCCGGCGAATTCGTCCTCCTTGACGAAGGACTGGACCACGCGGATGCCCTGGAACGTCTCCTGGGCCACCGAGCTCATGCCCGAGTACAGGGCCTGGACGCGCTCGAAGCGCTTGCCGACCATCGAGCCGAAGACGACTATCAGCACGGATATCAGCGGCAGCGGCGCGATGGTCAGGAGGGTCGTGCCCGGGTTCTGGGCTATCATCACCGCCAGTATCGCCACCGACATGAAGGCCCCGTCGACGAAGGCGACGAAGGCCATGCCGGTGGCCTTGCGTATAGCCTGCATGTCGTTCGTCGCCCTGGCCATGATGTCGCCGGCCGCGTGCTCGCCGAAGTACGGCCCCGGCAGGCTCATGAGCCTGGCGAACAGCCTATCGCGCAGCTCCGTCTCGATGCGGCGCGAGGCGCCGTGTATGAAGTAGCGCCACAGGAAGCGCCCTATCGCTATGGCCGCGGCGGTGGCGACCATGGACGCGCCGACGGCCGCGACGACCGACCTCGAGCCGTCGGCCGCTATCGAGTCGACGGCCCTGCGCAGGTACTGGGGCAGGAGGAGCTGCGCCGCGTCGACGATGACGAGGCTGAGGAGGCCGAACGCGTAGTGCCACCTGTAGCGCCGCAGGTACGGGAGCAGGCTCTTGAATTCCTTAAGCATCGGACGATCCTATACCGTCGACCGCCGTTTATCAACGGCCGGCTATCGGTTGACAGCGGCCGCGTAAGGATAAATAGTTATGCCATGAGGAAAGCCGTAGTACGGGCGCTGTCGGCCGCGTCGTTGTCCATGTGCCTCGCCGCGGGATGCGCCCTCCTGAGCGCCGGCGACTACGCCTCGCGCGCCTTCATGCGCGAGAGCGACCCGGCCCTGGCCGAGGACGCCTTCCCGACGATGATCAAGGCGGCTGAGGCGATCCAGCTCGCGGATCCCGACGACCGGGACGACGCGACGCTCGCGGCGTCGCTCTACGTCATGTACGCCAACGCCTTCCTCGAGGGAAAGGCGTTCCTGCTGCCCGACGATGCCTTCGAGGAGCGGCTCGCGCTCGCCGGGCGCGCCAACGCGCTGTACCTGCGCGCGGCGTCGCTGCTCGCGCCGTTCATCGAGGCCGCGGCGCCCGGCGCCCTCGACTCGGCCGCCGGGCCGGACGACCGGTCATTGTCCCGGCTCGGCCGGAAGGACGTGCCGACGCTGTACTGGGCCGCCGCCGCGATCCTGGCCGCCTTCGCGTCCGACCCGATGGACTTCGACAACGCCGCCAGGGTTTCCGGCGCGATGGCCCTGTTCGAGCGCGCCCGGGCGATCGAGCCGGATTGGAACGGCGGGGCCCTCCACGAGCTGGCCATCTCCGTGTACGGCTCCCTGCCGGCGGATCTCGGCGGGGACCGCTCGAAGGCCAGGGAGGCCTTCGAGCTGGCCAAGGCCGCGACCGCCGCGTCGTCGCCCGGGGCCTTCGTCGCGTACGCGTCGTCGGTCTGCGTGCCCGAGGGGGACGCGGACGGCTTCGAGCAGGCGCTCGAGACCGCGCTGGGCCTGCCCGATCGGCCGGAGTCCGCCCTGATGGACGCGATCGCCAGGCGTAAGGCCCGCCGCCTCCTCGACGACGAGGAGCTGTATTTCTACCTGGGGGATATATGAGGCATCTTAAAATCTTACTCGCCGCGCTATCGCTCGTCGCCGCCGTTTCAGCGGCGTCGGCCCAGGGCGTCGTGCTGCAGATAGGCTCGAACGCGCCGGTCAACAGCCCCTGGGACATCGGCGTCAAGAAGATAGCCGCCGAGTGGTCGAGGGTATCGGGCGGCCGGGTCAAGGTGGTATTCCCGAAGAGCGTCGCCAACTCGAGCATGGAGGACCTGATCCAGAAGCTCAAATTCACGCTCGACGGCGCCGTCCTCGACACGAGCGGGCTCGGGGTCATCGACAAGGACGTGTTCTTCCTGTCGATGCCTTCGGTCATACGCGACGACGCCGAGTTCGACGAGGCGATAGCCGCCGCGCTGCCCATCCTGAGGGCTCGGCTCGGCGACCGCTACGAGATAGTCGCGGTCGCGAAGGCCGGCTGGATACGATTCTTCTCGAACCGGCCGCTGCGCTCGCCCGAGGACCTGCGCAACCTGCGCATGGGCGTCAACCGCAACATGGACGCGCTGACCAAGGTGATGCAGTCCGTCGGCGTGCGTACCGTCCAGGCGGACTCCGCCTCGACGCTGCTGCAGTTCAACTCCGGCGCGATGGACGCGATGTACTCGAGCCCGCTATTCGTCGGCGCGCTCTGGTCGCAGTACCGCCGCGTCGTCACGCACATGACGGGCTTCAGGGTCGCCCCGTTCTTCGGAGCGATCGTCATCAACCGTAGGTCCTGGGACAGGGTGCCCGACTCGCTCAAGCCGGCCCTGCGCGAGTCAGCCGAGAGGATATGCCGAGAGATCGGCAGCGAGGCGGCCAGGCTCGAGGACGAGGGCATAGCGGCGATGACGCGGAGCGGGCTGCAGGTGCCGCCCTACGCCGACGCGGACGCCGAGGCCTGGAACCGGCTCTTCTCGTCGACGATGGAAGGCCTGATGGCCGATTGGTATAGCCCGGAGTTCACCGCCGCGGTCTACGAAGCGATAGGCCGCTAGCATGCCGGCGGCCCGTACGGACGGCGGGAGGCGCGGCCCGCTCCTGACCGTCGCGATGGCCGGCGCCGCGGTCGGCGCCGCGGCGCTGACGATCGTGCCCGTCCTGAACCTCGTCCTGGCCCGCCTGTTCTGGCGAGGGTTACCGGAGGCCGGACCGCTGACCGAGCACGCGCTGATAGCCCTCGCGTTCTTCGCGGCGGCCGTCGCGGGAGTAGAGGGCGCTCACCTGTCCCTCGGCTCGGCGCGCGACGGGGGCGGCCGGCTCGGGACGGCGACCGCCGCGCTCGGGTCGGCCTTCGCCGCGGCGATAGACGTCACGATGTTCTTCGCCGGCCTGTCGCTCGTGCTCATCGGTTTCGAGCCGGCGGACCGGGCCTTCGGCGTGCCGATAGCCGCGTTCGCCTCTCCGCTGGCGATCGGCTACCTCCTGATGACGATAGCCGACCTGGCAAGGGCCAAGGGAACGGCCCGCCTGGCCGCGATAGCCGGGCTGGCGTTCGGGGTCTTCCTGTCGGCCGCGCCGATAGCCAACGCGCTATCCGCGTTCGGCGTCTACCTCGAACCGCTCTACGGAGTCGCCTCCGCCGCCGGCGCGTTCTGCCGCGCGGCCTCCATCCCGCTCATCGCCCTGCTCGCGGCGCTCGCGTTCAGGGGGCTGCCCCTGTACGCCGTGATCGCCGGCTCCGCCATCTTCCTGTACCTCGGCTCCGGCTCGGCGGTCGAGCTGATGCCGAGCGAGGCCTACAACCTGTTCATGAACGACGGCATGCCGGCGATCCCGCTGTTCACGCTGGCGGGCTTCGCGCTGTCGGAGTCGGGCGCGGGCCGCCGGCTGGTCGCGGTGTTCCGCGAATGGTTCGGATGGATGCCCGGCGGCGAGGCCTTCGCGGCGGTGCTGGTCTGCGCCTTCTTCACGACCTTCACCGGCGCCAACGGCGTCGCGATCCTGGCCCTCGGCGGCATCCTGGCCACCGTGCTGACCGGCTCGGGCGCCTACGACGAGCGCTTCGCCCACGGCTTCCTGACCGCCTCGTCGTCGGTCGGCCTGCTCTTCCCGCCGAGCATGGCGGTGATCATCTACGCGGTCAACGCCACCTTCGTGGTGCGGGCCGACTCGTCGTTCACGATAGGCGACATGTTCCTGGGCGGCCTCCTGCCGGGCGCGATGCTGGTGCTCGCGATGGCCGCGATGGGCGTCGCGAGGAGCCTCGGCAAGGGCTCGGCCAGGCGCGCGTTCGACGGCAGGGCCGCCGCGGCCGCTTCCTGGAAGGCCCTGCCGGAGATACTCATACCGCTGATCATCGTCGCGCTCTACCTGACCGGCTTCGCCGGCCTCACCGAGATAAGCGCCATCGTGCTGCTCTACGTCGTCCTGGTGGAGGGTCCGATACGCGGGGACCTCGACGCCCGGCGCCTCGCCGCCGCCCTCGGTAAGGCCGTCCCGATAGCCGGGGGCGCCCTGATCATCATAGCCGCCGCGAGGGGCCTGTCGTTCTACACGATGGAGGCCGGAATCCCGGAGCTGTTCGCCGAGTGGATCACCTCGGCCGTCTCGTCGCGCTTCGTGTTCCTGCTGCTCCTCAACCTGGCGCTGCTCGTCGTCGGCTGCTTCATGGATATCTTCTCGGCGGTGCTCGTCATCTCGCCGCTCGTCATACCGATAGGGC
This sequence comes from Spirochaetota bacterium, assembly GCA_003247225.1. Lineage (GTDB taxonomy): Bacteria > Spirochaetota > Spirochaetia > Treponematales > UBA12059 > SZUA-370. Next base: position 7,613 of record QKAK01000070.1, on the reverse strand, counting down.
TGGCGTACGGCGTGCATCCCGTGCACCTCGGCGTGATCTTCATCGCCAACCTGTCCATAGGCTTCCTGACGCCGCCGATAGGCATGAACCTGTTCCTGGCCAGCTACGCCTTCGGCAAGCCGGTCATGAGGATCTATAAGGACGTGCTGCCGTTCTTCGCGGCCCAGCTCGTCGTACTCGCGCTGATCACCTGGATCCCCTGGTTCTCGTTGGCGCTGCTACCGGGAGGTTCTCGATGAGTGACAACGCGCTGCCGGGCCACGGCCCGTCTACCATCCCGATCTTCATGCGGCGCCCCGGCGCCTCGGACGCCGTGCTGCTCGTGCACGGCTTTACCGGCTTCCCCGGCGAGCTCGGCTACGTCGCCGAGTCGCTGTTCAGGGCCGGGCATACGGTCTACGCGCCGCGGCTGCCCGGGCACGGCACCGACAGGGCCGACTTCATGGCGACCGGAGCCCGCGATTGGATCAGGCGGGCTCGGGACGCGTACCTCGAGCTGGCGGCCGAGTACGGCAGCGTACGCGTCGTCGGCCACTCGATGGGCGGCGCGATCGCCGTCATCCTGGCCGCCGACTACGCGCCCGACCGCGTCGCGCTCCTCGCCCCGGCGGTCGACGTAGCGGACCGCCGCCTCGCGCTCGCGCCGCTGCTCGGCCGCGTCGCGCCGGTGATCAGGCAGGACCTCCCGCCGTCGCCGGAGGACGCCGAGGGCGAGCGGCTCAGGCTGCACCGGGAGTACCGCAAGGACACCCTGGTCAGGCAGGCCGGCGAGCTGTACCGCGTCATGCGCCTGGCCCGGGCGGCGCTGCCGCGCGTCCGCTCCCGCGTCCTCGTCGTATCGGGAGAGCTGGACGAGACCGTGCCGGCCGCCGCGGCGGCCCGCATATCGACCGCGGCGCGGCTATCCCCCGAGATCAGGCTCGAGACGCTGAAAGGCGCCGGGCACCTCTTCCCATTCCTGGCCGAAGGACGGCATGATTGCGCCCGATTGGTCGAGGAGTGGTTTAGCGAATGAATGCACCGTATATCGTCTATAGCGACGGAGCCTGCTCGGGCAACCCCGGGCCGGGCGGATGGGCCTGGGTGTCGCTCGCCGGCGGCGAGATCCGCGAGGGATACGGCGGGGAACCCGCCACGACGAACAACAGGATGGAGCTGATCGGGGCGACAGAGGCGCTGGCCGCCATCAAGGCGCGCGTCGAGTCCGGCGAGCTGGGGCCGGGCGTCGTCGAGGTCAGGACCGACAGCCAGTACGTCAAGAACGGCGTGACCAGCTGGATCGCGTCGTGGAAGCGCAACGGCTGGCGCACCGCGAGCAAGCAGCCGGTCAAGAACCGCGATCTCTGGGAGCGGCTCGACGCGCTTTCGGCGGAGCTCAGGGCCCGCTGGGTCTGGGTCGAGGGCCACGCCGGCGAGGCCTGGAACGAGCGCTGCGACGAGCTAGCCCGCCGCGGCGTTGCCGAGAACCGATAGCCTTTTTACAAAGGCATACCACGGAGACACGGAGACACGGAGTAATTCGAGAGAGAAAGAGGAGGAATAAGAGTTAATCTCTTTTCCCTTCTTTTTCTCCCTATCTCTGTATTCTCCGTGCCTCCGTGTCTCCGTGGTTATCTTCTCTAGACTATAAATTCTAAAAATGCAGGAAGAATTTGATGCCGTAGAACGCGTCCGCGGCGCCTAGGAAGCCGGCGTACCGGTAGCCGATATCGTCGTCGACCAGGCGCGCGCCGGCTATGAAGCTGAGCTGGGCGAAGCCGAAGACGTCGATCGCCAGGCCGCCGCCGGCCGAGGCGAGCAGGCCGTCGGCGTCGGCCATCGTCGCCGACTCGCCGAAGCCCCGGTAGTAGCCCGCGTCGAAGAAGCCGAACAGCACGGGCACGATGTCGTCGATCGCGATGGCGGGGCCGACGAGCCTGAGCTCGGCGCTGCCGGCCGCCTTGAGCGACGAGTCGTACTTATTCCAGCCGTAGCCGCGCACGCAGTCGCCGAGAGAGCCGCGCAGGTTGCGGCCGCCGAAGCTCTGGTTCACGTAGATCGGCACGGAGTCGCCGTCGGCGTAGTCGACCCCGGCGAAGAGGCCGGCGTACAGGTTGAGCAGGTTGCCGCCGTCGCTCTCCATGTCGTAGATCGGGACGAAGTACCGCGCCTGGGCGGAAACCCGCCAGAAGTCGGTCAGCGCGTTCAGGAAGCCCGGGCCCCACTCGGCGGTCGCCTCCGCGTACAGCCCGTCCTTCTGCTTGTGACCGCTCGTCGAGACGGAGTCGAACGACAGGCCGCCCATAACCGAGGTGCCGAACAGGCCGCCGATGTCGGCGAACACCGCGTCGGACAGCCCGTCGGCCTCGGTCAGGTAGTCGTCGTAGCGGCCGCGGTAGTACGCGAAGGCCTCGACGAGGTTCTTGCCGTCGTCCCGCCTGGCCAGGCCCTGGATGAAGGCCAGCTCCCACTGGAAATTGGGCGAGCGGTACTCGTAGCCGGCGACGTCGGCGACGAAGGGGTCGCCGGTCTCGAGGTCGCGTACGATCGACATGTCCTCGTAGCCGCCCCCGACCTCGAGGTACAGCTTGGTGATGCCCGGCTCGTAGAGCCGGAACCCCGTATAGGTCAGCGACACGTCGCCGCCTGACGGTATGAAGCCGCTGAAGACGCGCACGCCCTCGACGCCGAAAGCCAGCTCGTCGTCCGCCGCGACGGCGGCGGCCATCGCGGCGGCCATGGCCATGCACGCGATAATGCGTTTAATCATCTCGATCCTCCACGAACGCTATCGATATCGGACATGATACCAGCTTAGGCGCGTTTCGGCTTAAAAAAAAGAGGAGCCCTCAACGGGCTCCTCGACGATGGGCTAGTTACCGATCAGGCCTGTCCGGCGGACCCGAGCACTTCCTTGTTCTTGTGCATATACAGCTTCTTGAGCTCGTCGCGGGCCGGGCCGAGGTACTTGCGCGGGTCGAACTCGTCCGGCTTCTCGGCGAAGACCTTGCGTATCATCGCGGTCATCGCGAGGCGGCCGTCCGAGTCGATGTTTATCTTGCAGACGGCGCTCTTGGCGGCCTTGCGCAGCTGCTCCTCGGGGATACCGACCGAGTCCGACAGCTTGCCGCCGAACTGCTCGATGATCCTGACGTACTCCATAGGCACGCTCGAGGAGCCGTGCAGCACGATGGGGAAGCCGGGCAGGCGCTTCTCGATCTCCGCGAGGATGTCGAAGCGCAGCGGAGGCGGGATCAGCACGCCGTCGGCGCTCCTGGTGCACTGCGACGGCTTGAATTTCGTACGGCCGTGGCTAGTGCCGATCGATATGGCCAGCGAGTCGACGCCGGTCTTGGACACGAAGTCCTGAACCTCGCTGGGCTGGGTATAGCTCGAATGCTCGGCGGACACCTCGTCCTCGACGCCGGCCAGCACGCCGAGCTCGCCCTCGACGGTCACGTAGTCGGCCCTCGAGTGGGCGTAGTCGCAGACCTTCTTGGTCAGGGCCACGTTCTCGTCGTACGGCAGGTGCGACCCGTCGATCATCACGCTCGAGAAGCCGTTCTCGATGCAGTCGACGCACAGCTCGTAGCTGTCGCCGTGGTCGAGGTGGAGCACGATCGGGATCTTGTACCCGAGTTCCTCGGCGTACTCGACGGCGCCTCGCGCCATGTTGCGCAGCAGGTTCGAGTTGGCGTACTTGCGGGCGCCGGACGAGACCTGGAGTATCACCGGGCTCCTCGTCTCGACGCAGGCCTGGATGATGGCCTGCATCTGCTCCATGTTATTGAAATTATAGGCCGGGATGGCGTATCCGCCGGCGACCGCCTTCTTGAAAAGCTCGCGAGTATTGCAGAGTCCTAGTTCCTTGTAACTTGTCATAAACGCTCCTTCATGAGAGTACACGTCGAGTCTAGGTTCCCGGCCGAGTATCGTCAAGGCCCGGGCCCCTCCGGCCTTGCCCAGCCGCCGCGGCTCGGATACTATCGGGGGATGCGGCAGGACCCGGACCCGGATGGAAGGCGCCGAATCGCCACGTCTCTACGGCTGAAGGCGGCTCCGGCCGTCATGGCCGCCGCGCTCGCCTGCTCCTGCGGCGGGCTCGACGGCTCGCTGGCAGTGGTCGACCCCGTCCTGGCCTACCTATCGCCAGGCGCCGCCGAGGCCTTCGGCTCGTACGCCGAGGCCGTCGTCGTGCTGCCCGACGAGGACGCGTCGGCCGCGCTCTACGCCGCGATCGACTCCAGGAGCCCCGAGACGCTGTTCCTGTCCCCGCTGCTGGTCGCGGAGATACCGTATATACTCGCCAGGGGCGGCGAGACCCGCGTCGCCTGCGTCGCGGCCGAGGCGCCGGCTTCCGACCCGCGGGTCTGCGCGGCCGTATTCTCGCCGGTAGGCGCTGCCTCGGTCGCCGGGGCCGTAGCGGCCGGGGAGGCTATCCGCCTGGCCGGGAACGCCGCGCCGCCTATCGTCGCGGCGGTGCTGTCCTCCGGCGACGAGGCCCGCGCCGCGTTCGTCGAGGCGTACGCGGCGGCCGGTGGCCCGGGAGAGCCGGTGATCGAGGCGGCCGACGGGGGATTCTCTCAAGCCGCCGCCGACAGGCTCGCGGCGATGGACGTGAGGATAGCCTACGTCTCGGTTCCGCCTGACCAGGCCGCCAGGTGGCTCGAGTCGGCCCTCGGCGAGTACGCGTTCCGTATCGTCGCCGAGGCCGTGCCCGCGGACGGGCCGATCGCCGCCGGGGGCGATACCGCCCGCCCGTACGACGTCACGATCGCGTGGGATTTCGAGGCGACGCTGGCCGATCTGACCGAGCTGCTGCGTTCGGGCGGCTCAGGCGCCGTGCCCGGGAGCTGGAAAGCCTCGCCCTCGGGGCCCGGGCGGGCTAATAAGCCCGCCGTCGGCGGCCGATAGATATATATACCGGGCGCGGGCGACCTTATTTGTTTGACAAAGGTATAGCTTAAAAATATAATTCCACCCGCAGATGGTTTATCGTTAAGATGGTGCAAAACTTAAGGAGTAGTCCTGATGAAACAGCGCGTCGTAAAGGCGATCTGCCTGTCCTTCGTCATCGTATTCATGCTCGCGGCGACGGGGGCCTTCGCCGACGATGAAACCGTAAACCTGGAATCGCTGGTTATCCAGACCTTCGACGAGCCGGACAGCCAGCCTTGGTTCCTGATCGGCAGCAAGTTCGCCAGCGAGGGCTATCCGAAGCTGGCCTACGCCAAGTCCTGGCCGGTCGCCCTGTTCGGCACTACCGGCGGCGACAAGGACCTCCGCAGCCTCGGCGTCGCGATGCTGTTCGACCGTAAGGAATACAACTGGGTCGACGTTATCCCGGGCACCAAGTCCGGCTCCGGCGCCGAGGCGACCTACGCTCCGGTCGAGCTGCCGCTGCCCGGCCGCGTCAAGATGCTCGACATGTGGATCTGGTCCGGTAACTTCGACTATTACATCGAGGCGTACATCCGCGACTACACCGGCATCGTCCACGTGCTGCCGATGGGCGACCTCGGCCACGTCGGCTGGAAGAACTTCCGCGTCAATATCCCGAGCAACGTGCCGCAGTCCAAGAAGTACCTCCCCAAGCGCGAGAACCTCACCCTCGTCAAGTTCAGGATCTGGACGAGGCCGACCGAGGTGGTGGCGTCGCCGACCAAGGCCGACGCCCCGATCGAGCAGAAGGCCGTCTACTTCTACTTCGACCAGCTCAAGGTGCTCACCGATACCTTCGAGTCGTTGTTCGATGGCGACAGCCTCATGGATCCCAAGGTCATCGAGGAGACCTGGGGCAGTTCCGAATCGTCCAAGTAAGGGGAGACCATGAAAAAGATAATCGCCATCGTATTGGCTTTTTCCGCCCTCGCCCTCGTCTCCGCCCAGGGGACGGTCGGCGAGCCCGACGCCGCTTCCATAGGCATCGATACGGCCCAGCAGAAGCTCCAGGTGGTCACGGTCGACAAGTTCGAGTCGGCCGGATTCTGGAACGTCTACATCATGCCCGACGAGGGCGTCGCCAACGGCAGGCTCTTCAACGGCGGCCCGGCGGCCAAGGCCGACGAGCCCAAGCCCGAGGAGCGCTACGTCGGCATCGACCCCAAGATCGCCGACGTGCAGACCTACGGCGCCAGGGTCGACTTCTTCAAGCGCGGCTTCAACACCGTGTACGTCCTCGCCCAGAAGCCCATCCCGATCGAGGGCATCACGAAGACCATCTCCGTATGGGTCGTCGGCAGGAACTACAACCATACGCTCAAGATCATCGTGTCGGACTTCTTCAACAACCAGTTCGAGCTGACGATGGGCAAGCTCAACTTCCACGGCTGGAAGAAGATGTCCGTGGCGATCCCGCCGCAGAACCCCGACGGCCGGACCGGCATCATCCAGCGTAACTACCACTACAACAGCCAGATGGGCCTCAAGGTGGTAGGTTTCAAGATCGAGTGCGACCCGATGGAAGCCTTCGGCACCTACTACGTCTACTTCGACGACCTTCGGGCCGTCACCGACCTCTTCGCGGAGGACTCCCGCGACGAGGACGACATGGTCGACGGCTGGTAATAGCCGCGCCTTAAAAAAAAGACCCCGGCGACGGGGTCTTTTTTTTCGTCCGGGAGGCTCAGCCGAACAAGATCGTGGCGTTACGCGCTACCGTCTCGGCCAGGGCGTCGAGCCCGACGCCGCGCAGCTCGGCCGCTAAGGCGTAGGTCCTGCCTATGTCGAGCGGGGTCGCGTCCTTGCCGCGACGGGGCTCGGGGCACATGTACGGCGAGTCGGTCTCGAGGAGCAGGCGCCCGGCCGGAACCGCCGCGCAGGCGGCCCGCAGCGCCCCTGACTTCTTGTAGCTCAGGTTACCCGCGAACGACACGTAGCAGCCGGCCGCCGCGTACTCGAGAGCTGCGGCCTCGTCGTACCCGAAGCAGTGGATTATTACCGGGATACTCGAGGCGACGGGCCTCACGATCGCCAGGGTGTCGCGGTGCGCGTCCCTCGAGTGGACGATCAGGGGCTTGCCGTACCGTACGGCTAGCTCGATCTGCGCCGAGAACAGCGCGGCCTGCGCGCCCTCGTCGCCGTGCATCCAGTGGTAATCGAGGCCGCACTCCCCCACCGCCACGCAGCCCGGGTCGCGCACGGACTCCTCGAGCGAGGCGACCCGCGCCTCGAGGTCGACGATGGACTCCGCGTCCGGCCAGATTCCGGCCGCCAGGCGCACGAAACCGAGGCCCCCGAAGGCGGCCTTCCGGCTCGGGTAGTCGTCGTAGTCGACGCCCGGGTCGAGCACGATGGCGCCGGAGCCGCCGTAGGCGGCGGCCAGGTCGTCGATCGCCCGTTGGCCGAGCCGCTCGGAGACGTAGCTCAGGTGGGCGTGCGTGTCGGTCAGCGCCGGTTGTCGGCCGTCCGCGTCATGCACGGCGCCGGACCTTGAACGCGAACGAGCCGTCCTTGCCGGGCTCGGCCTTCGCCGCGTCGATGATCACCTCGTCACCCTCGCGCAGCTCGCCCTTGAGAACGAGCTTCGACAGCGGGTTCTGGATCTCCGCCTGCATCACGCGCTTGAGCGGGCGGGCGCCGTAGCGCGGGTCGTAGCCGACCCGGGCGACCAGGTCCCGGGCGGCGGCGGTCAT
>QKAK01000141.1 GCA_003247225.1 Spirochaetota bacterium | reverse complement strand
CGTGGCGTGCGGCAAGTAATGCTCAGGCTCCGGTTCCTAATTAGGTCGATGCAATCATGGATACCGATAGCCGTGCTGTATCTCGTTCATCATGTCCCCATTATTCGTATCGCCCCCGCCTCCCCGTGCGTGTTAGGCCTGGGTACGAGCGGCGCGCCGCGCCGCTAGCGGCTCGCTATTATATCCGCTAGGCGCATGATCCTGCTGCCTTGTGCCTCGTAGTAACGCAGCATCTCGTCGATCTTCGTCGTATCGTAGCTCGTTATGCAGTCGGACAGGACGGTTACGTCGTAGCCGGCCTTGCGCATATTGTAGCAGGTCGATTTGACGCAGGCGACCGCGTCGGCTCCCGCCAGGTAGAACTCGCCGATCCCGTTGGCGGCGATGAAGGAGGCGAACGCCTCGCTCGTCAGCGCGTTCCCCTTGGACTTAGTACAAATGTTGTCGGATACGACGTTCATGTCAGGGACCAATTCCGCGCCGCGGGTATTCGGCTTAAACGTCCGGGTACCTTCCGAGAGGTTCTCGTGCCGTATGTAGACGACGGGGATGCCGCTATCGACCGCCCAATCGATGGCCGCGTTGATGTTGCCGATGACGTCCTTGTAATGCTTGGTTATGTCGTTCTGGATGTCGATTACGACCAAGGCTGTGTTCCGCATGGCTTCCCTCCTGATAGTCGTTCGGTTCGCTTACCCTGTCAGTATACCCGGCATCGTTGACAATAGATGTCAGCGATAGTGAATGATTTCGTTTTTTTTCGCCTAGGCCAGCTCGAACGGCTCGGCGTGGCTAGGGAAGATATGCCGCGCGCCGAGCGCCCGTATGGCGGCCCACGATCCAAGGCTCGCCTCGTCGTCGTCCATGACCTGAGGTAACGGATACAGGTCGCCTATCAGGGCCTCGCGGGCGTCGGTTACGAGCGACACGCTGTCGTCCGAATGCCCCGGCGTCCTGATTACCTCGCCGGCGATACCGATCGACGACAGGAACGCCCTCGATTCGTCGGTCCTGAGGGAAAGGAACCGGTCCCTGAGAATCGGCCGGTACTCCTTATGGCTACGCAGGACGAGCCGCTCCATGCCTTCGATCCCGTCGCCCTGGTTCTCGAATAGCAGGCACCGTATGCCGGCGTCCTGGAAGTCCCGGACCAGGCCGGCGTGGTCGAGGTGGAAATGCGAGACGATAGCCCACTTGATCCGGTCGAACCCATGCCCGGCCGCTTTTACGCCCCTGGCGTACTCGAGCGGCGAACAGGGCCAGCCGGCGTCGAACGCGAGGAGGCTATCGCCGTCCGAACACGGCAGCAGGTAATAGCGCGTGCGCCTGTAGCTGAATTGGACCATCGCCCTAGTCTATCACGTACTCGGGTCCCTATATTAGTATCACGGAGGACAGCATGGCCGAGACGAGCGGACGACCGGAGCGGAACCTCGAGCGGGTCTACGGGATGAGATTCGGCCTCGTCTACCCGCTCTACGTCAAGAAGGCGGAGAAGAAGGGACGGACGAAGGACGAGGTCGACGAGGCGATCGCGTGGCTGACCGGCTACGCCAAGCCGGACATCGAGGCGATCGCCGCGAGCGATACCGACCTCGAGCATTTCTTCCGCTCCGCCCCGAGGATGAACCCGAACGCGTCGAGGATCACCGGCGTCATCTGCGGCCACCGCGTCGAGGACATCGAGGACGACGTGTTGCGCAAGGTACGCTACATGGACAAGCTCGTCGACGAGCTGGCCAAGGGCCGGGCGATGGAGAAGGTGTTACGAGCCTGAGCGGGACGCGCCGCCGCGCGCCGGCCCTATCCGCCCCCTCGGTTTATCGTTATTTTCTTAACATCTTATAGCCTGGAGCGTCGAATGCACTCGAGGATCCTGGATTACCTGCTCAGGCTCAAGGCCAAGTACCACGGAGGCCAGGACCTAGTACTCCACGACCTGCACGCGTACATGGACGACTACGAGTACGAGATAGACGAGAAGACCCAGAGCGACCTGATGACGGCCGAGTTCACGGAGGCCTACCGGCGGACGCTGACGAGCGCGGGCGACCAGGTCTTCGACCACTGGACGCGCTCGGTCAGGCGGAAGGAAGACCTCCTGGCCTTCCAGGACGACGTCCGGCGCGCGCTCGGCTCCGGTACGGCCAGGACCGAGCGGGCCCTGGCCGGGCTCGGCAAGCAGGGCCGCGGGCATATCGTCACCGATCTGTGGAACGGCTTTTCCACGAGCGCCTGGGTCGTGGACAACTTCGTATGGCTCCAGGCGCTAAACCTCGCCGCGTGCGCGCTGATCTGCCTGGCCGGCGCCAGGTTCGTGATCGCGGCGGCTACGCTGTTCGTGCTGGTCAACCTGACGCTGTACCTCCTGGCCAACCGGCACATAGCCAGGGTCGCCGGCTCCATCAACTACTTCATGGGGCTATGCCGTTGCGTCGGCAGGTCGCTACGCTATGGCGAGTCGCCGGTCAGCCTGATTCAGCCCGACTACCGGGCCTTCGGGCGCGTCGCCTGGTGCTCGATCCTGTTCAAGGAGGGCGTCGGCGGCCCCGAGTCGGCCGACCCGCTGTCCATGCTCCTCGACTACCTACGGGTCTTCCTGTGCCTGGAGATCGTCGCCTTCAGGCTGACCAGGCGGCTTATCCTGCGACATATCGACGAGCTGCGCGCCGTGGTCTACTACGCCGGCTACCTTGACTGCGTGCTCTCCTGCAAGGCGCTCGCGCGGGACGGCGGCATGGCCTTCGCGAGGCTGACGGACGAGGGCGTCATCGACTTCACGGACATGCGCCACCCGCTACTCGACGGGGCCGTCGGGCAGTCGAGGCGCGTCGAGAGGGGCATCGTCGCCACGGGCATGAACATGGCCGGCAAGACCTCTTTCATGAAGTCGCTCGGCCTGAACCAGGCGTTCGCGACCGGCTTCGGCCTGGCCTTCGCCTCGAGCTACGAGACGGGGATATTCAGGATAGTCTCGTCGCTACGCATCGACGACGACCTGCTCTCGAGTAGGAGCCGCTACTACGCCGAAGCCTACCGGCTCGCGGAGATGATGCGCCTGGCCGCCGGCTCGCCAAGCCTCTGCCTGATAGACGAGATCCTGTCGGGCACCAATTCGGACGAGCGCATACGCGGCGCCACCGAGATACTCAGGCGCTTCGCCTCCGGCCGCGGCTCCATCGTCGTCGCCGCGACCCACGACACCGCTATCGCCGAGAGCCTGCGCGGCGAGTACGACCTTATCTACTTCGACGGCGAGCGGCGCGGCGACAGGCTCGTCTTCGACTACCGCATCAAGGACGGCGTCGTCTCCAGGCGCAACGGGCTGGACATACTCCGCATACTCGGCGTCGAGGTGGACGCCAGGTAGGCCGCCATGCGCTCGGCTATAGCGTCGGGATCGGCCGCTACCCTGGCCAGGCCCGAGTCGATCGCGGCCTTCGCGACGGCTCGCGCCACGGCGGGGGCGACGCGCGGGTCGAACGGGGTCGGCAGGATGTAGTCTTCCCTGAGCTCGCCGTCGGGCACGACGCCGGCGATGGCGTAGGCGGCCGCGAGCTTCATCGCCTCGTCGATGTCGGAGGCGCGAGCGTCGAGGGCGCCGCGGAAGACGCCGGGGAACGCGAGCACGTTGTTCACCTGGTTGGGCCGGTCGGAGCGCCCGGTGCCGACGACTCGGGCTCCGGCCGCCAGGGCCTCGTCGGGGTCTATCTCGGGTACGGGATTGGCCATCGCGAACACGATCGGGTCGCGGGCCATGCCGCGGACCATGGCCCGGGTCACCAGGTTGGCCCTGGAGACGCCTATGAACACGTCGCTGCCGCGCATCGCGTCGGCCAGGGCGCCTCGTCGCTTATCCCGGTTCGTCAGCGCCGCGATCTCGGCCTGGGCCCGGTTCAGTCCCGACTCGTCGCCGTCGCGGAGTATGCCGCGTATATCGGACAGGATAACGTCGCCCGCCCCGGCCGCCAGCAGCATCCTGGCTATCGCTATGCCCGCCGAGCCGGCTCCGTTGATGGCCACGACGAGCTCTCCGATCGTCTTGCCTACCAGCTTGAGCGCGTTCAGGAGCCCGGCCAGGAGGACGATCGCGGTGCCGTGCTGGTCGTCGTGGAACACCGGGATGGCCATGCGCTCCTTGAGCCTGGCCTCGACCTCGAAGCAGCGCGGGGCGGAGATGTCCTCGAGGTTGACGCCGCCGAAGACCGGCTCGAGGCGGGCTATGGTATCGACCAGCTCGTCGACGTCCTTCGTGCCCAGGCAGATGGGGAACGCGTCGACGCCGCCGAAGGCCTTGAAGAGGGCGGCCTTGCCCTCCATCACCGGTATCGCGGCGGCGGGGCCTATATCGCCGAGGCCGAGCACCGCGCTGCCGTCCGACACGACCGCGACCAGGTTGCCCTTGCCGCAGTACTCGTAGACGGCGTCCGGCCTGGCGGCTATCTCGAGGCAGGGCTCGGCGACGCCGGGCGTATAGGCCAGGCTGAGGTCGGCCTTGTCCCTCAGGGGCACCGTGCTGCGTATCTCGAGCTTGCCGGCGTGGTCCTTGTGCAGTTTAAGCGCGTCGTCGCGTAGGGACATGGGTACTCCTCGTAGGTCTATCGCCGATACGGCTCCCTACCTATAGCATATAAGTCCGCCCCCGTGGAATCGACGGCGACCGTGACCGGGAAATCCTCGACGCGTAGCCTGTAGATCGCCTCCGGCCCGAGCTCGGCGAAGGCGACGACCTCGGCCTCCTTGATCGCCCCGGCGAGCAGGGCGCCGGCGCCGCCTATCGCGGCGAAGTAGACCGCGCCGTTCCGCGTCATCGCCTCGACCACGGACCGGCTCCTCGGGCCCTTGCCTATCATGCCCCTGAGCCCGGCGTCGAGCAGCCTCGGCGCGTAGGCGTCCATGCGGCCGCTCGTCGTCGGGCCGGCCGAACCTATGACCCTGCCGGGGGCCGCCGGGCACGGGCCTACGTAGTAGATGACCTGGCCTGACAGGTCGACAGGGAGCGCCCCTCCCCTATCCAAGAGCTCGACCAAGCGCCTGTGGGCAACGTCCCTGCCGGTATAGAGGACGCCGGACAGCAGGACGCGGTCGCCGGCCCTGAGGCTCCTCGCGTCGTCGCCGACAATCGGAAGGCTCAGACGGATCGCCGGCCGTCCGCTATGCGATCCCGACGCGCTCATAGGACAGCCTCCAGGTGGCGGGCCGCGTGGCATTGCAGGTTGACGACGACCGGCAGGCTCGCGATGTGGGCCGGATAGGTCTCGATATGGACGTCGAGGGCGGTGACCGTGCCGCCGAAGCCCTGCGGCCCGATGCCGAGGGCGTTGATCTCGGCGAGCGTCTCCTCCTCGAGCCTCGCGACCCTGGGATCGGGATGGCGCTCGCCCACGGCTCGCAGCAATGAACGCTTGGCGATGAGCGCGGCCGTCTCTATCGTTCCGCCGACGCCGACGCCGACGATCACCGGCGGGCAGGG
>QKAK01000059.1 GCA_003247225.1 Spirochaetota bacterium | reverse complement strand
GAGAAGATGACCGAGTACGCCCTCGGCGCCGTGCTCGACAAGCGGGCCGCGCAGGACCGCCCCGGCAGGCTATGGTTCGTCAGCATAGTCCAGAAGGTCGTGCCGCTCTGCGACTGCGTCCCGTGGAACGACGCGCCGGTCGTGCCGGACATCGGCTTCCTGGCGTCGACCGACCCGGTCGCGATCGACCAGGCCGCCTTCGACCTCGTCAAGGCCGCCCCCGTCTGGCCCGGCTCCGTCCTCGACGGCAAGGCCGGTCCCGGCGACGACAAATTCACCGCGATGCACCCCGAGACACGTAGCGAGCTCCAGATGGCCCACGGCGAGAAGATAGGCCTCGGTTCGCGCGACTACCGGCTCGTCAGGCTGTAAGCCCGCGGCCCCGAGTGAACGGAACGGGAAGCGGCGCCGATAATGAGGTATAGTATGGGTATGCGCCGCCGTTCCCGAGCGATCATAGCGATAAGCGCCTCGCTCTCCTGCCTGACGGCCCTGTCGTCGTGCGACTGGATCTCGAGCCTCTTCCCCGAGTCGTTCGGGCCCGAGTACGACGATACGACGACGAACTACATCGCGGCCCATAGCCTGTCCGCCCCGCCGCTGGCCTCGGACCAAGGCTCGACGATAGGCCTGGACAGCCCGGCGATCTGGGACTGGGCCTGGCGCGGCGTCTCCGGGAACTCGTTCCAGTATATGACGCTCGCCGATGAGGGCACGGTAGGGACGGCAGTCGCGTCAGGCGGCTATACCCTTGCCGCCGACGAGAACGTCTGGCGACTCGAGCTGGTCAACCTGGCGGGGGATCCGTACCTGGAAGGCGCTCCCCACGCGGCATGGGATTCGATAGGAAGCGCTTCTACCGCTCAGTCCGGCCCGAATACGTCTAGTCACGGCCAATTCATCCGACTCGACGCGCCGGATGGCGACTGGGCCGGCTTCGACCCGAACGAAACCGGATTCATCCTCGACGCTCCCGCGTCGATGCCTACGGCTCGATACTCGCTCAAAGCCTTCTCGACCGTTTCAAGCATACGGTACATCTTCGGCGACTCGTCGGTCGCTCCTTCTTTCGACGACGTCAGCCCATCGACGCTCTCAGCGTCCCGTCACGAGTTCGACGTGTTCTCGGTCGAGTCGGCCTTCACGAGATTCATGACCGGCACGCCGGGGGCGACCCAGACGGTCAATCTCGACGACCTGCGCTTCACTCGGTCGGACCTAGGCGAGGGCGCCAGGCTCAGGCTCATCCTCAGGCCGTCGGATACGGTACCGACCCTCGTGGCCGGCCAGTACGAGTTCTCCGTCTGGGCGAGGTGGCCGGACGACGCTCTCCCCTACGACTCGACGTCGCGGACCCTGGCGCCTAACTTCGAGAAGCCGTTCGCCGCCAAGAGGCTGACGCTCAGGATCATGCAGACCGGCTTCCTGGTCGACCGCGATACGCCGGTGAAATTCCAGGAGAGCTTCAGCGTCGGCTCGGGATGGACGCGGCTCGCCCTGCGCATGGACGGCGGGAACCTCGACCGCTTCGACGAGTCGTCGTCCGAGGCGGTCATCGAGCTGGCGATCTTCCCGTACGACGACCAGGACATGGACTGCGGCTCGGCGCTGATAGCCGCGCCGAGCCTGCGCTTCTTCAAGGACGGCTATCCGGACTGATCGAGGCTGTCCCGAGTCCGTCGATACGATTCGGACGCCGTCGGCGCGGCCGAGTCGCTCCCCGCCGCCCGCCGTCGTCCGGCCCGCCTAATTCTTAACCACCATCACCTTGCGGATCTCGTCGATGTCCGGCCCGACCACGCGTACGAAGTAGATGCCGCGCGCCACCGGGTTGCCGCCCGCGTTCGTGCCGTCCCAGGTCATCGTGTAGCTGCCCGCGGCGAGCCTGCCCCGATGGAGGGAGCGCACGACGTCGCCGTCGAGGGTGAACACGAGCACCGTCACCTGGCCGCCCCTCGCCAGGTCGACCTGGACCGCCGCGCGCTCGCCGCTCGTCGAGTCTATCACGTTGTTCAGTATCGTGACGCCGCCGCGCTGCTTGACGATGTCCTGCACCTTGTAGCGCCATAGGTCGAACTGCCGCGGGTCGCCCGGCGTCGAGTTCCTGGCTATCCAGAGGTTGCCCATCCGGAACAGGAAGCCGACCTCGGCCCCGCTCGCGACCTCGGGATCGGAGGCGGGCACGAGGAAGTTCCTGGACAGGCCGTCGGCCGAGGTCGTGAACGGCGAGACGAGCCTGGCCTCGCCGTCCGCCTCGAGGTTGAAGCCGGATAGGTAGACGGGGAGCCAGAAGGGGCCGAGCGAGTCGAGCCGCCCGGTGAC
This sequence comes from Spirochaetota bacterium, assembly GCA_003247225.1. Lineage (GTDB taxonomy): Bacteria > Spirochaetota > Spirochaetia > Treponematales > UBA12059 > SZUA-370. The sequence continues at coordinate 3,162 of QKAK01000059.1, read as the reverse complement.
GCCTATCGTCGAGGCGTAATCGTCGGACGGCGCCACGTCGTAGTACATCGACAGGGCCGTCGAGGAAGATACGGAACCGGATAGGTCGAGGCTCGTGAATATCGTCGTGTCCATATCGTAGAGCCGTCCCGATCCGTCGAAGGTCCGGAGCAGGCCGAGGGCGCCCGCGGCGAGAGCTCCCTCGGCCGTCGTCTGGTCGCCGACGTGCACGCCGTCCGAGGCGCCGAGGACCGTGACGGGGCCTACCGCGACGTCGACCGCCCTCCTGAGCACGGAGGTATCGGCGTAGTTACTGCCTCGGTCCATGACCAGGGCGCCGAGCGCGATGCGCGCGTCGAGCGCGAAGGCGGTGGTGACCGGTTCAGTCAGGTCGAGCCATAGCTCGCTGACGGGGCCGCTCGGCGTTATGAGCTGGACCCCCGAGACGGAGGTAGCCGTCCCGCTCAGCGAGAAGTCGGCGGCCACGAAGGCGCGGGTGCCGTCGTGCCAGACCGGCTCGGTAAACTGCAGGTATATCCTGCTGGATCCGACCTCGGCGCTGACGAAGCGCACCTTCGGCGGCAGCTTCTCGGCGCAGAGGCTAGGGGCGTAGCTCGGGAGGAGGTTCCCGGCCGCGTCGGTGACGAGGGCCGAGGCCTGCGCGTACTGGAACAGCAGCTGGCTCCTCGCCGTCCAGAGCGGGTTCACCGGCACGGGATCCATGCGCAGGAGCCCGTCGTCCACCACGTCGACCGCGGCGCCGGTGAAGGCGGTGCTGATCACCTGCGTGTCGAGGGCCGTGGCCCCGTAGCGGAACACGGTCTCGGTATCGGCGTCCCTGAACGACCAGCCCGGTATCCCGGCGGCCATGCCGCCGTCTATCGCGTTCGCGTAGTAGAACGACGAGTCGCGCATGAACTCGGTGAACTGCAGCTCGAAGCTGTCGATTTCCGTTCCGGTCGCCAGCGGCACCACGTCGAAGTAGCCGGTTCCGGCGCCTATAAGCGCCTCGGCTACCGCGGGCGGCGTAACGTCCCAGCCGACGACGTCGGCGGTACCCGCGTCGGAGTCGACGTCTACGGAATCCTGGATGACGCTTATCGCCGACTTGGCATAGCCTTCGGCGACGGTCGGCTCCAATTGATTAGGTATGGATGCGGCGTCGGTGATATTTACATTTCCTAAAACGGTAACGACTCCGGCAGGCGCGGTCGGCGTCGACGGGAAGTAGCCGGGCCAGAAACGTATGGCGTTGGTCAGGAACGACCAGCCGGCGACCGAGACGTAGAGGCCGTGCTCGCCGTAGGCGTTCGGCGCGTCGCGGTACATGCCGTTGACGGTCTCGGGCGTCGCCGCCGCGTCGAGCCCGCTCGCGCTGTCGGTCCTGGCGGCTATCGTGACGCTCCAGCCGCCGAAGTCCGCGTAGCCTTCGAGCCTATCGCCGGACAGGGCGCCGCCCCACTCGCCCGCCCCGAAGCTGGCCATGCTCGCGACGTTCGCCGCGTCTACGGCGAGGCCGCCGATGACGACCGGCTCGGAATAGCGGAGCTGGATGTAGTTGCGCCCGTTCCACTCATCCTGGAGGTCAGGGCTCGCCGGATGATCGATCGCGTCCTGGCCGATCTCGACCGAGACGAGGACGGGGCGGCACTCGTCAGCGAAGGTTCCGACGCCCGCGAGGCCGTCGTACGGCTGGGTATTCGCCGCTACGGTATTACCGTAGTTGCGGACGAAGGCCTTGCCCGCGGCGGCGCGCAGCAGGCCGAGCGGCATGGTTAGGTCCGGGACGGTCGTCCGCGGGTTTCCGTCCCGGTCGGTACTCAGGGCCGCGCCGGGGGAAGTCCCGGTCGCGTCGGTGTTCCAGCTGGTAAGGCTAGTCTGGATGTAGAAGGTGCCGATATCGTCGACGGTGTCCGTCGAGATCGTGCATTCAGGGTCCGTATAGGCGCCGGCGAAGGCGGTAGCGCCGGCGTTCGTGAGCGCGTTGACGATGAGCGTATCGATCTCGCCGTTCGAATTCTCTATAGCCTGGTCGAAGGTAAGCCGGAGCACGTCGTCGTAGACCGTCTCGACGGAGATGATGCGCGGCGCGTCCGTGTTCCAACCGACGCTCGTACCGCCCACGTCGTGGTGCGTGCCGCCATCCGGGGCGCCTGCCGAGGCGGCGGCCGCCGCGACGGAACGGCCCGCGGCCACGGAGTTGGACACGGTCATATTGAACGCTACGGCGTACGGCAGTCCCCATTGCCCGGCGGTCACGGCGGCCGCGGCGTTGTAGGCCGGCCCCGACGCGGTACCCGCCGGCAGGTTGAGCGTCCAGGCGGCGAGCGCCGTCATATTCGCGCCGTTGACGTAGAAGTTGCCGACGTTATTCGAGTCGGAGTCGACGGTGATGATAGCGCCGCCTAGGTCCTCGAAGGCCGCGCCGAAGGCGCTCGGAGCCAAGACGCCGACCGGGGCGGTCCCTCCGCCCGGTACGTACGCCAGGGCCGTGCTCGCCCAGTACGCGAAACGGGTATCAGCTCCGTCGTAATCTGGGTCGTTAGCCGAATACGTTCCGCCGAACGCCACGAAGTCCCTGGTCGTCGACAACGTTACGCCGTTGGCAATTTCGAGGTTGCCTCGGAAGTAATAGAAATTCCTGCACGACAGGTCGCCGTTCAGCGTTATGGCAGTCGGCGTGGCTATCGCCGCGTCGACATATATATCCACGGCGGTCAGAGTCACGGTCGCGTTAAAGGTAGTGTTTCCCGTCGATCGTACGACCAGGTGCTGGTTGCTTCCGACGGACGCATTGATTATATAGGCCCCGGCGCCGGCCAGCGACACCATCGACCCGCTCAGCGTCAGCGCGTCAGTGCCGTCCGAACCGAAGGTCGTGGCTCCTGCCGACGCGTAGACGAGCCCGTCGAGTACGACCGAGTTCTGGTAGTCGCTCGGCGTGGCCGAGCCGACCACCGTCACGTCGGCCCGATAGGTGATCGTGCCGGCGCCCGTCTGCGTGATACCCTGCGCCGTCGTCACGGTACTCGCGAACTCGACCGTGCCAGCGCCGGCCTGGATAAGGCTCGCGCCCGTATTGTCGCCTATCAGGCCGACCGCCGCGTTGAAGGTCTTCGTCCCGCCGCCCGATAGCGTCAGGTCGAACAGCCCCGAGACGGCCGCGTTCACCGTGTACGCGCC
>QKAK01000090.1 GCA_003247225.1 Spirochaetota bacterium | reverse complement strand
CACCTAGTAGCATCCATACTAGCGAGCCACAAGCGGCGGCATCTCAGCCGCCTGCTCCACAAGGTTCGAGGAACTAAGATAGTCTTAATCGACGGCGAGTCGTGGAATTCTGCAGGATTCGTTCGATACGCGAGCATGCAGCGGCTACCCTACCCGCTGCCCGTTCGCGCCGCGCCGCCCCGAATAGGTGAAGGCTAACAGAAATCGATGGGGACATGATTTACAAGATAAGACACCGCTATCGGCATCCATAACGGTCACGACCGAATGTCTTCCAAGCGCTTGAACACTACCCGCTAATCGGTTGAGACGCGCCGCCCCGAAAACCTTGTTCGTAACCAGGCTTCGCATGCACGCGATAGCCGACTGTCGCGGCGATCGCCGGCCGTCGTTCGACAATGGACTACGGCGCTCGCAGGTCAGCAAGCGCAATCGCGGGCCTATTGGCCGCGATTGCGAGCCGTCGTTTAACCTGACTCGCGATGCTCGCAGGTTAACGGCGGCGCGGGCTATCGGGAAGGCCTCGCGGAAATAACCACGAAGAGCAGTCCGGCGCCGAAGGCGCCGTAGCCGGAGTACTTGATCGTCCTATAGCTGTCGTAGCTTCCGCCGGAGACGGGAACCGCCACGGCGTCGGTCGCCAGGACGATGCCCGCGATCGACCCCGCGATGCCGCCGGCGAGGCGCGCGATCCTGAATGCGCGCCCGGACCTCGCCGCCGCGAGCGGGTCGGGATCGAAGGATATCGGCAGGTCGAGCCTATCGCCCGCCCGTACGGTAATCATCGAGTACGCCGGAAGCATGCCGGGGGCGACGGCCATGACGACGTGCGCGCCCGGAGAGAGGGTCAAGGGAGTCCCGGCGCTCGCGGCGGAGCCGTCTACGGTCAGGCTCGCGTCCGATTCGGCTCCCGGCAAGGATACGATAACCGTGCCCGGCCCCTCGTCGCCCTTGGGGCTATCCGCGGCGTAGCCGAAGGGGAACGAAGCCTCTGGCTCGGGGAACGCGGGGGTCCAGCTGCCTATAGCGGGATTGCCGAGGCTCACCTGAACCGTCGCCGATACGGATCGCCCTCCGTACCGCGCCTCTATCACGGACTTGCCCGGAGCCAGGTCCCACAGGAGGAGCGGGGCGGTCCCCCGCTCTACCCCGTCCACGTATATCAGGTACGGTTCCGAAGCCACAATCATCAAGGCCCTGCCGCAATCCAAGCGCCCGTCGGGCTCCTGCTGGGCGAACGCCCCGATAACGGAGAACGCGGCTACGATCAACGATGCGATACGACGATGCATACTCGGGCTCCCATTCTAATTAGTAATTATTATTGATGCCTGCGACGCGACATGGTACTATCGTCGTCAAGCGGGATCATAACTCGGGCGGCGCGATACCGCAAGCCTATATGGCCCGCGATGCATAAATATTTCGAAACGGAGAGCGCTTCATGAGACCGTCCGTCGCCTTCCACGATCGCCGCCTGAGCGCGGCGGTCGTCGCCGTCTGTTCTATCGTCATCGCGTCTACCCTCTCGTCGTGCGCATCGCGCCCGCCCGTTATACCCTCGGCTGAAACGAGGGTCGCCCTCGACGCCGCGTGGGCCTCGCTCGCGCGGAACGAATTCGCCTCGGCGGCGGAGGCCTTCGCCTCGATAGCCGACGGCGACCGGACGTCGCGGGAGACGGCCGAGGCGCTCAGGGGCGAGGCGCTCGCCCGTTTCGCCCTCGGGGACACCGAGCTCGCGACGGCGGCCTTCGTCGATTCGATCAGGACGAGCCCGTCGGACGTGGAGTCGTCGGTCGCGCGGGCCTTCGCGTCGAGGACCCTGTCGCTATCGGACTCGGATATGGCCGCCCTCGCCGAGGCCGACGACGGCCTGGCGCTGCGCGGCATGCCCGCCTGGTCGCGGCGCGCGGGGCTCAGGGGCAGGCTGGACGCGGCATGCCAATCGGGCCTCGATCCGGCCGCGGCCGCCGAGGCGGCGGCCGGGCTCGGCGCCGTTACCGAGTGGCGCTCGAGCGGGCCGTACCCGAACCCGTCGGGCGGCGGCTTGGCGACCCCCTTCGTCGACGAGCCGGCCGGGGTCGCGGCGGTCGCGACGCTCCCGATAGAGGCCGCCGCGGGACTCGTCGTACCGTCGGAATACCTCGGCGAGCCGGTTTTCTCGGTTTTCTACCTCGGCGCGGAATTCACGGTGGAACGGCCGGGCGCCTACGCGGTCATCGCCGACAGGTCCGACGCCGCCGTAAAGGTATGGATCGACGGCGACCTCGTCATGACGGCGCCCGATGCGGCCGACGGCGACGAGGGTCTCTGGGCCAGGGTCGAGCTGGGCGCCGGGACGCACGCGGCCGTAGTCAAGCTCGCGTCGATGGAGGCCCCGGGTAGCTTCAGGCTGTTCGTCGAGGAGGCTACGACGAGCGCCGACTTCGACGCCGCGGCCGCGGTGGCCTTCGCCTCGATCGGCGGGACGGCCATGGCGTCGGCCGGCCCCGCGATCGGTATCCTAGCGGCGACGTACCGGGCCGCGCCGACCTTCGAGCGCGCGTTCTGGCTATCGACCGCCCTAGCCCTTTCCGGGCACGGCGCCGTCGGCGCCGAGGTCGCCCGGGCCCTGTCCGCCGGGGATAGCCCGTCCTACCTCGCCGACTGGGCGGAGTACCGCGCCCTTTCAGCCGCCGGGGACTATCCCGAGGCCAGGGCGGCGATGGCGAGGATACCCTTCGGCGCCGGCTTCGCGCCGAGGGACGATCAGGAGATGTCATCCGCCCTATCCCGGAAGGACTGGGCCGAGGCGATCAGGCTCGCCGACGCCTCGTCCGGCGCGGAAGCGCGACGGCTCTACGCCGACGCGGTCAGGGCCATAGCCGCCCTCGGCTCGAAGTCGGACGGGTTCGCGGCGTACAGGCGCTTCGGCGAGGCGCATCCCGGATACGGCGAGCTAGCGCGCAAGGCCTACGCGATGGGCGGCCTGGGCATGGGCCAGAGCGCGCTCCTAGCCGACTGGGCCCGAGGGGATTACGTCTTCGACGCCAAGATGGCTTTGTTCTCGGCGGCCTTCGACGGCGGCGGCTACGCGTACGCGTACCAGCTCGGCGCAGCCCTCGCGGCGCTCGCGCCCTGGGACGCGAGCCTCGCGCTCCGGACCGCCCAATCCGGCTACTTCGCCGGCGCGGTCAAGTACGAGCAATACATGGCGACCCTCGAGAAGCTCATGGAGTCGCGCCCCGGATCCGAGGAGACCGTCCGCGCCGCCCTGGACGCCTGCTCGGGCGTCGTGGAGTCGATAGAGCGGGCGGAGGCCGCGGGGGCGTCGCTTTCCGAAGAGGCCAAGCGCCTTCGCTCGGGCGAGGCGACCCGGCTGAAGAGGCTCGCCGCCGCGGCGCTCTCCTTCGATCCGTCCGATTACCCGGTCCGGCTAATAGCCGGAGCCGATCTCGGCCTCGACGGCGCGGCGCGGCCGGCCTTCCTGCCCGAGGAGGCCATAGCGCGCTACGAGGCGTCGGGCGTCGCGCCTTCCGGAGACGTCGCCGTCGTCCGCGACGGCGACACGAGGGTATTCTTCCCCGACGGCGGTACCAGGCAGTACAGGTCGTACGTCCTCAAGGTCCTATCTAAGGCCGGGCTCGAGGCCGAGGGCACGCAGTACTATCAGCCGCTGCCCGGAGGGGACGCCGCCCTTAAGCGCGCGTACACGAGGAAGCCCGACGGCCGCGTCGTCTACGCCGAGGTCGCCGGCGGCCGAGTCAACTATACCGGCCTCGAGGTAGGGGACTACCTCGTCATGGAGTACGTCGCGAACGGTTCGAGGAAGGGCTACTTCGAGGACGACTTCTGGCTCGACGCCGCCCTGGCCGGGTACGGCTACGTGTTCGAGCGCGACCTCCGCGTCCTCTATCCCTCGTCGCTGAAGCCGGCCTACGTGATCCACGGCGACGCCTCGTCGGTCGCGGCGAGCGAGGGAACGCCGGCCGACGGCGTCGCCGAGCTGCGCTTCGAGGTCAGGCGGGCGTCTCCCGCGATGCGGGTCCTCCCTCAGCCGGACTACCGGGACGCCGTGACCTGGGTCGACGTCTCGAGCCTCGCCGACTGGTCGTCCGTAGCCGAATGGTACCGCGACCTCGCCTCGGGCGCCGCGGAGCCGACGCCCTACGTCCACGGGCTCGCCGCGCGCCTGACCGAGGGCGCGAGGGACGAGGATGAAGCCGTCCGGAGGCTATTCGAGTACGCGTCGTCGGCCGTGCGCTACGAGGACCTCGCGTTCCAGTACAGCGCCCACGTGCCGGAGCCGGCCGCCGCCGTCGCCAAGGCCGGGGCGGGCGACTGCAAGGACAAGTCCGCGCTCCTGTCGGCGCTGCTCGCCTCGATCGGCGTCGAATCACGCTACGCGCTGAGCGAGCCGAGCTACAGGGGCCCCTACCCGTACCTACCGTCGGCGCGCTTCTCGCACGCCATCGTGCTCGCGAGGCGCGGCGACGAGTGGCTGCCGCTCGACCCGACCGGATCGTTCTTCACGTACCCCGACATGCCGTCGTCGCTCGTCGGCACGAGGGCGCTGCCCATACCCGCGGCCGGGGAGGAGCCCGCGCGCGAGCTGACCGTCCTCGAGCAGCCGTCCCGGTTCGGGTCCGTATGGACCGTCATGCTCGATCTCGGCCGCTCGTCCACCCGCGCGGAGGCCGTCGCCGCCCTCAGGGGAGACGAGGCGGCCGCGTTCCGCTCGGCGATGGCGAGCGGCGACGAGGGCCTCAGGCGCTCCATCGTCGAAGCCTACGCGGCCTCGTACCTGCCAGGCTCGTCGGTCGTCTCCTACTCGGTAGACGGCGAGCGGACCCTCATGCGGTCGCCGCTCCTGCGCGTCGCGGGATCCGGCCCGTCGTCCCTGACCAGGCAGGGTACCAAGTACGCGGTCAATCTCTCGTGGATGACCTCGATCGGGGAGGGGCTCCTCTACGCGTCGAGGCCCGGACGGAGGGACGCGCCGTTGACCGTCGGCGGCGGCGAGCTCGAATCGCCGTGGCGCCAGACCTTCATCGTCTCGCCGCCCGACGGCTTCGCGCTCGAGTCTCTGCCGCGCTCGGAGACCCTGTCGTTCGGCGCGGCGACGGTGCGCTTCACCTACTCCCGTTCAGGGGACAGGATCGTCGCCGAGCGCGAGTACCTGTTCCCGTCTACGGCCGTCCAGCCCGAGGACGTCGCGGCGCTGCGGGATTTCGCGAGCAGGCTCCGCGCCAAGGAGTCGGAGATGATCACCCTGACCGTACGGTCCGAATAAGCAAAGCCATGGAGAGCAGCATGATGAACCATAGAAAACGGAACGCCCCCTGGCCGGCCGTCATCGCGGCGGTCCTGTCCCTATCGACGGCCTGCGGCCTCGGCATACTCGACGAAACGGCGTTCGAGTTCGCGTACAAGGGTACCCCGACCGTCATACTCGACGACTTCGAGACCAACGACGGCTTCATGTCGACGAAGTACCTCTACGAGCCCGAG
>QKAK01000132.1 GCA_003247225.1 Spirochaetota bacterium | reverse complement strand
GACGCGCGGCGGCACGATACTCGGTTCGTCCCGAGAGAAACCCTTCAAGCCGTCCGACGCCGACGGCGGGCTCAAGGACTCGGACGTGGGCCACGACAAGCCCGAGCTGATACGCGAGAACTACGCCCGGCTCGACCTGGACGCGCTGGTCGTGCTCGGGGGCAACGGCACGAACACCACGGCCCACCTGCTCGCCAAGCAGGGCCTCAACGTGATAGGCCTGCCCAAGACCATAGACAACGACATCTGGGGCACCGACGTCACCTTCGGCTTCCATTCCGCGGTCGACATAGCCGCCGAGTCGATCGACCGCCTCCACTCGACGGCCCACTCGCACAATCGGGTGATGGTGATAGAGCTGATGGGCCATAAGGCCGGTTGGCTGGCCCTGTACGCAGGCGTCGCCGGGGGCGGGGACGTGATACTGATACCCGAGCTGCCCTACGACCCGGCCTCGGTGGCCCGGGACATCGAGGCCAGGCGCGCCGAGGGCAAGCAATTCTCGATCGTCGTCGTGGCGGAAGGCGCGATGTCCAGGGAAGAGGCGGCGATGCCGAAGAAGGAGCGCAAGCGCCTGCGCGAGGCCATGCCCTACCCGAGCATCGGCTATCGGGTGGCCGCGGAGATCCAAGCGGCCACCGGCATGGAGACCCGCGTCACGGTGCTCGGCTACCTGCAGCGAGGCGGCACGCCGAGCCCCTACGACCGCGTGCTGGCGACCAGCTTCGGGACCGCGGCCGCCGAGCTGCTCGCGCGCGGACGCTTCGGCCGCATGGTCGCGATGCGCGACTCGGGCGTCACCTCGGTGCCGCTGTCCGAGGTGGCGGACCGCACCAAGACGATCCCGGCCGACCACTACATGGTGAGCACCGCGCGCCTCGTCGGCACCTGCTTCGGCGACGACCGCTAGGCGACGGCGCCAGGACGCCGCCGCGGCCCGGAACCCCTATCGCTTCTTGAGCTTCTTCTTGGCGCTCTCGAGCCTGGCCCGTTCCGCCTCGGCGGCGGCCAGCAGCGACGAGGCGCGCTTCGCCCGCTTACCGGCTATCGCGATGAAGGCCAGACCGCCGACGATCATCATGGAGCATAGCAGCTGTCCCATCGAGAAGTTGAGCGGCGTCGTGAACAGGTGGATCGACGCGTCCGGGTCGCCCAGCTTGATGATATAGCCGAGGTCCGCGTCAGGCTCCCTGAAATACTCGATGACGAAGCGCACGAGGCCGTAGCCGACGAGGTAGGCGCCGACCGCGAAGCCCTTGAACGGCTTGCGCGGCCGCACGACGAACCACAGGACGAGCCAGAGCAGGACGCCCTCGAACAGAGCCTCGTACAGCTGCGACGGATGCCTGGGCAGGTTGATCATCGCGCCGTCGAGCGCCAGGCCCGCCTTCTCGGCCACCTCGCGCACCCAGGGCAGGCTCGTCGGGAAGCGCTTGGCCCGCGGGAAGATCATCGCCCACGGCGCCGAGCTGACCTTGCCCCACAGCTCGCCGTTGATGAAGTTGCCGAGGCGCCCGAAGGTATAGCCGAGCGGCACCGACACCGCGACCATGTCCGCCCACTCGAGGAAGTCCAGCCTCAGGCGCTTCGAGTAGATCAGTATGCCGACTATCAGGCCTATCATGCCGCCGTGGAACGACATGCCCATGAAGCCGGTGAACTTGCCGCCCTCGCCGAACGGCCAGAAGATCAGCCAGGGCTTGCTCCAGTAGAGGCCGCTGGTATCGTAGAGCAGGGTGCCGAACAGCCTGGCCCCGAGGATCAGGCCGACGATGCCGGCCAGGAAGAAACCGGATATATCGTCGTCGGAGTAGCCGAGGCCCCTCGTCCTGACCTGGCGCTTGAACAGCAGGTAGGTGATGCCGAAGGCGACGAGGTACATGAGCCCGTACCAGCGCAGCGGGAACTGCGGCAGGAACGGCAGTATCTCGGGTCGTATCCACGACGGGAACTGAACGGCGGCGAGCATCGGTACCTCCACGGTCTGTTGGCTGGCTGGAACTATACCCGGCTTGGCGGCCCGGGCGCAACGGCCGCGTCGCCGCTACTTGAGCGGCCGCTCGACGACGCGGCCGAGCTGCGGGTCGAACGAGAAGGCCACCTTCTGCTTGGCCTGCCTGACCTCGTGGAAGCGGTTATGGCTCTCGATGACGACCCCGGCGTACACCGTGCCCCGGACGACTATCTCGCCGGGGAAGTGCTCCTCGAATTTCTCCCTGAGCTCGAAGACCCGGAGCGATCGCTGCTCGAGCAGCTTGACGAGCCGGAGCTTCTCCTGGCGGACCTTGTCCAGGTTCTCACCGGCGGCCTCGAGGTCGCGCATCCGCTTGTCCGTCTGGAGTATCAGCGCCTTGACCCGCTCTATCTCCCGCTCCTCGGCCTCGATCGCGTCCTTGACGAGGTAGTCCTGGCCGAACGACACCTGGGTGCGCGCGCCGTTGGCCGAGCCGAGGTTCTGCACCTCGACGCCCTTCCTGGCCCGGCAGAGGCCGCCTATCAGGTGGCCTCGCTCGCCGAGCAGCTTGAGCCGGCCGTTGGTCTTGACGTTGCAGAGCAGCGCCGAGTTCTTCAGCGTGATATCCTCTACCGCGAGCAGCATCGCCTGCTCGGCGAAGCTAGCCTCGAGGCTCTTGCGCGCTCGGATCGTGCCGCGCTTGGCGCCCTTGACGCCCTCGCCTATCTTGACCGACCCGTCCGCGGAGACGAGGGCCGCCTCGACCGCGCCGGTCACCGTGACGTCGCCGCCGGCTACCACCGCGTATCCGGTCAGCACCGTTCCGGCTACGGCTACCGGCCCCGGGAACTTGATGTTCCCGGTGGCCGGCCCGATGTCGCCCTTGACGCGCTGCACCGCCTCGATGGACAGGGCGTTCTTCTCGAACCTCAGCTCGCCGCTCCTCGCGGCCTTGAGGAGGCGGTCGCCGTTCTCCTTCCGCTCCTCGACTATCGAATCGTCGAAGCTCGGGGGATCGACGACGCGAGGGTCCTTCGGCGCGGGGATGGCCCCGCCTAGCACGTCCCGGCCGTCCTGGCCCTCCACGCCTATGGCCAGCAGCTCGAGCAGGGGCTGGCCCTCGACGACGACGGTGGAGCGGTCCTGGTTCTTGTAGTCGGCCGACCCGTCGGCCCGCATGGTCAAGGCGGCTCCGCTGGCGACCCTGATTATCCAATTGAGGCGGTAGCCGCCGGCCGGCACCGCCGGGGATCCCCTGGCGATGACGCGCGACGATACGGCCCGCCCCTCGCGGGCCTCGTTGAGCGCCGCGGTCAATTCCTTCAGGTCGACGCCCTCGACGACCCCGGCCGCGGCGAGCGTTTCCTGGGCGTATTCCAGGGTCAGCTCCCGGCCGAGCCCGTAGCCCTTCTCGACGTCGACGGCCGCGGACATCGCGTCCTCGGCTACGGTCACGGCGACCTTGGCGTCGCGGTACGGCAGCACCCTGATGAGGATAGCCTGCGGGCCGGCCCGTTCCCTAGGCTCGGCGTCCGCCGCCGGCTCTCCGGAGCCGGGCCCCGTCTCCGGCTCGGCTCCAGGCTCGGCTTCCGGCTCGGCCTCGGGCTCCCCGTCGCCGACGAGGACCAGCCCGTCCTCCTCGCTCTCGATCGATTCCTTCGAGAACCGTATATAGTCGAACGACTTGACCAGCGGGTCGTTGCCGGGGGGCGCCGGTATCGCGGCCCCGTACACGTCGACGCCGGCCTGGCCGGGCGAGGGAGGGCTGAACCTCGCTATCTCCTGGCCCTTCTTGACCGGCGCGACGCGGCCGGCGGCCGACAGCGGGAACTCGTCGAGCCTCCTGGCGTACTTCGACAGGAGCGGCGCCGCCTCGACGGACGCGAGGTAGTCCTTGGCCTGGGGCACCGGCAGGAACGCGACGCTGTAGATCAGCGTCCTATCCTTGCCCTTGACCGGCTCCTTGCCGACGGCCAGGACGTAGTCCTCGAGCTCGGTCTCCTTGCCCTTGTAGAACGCGACCACGTCGGCCTTGAGCTTATCGATCTTGACGCCCTTGAGGCGCTGCCCGGCCAGGGCCTCGCTGACCATCGTCAGCGATAGCGGCTTCCCGCGGCCTCGACCCTTGAGCACCGTCAGCGTGGCCTTGAGCCGGTCGGGCGTCACGCTCACGACGGCGGAGGCGTCGCGGTCGCAGGACAGGCTATAGCCGACGAGGGGCTGGCCGCTCCTGGTCGACCGGAGCAGGGCCGACGCCGTCTCCTCGACGCCGATCAGCGTGTCCCCGTCCAGGCCCAGCCCCCGGGCGTCCTCGAGTATCGCGGAGGCGTCGGGAGGCGGCAGGCGCCTGTCGCCGGGGGTATAGTCGAGCAGGGCGGTGGCCCCGTCGTCCGAAAGCCGCACCGAGTAGTCGCCCGCGCCGAAGGGCACGAGATCGGCCCAGCGCTCGCCGACCCGGACGAAGCCTCCCGCGTCGGTACGCACCTCGTTCTTGGCCCGGGAAAGGCCCTTACCGAGGTTGAAGGCGGACTCCTCGACCCGCGGGGCCGGGATAGGCTTGCCGTAGACGCTCTTGCCGGGCTTGCCCGGGCGCGGGGGCGCCAGGGTGGCCACGGTCGCCCCCTTCGGCGCCCAGAAGCTCATGATGACCCTCGTATCGACGCCTACGGGCTCGCGCAGCTCGACCTTCTCGTACTCGACGACCTTCTCTTCCTTAGGCGGCAGGAAGGGCAGGGCGGACGGCTTCTTGACCACCCGCTCGCGCGCGACGCGCTCGACCCTGACCCGGTACAGTTCCGGCGGGGGCGCGGCCGAGAGGATCTCCGCCTCGAACGGCAGGTACTCGTCCGGCGTGCTCGGCTCGGCCCACTCGACCGATTCGGGCAATCCCGCCTCGGGCGCGTGCCCGGAGGCCGCCGTCTCGGTCACGGGCGCCTTGGCCGCCGCGAAGGCCTTGGCGATCTCGTCGAGCCTGCGGCCCTGGACGCCGGCGATCCTGGCCTCCGTCAGCTTCCTGGCCAGCCCGTCGGCGCCGAGCTCCGGGCCGTCGGCCGACGGCTCGAAATGGAACGACGCCCGTAGCCCGAGCTCGTCTACGAGGAGGCTCGTCTCTCCGCGGAAGGTCGGGCCGGGCATCGCGTCCGCCCCTAGGCCTTGAAGCCCTGGGCCAGGGCCTTGGCCATCTTGGCCTTGAAGAACTGGTTCTCCTTACGCAGCTGGCCGAGCTCGTACTGCTGCATGCGTATCGTCTCGATCAGCTCGCCCTGGGACAGCGCGCCGGACGACAGGAGCTCCTCGACGTAGTCGAGCTTGGCGTCGAAGTCCGCCTCGGCCTCGGTGTCGGCGGCGCCGTAGCTGTCGTCGAGGTACTCGGGGTCGAGGAAGGCGTCGTCGTCGCCCTCGGACGACAGCAGCTTGTCGGCCAGGCGGTAGACTGCCTGCGACAGGATGGACTGAGGCTTGTAGCGGATTATCGGTATGCGGCTGCCGAGCGCGACGTCCTGCATGTCGTCGCGGTAGACGATGCCGAGGTGCTCGAGGTCCATGCCGAGGTACTCGCGGCACGAGCGGCGGATCTTC
>QKAK01000160.1 GCA_003247225.1 Spirochaetota bacterium | reverse complement strand
ATGCCCTTGAGCTCGTCCTTGATCGACTGGGGGATCTTGGTCGGGTCCCTCATCTGCTCGTAGGTCGGCAGGATGATGTTGTTGTCCTTGCAGCGCTGCACGTTCTTCTTGCGCGCCTGCTCGTCTATCCGTAAATCGATCATGGTAATCTCCTTGTGCGTTTATACGCCATTAGCATTCATCACTAAGTCGAACGAAGAGGATATGAGAATAAGAGCAATTCAAGAGATGAGGGAAGAACCGGATGGCTAGCTCTCTCTCCTTATTCTTCCTCATCTTCCTCATATTTCCTCTTATCCTCGTTTACTCTTCGTCGCCCTAGTTATTACAGTCCCAGGCCCTTCATCGCGCCCGCGACGTCCTTGAGTCCGGATCCGGTCAGCATGACGACGACCGTCTCATCGGCGCGTATGGCGCCCTTCGCCTTGACGAAGCCCGCCCACGCGGCGCTCGAGCTCGGCTCGGCGAACAACCCGGCCTTGCAGGCCAGTTCCTTCTGGGCCGCGAGTATCTCCGCGTCGGTCACGACGACGGCCTTGCCGCCGTGCGCCTTGAGCTTCCCGAGCGCGTGCGCGCCGTTCCGCGGCACGTCGACCGAAATGGAGTCGGCGACCGTGTCGCTCGGCACGGGCTCGCCGAAGACGCCGGCCGCGAGCGCGCGCGCGATCGCGCTCGAGCCCTCGGCCTGGCAGGCCCAGATCGTCGGCACCTTCTGGATGCGGCCGAGCCTGACCAGGTCCTCGAAGCCCTTGTAGACGCCGGCGATGATGACGCCGTCGCCGACCGGCACGAACACGTGGTCCGGCGCGACGAAGTCCTTCCTGGCGAGCTCGGCCAGGTGGCCGGCCCGCTTGGCCTCGTGCTCCCTGGCCCTGGCCAGGTCGCGCACGATCTCGAAGCTGACGGTCTTCTTGCCCTCGATCGTCAGGGGGTTATACGCGGTGTTGCGCGACAGCACGCCCGTCTCCCTCGAGTAGGCGAGCGACTGGTCGAACGCCACGTCGTAGGTTCCGTCGACCTCGCGGAGCTCCGCCCCGTACTGCAGCACCTGGACGCGCTTGGCGACCGGGGCCTTCTTCGGGAGGAACACCGTGATCTTGAGGCCGGCCGCGGCGCCGATCCCCGACATGCTCGAGGCGGCGTTGCCGGTGCTCGCGAGCGCTATCTCCGATATGCCGCGCTCCTTGGCGAAGCCGGCCACCAGGTACGAGGCTCGGTCCTTGAACGAGCCGGTCGGCTCGCAGGTATCGTCCTTGAGGAACAGCCGCGGGTAGCCGGTCTCCGCGCGTAGGCGGTGCGGCTCCCAGAGCGGGGTTCCCCCGACCGGCAGCGGCGGCAGGTGCTCCTTCGCCACCGGAAGCGGGATGTCGTCGGGACTGCCAGAGTAGTCGCCCTCCCAGGCGCACTCGAGCACGCCCTCGAGCGGCCGGTCCGGCTCCTGCCTCGCGGCGCACGCGTCGCAGAGGTAGCGCCCCGGCTCGATATCGTACTCCGCCCCGCACCCGGGGCATCTATAGAACCACCTCACCGTATACTCCTTCGCTCAATAGAGAACTTGAACCACGGAGGCACGAAGGCACGGAGGTAGACAAGAGGAGGATGCAAGGAAATAGAAAGATGGCTGCTTCTTCATCTTTGATGCATTCATCATCTCTTTCTCCTCTTCTATCTCTTTCTTCTCCGTGTCTCCGTGGCTCCGTGGTTTGAAACTTCTATAACTTGGCCTCTTCGAGGGCGTAGGGGAGGGCGGCGTAGAAGGCGGCGGCCTTCCAGAGGTCGTCCACGCGGGTGATCTCGTTCGGAGCGTGAGCCTGGTTCTCGTCGCCGGGGCCGAAGCCGATGCTCGGGATGCCGTGGCGACCGGCGACCGCTACCGCGTTCGTCGAGAAGGTCCACTTGTCGACGACCGGGGCGGCCGAGAAGACGGCCTCGTGGGCGGCGACGCCGGCCTTGACGAAGGGGTGGTCGGCCGGGAACTTCCAGGTCGGGAAGTACAGCTCCTGGCGGTAGTCCTTGCCGGTCCAGCTCGGGATCGCGTACTCGGGCATGGTCACCTCGACGGCGTCGACGCCGGCGGCCAGGACCGCGTCCTTGACCTGCTGGATGGCCAGGTCCTTGGTCTCTCCCCAGGTCAGGCGGCGGTCCAGGTACAGCATGGCCTCGTCGGGCACGGCGCACTGCGACGGGCCCTGCACCTTCATCTGCGACACGGTCACGGTGCCCTTGCCCAGGAAGTTGTCGTCGTCCGGCTTGAGCGCGGCGTTGAGCGCCTCGATGGCGAGGGCGGCGCGGGCGGCCTTGTAGGCGGCCGAGACGCCGCGCTCGGGGGCCGAGCCGTGGCAGGAGACGCCCTTCAGGTGCACTTCCATCTCCATGCGGCCGCGGTGGCCGCGATAGAGGCGGAGGCTGGTCGGCTCGGTCGAGACGAAGAAGTCCGGTACGAACTTCTCTTCCTCGATCAGGTACTTCCAGCACATGCCGTCGCAGTCCTCCTCGATGATCGAGAAGACGAACCATACGGAGTAGTCGCCGTTATAGCCGAGTTCCTTGAGGATGCGGCCGGCGGTGATCATCGAGGCCGCGCCGCCGGTCTGGTCCGAGGTGCCGCGGCCGTGGACGAGGCCGTTCTCGATGTCGCCGGAGAAGGGGTCCTTCTTCCACTGCGAGCGGTCGCCGACGCCGACGGTGTCGATGTGGGCGTCGATCGCGATGATCTTCTTGCCCGAGCCGACGCGGGCCAGGAGGTTGCCGAGGCCGTCGATGCGCACCTCGTCGAAGCCGGCCTTCTCGCACATGTCCTTGAGGAACATGATGCGCTCCTTCTCCTTGTTGCTCATCGCCGGGACCTTGATGATGCTCGAGAGGTTCTTCGCGGTCCAGTCCTTGTACGCCTCGGCCTTGGCCCTGATTTCCTTACCGTTCTGCACGCTCATTTCCTTTCCTCCATACGCTGCCATAATCGCCTGGTCTCGTCGCGTCCGCGCTGCGCTATGGCCGCGGCGTCGAATACCGGCTTCCTATCCTTGACTATGAATCGCCCGGCGACCATCGTGCCGGAAACCATCCTGGAGCCCATGCCGAAGGCCACGTGCCCTGCCACGTTGCCGCTCTCGAGCGGCGTCGGCGGGTCGTAGTCCCAGAACGTCAGGTCGGCCTCGTAGCCGGCCTCGACGCGGCCGAAGCGCTTCCCCGGGAAATAGCGCTCGAGCAGCCTGTTGCCGTTCTGGAGCATCTCGAGGAAGGCGTCCATCCAGCGAGCGCCGCCCGAGTCGTGGTGCTTGAAGAACGCGAAGCCCGCTTCCTCGATCATGTCGGAGCCTATGCCGTCGGTTCCGAGCACCGGGTTGCGGTACCGGCCTATCTTGTCGTTGTAGCCGACGCAGTTGTTCATGTTCGACCGGGCGTTGTGCGCTATGAACGAGTCGCGGGCGTTGACCAGCTCGACCTCGGAATCGGTGAGGTAGAGGCCGTGGCCGAGTATGGTCTTGGGGCCGAGGAGCCCCGCCTCGTCGAGGCGCACGCATATATCCTTGCCGAAGCGGTAGCGCGAGTCGACTGCGTCGAACTTGTCCTCCGCCACGTGGATATGGAGCCCGCGCCCGGTCGACGAGCAGGCCGAGGCCAGGCCGGAGAGCGTCTCGTCGTCCACGGTGAACGGCGCGTGGGCGCCGATGGCCGCCTCCACGAGCGGGTCGCCTCCGGTCTTGCGCGCGTCGTCGACGCGGCGGGCGAAGCGCTCGTTCTCTCGGACCCCCGCCCGCGCGCCGTCCCGGCCGTTGCGGTCGGTCGTCTCGTAGCAGAGCACGCCGCGGAGGCCGACCGTCTCGAAGCCCTCGGCCAGCACGTCGAGGGAGCCGTCTATGAACTCCGGGCTCGCGTGATGGTCTACGACCGAGGTGACGCCGAGCATCGCCGCGTCCGCGGCCCCGGCCAGGCCGGAGGCCCGCGTGATGCCCTCGTCGATGGCCCTGTCGAGGAGCCACCACATGTTCTTGAGCTGCTGGGCGAAGTCCTTGCTCGGCTCGATGGCGACCATCAGGCCGCGCGACAGGGCCGAGTAGAAGTGGTTGTGAGAGCAGACGAGGCCCGGGCTGACGTAGCCGCCGGGCGACAGGCGCTCCGCGCCCGGATGCCTGGCGGCGAGGCCGCGGCCCACCTCGACGATCTTGCCTCCGTCGATGGCTATATCGGTCGGCCCGGAGACCGAGCCCGGGTGGAAATGGAGAACGCGTACGTTCTCGAGTATCGTCATGCCTTACCTCCGGCTATCAAGTATGCGTGAGAGTCGAGTATCTCCGCGGCCAACGCCGGCAGAGCCTCGGCCGCGGCGCGCCCGCGCCATTCGGCGAACGGCACGAGCGAAACGGCGGCCTCCGCGCCCGGCGCGGCCCTGAGCACGAGCGTCGGCGAGGCGGCCGGTCCGGCGAACGCGAATCCGGCGTTGGCGCTCGCGCGCAGCGACGCCTCGTCGCGGAACAGCGTCGGCTTGCCCGTATACGGCTCGCCGTCGTAGGGGCAGAAGAAGCCGCAGTTGCCGCACTCGTTGCAGAAGTCGTCGACGTGGACGATCTGTATCGCCTGCTTGAAGAGCGCGCCGGGAGCGACCGGCAGGGCGACGTTGGCCCGGTTCGGGCACACCTCGACGCAGCGCAGGCAGGCCGATCCGCACGACAGGCAGCGCTCCGCCTCGCGCTTGGCGAAGTCGGGATGGCCCTCGGGCAGGCTCGGCAGGATCTCGCCGCGGCGCGACAGGGCCTCGCGGTCGATAGGGCCGGGCGCTATCGTCTCGACTCCGGGCTCGACGCCCGCGGCCCTGAGTATGGCGTACGCGGCCTTGCGGCCGTCGGCCTCGGCCGCGATGATGCTCGCCGGTCCGCGCCTCGAGTCGCCGGCGGCGTATAGGCCGGCCACGCCGGTAGCCATGGTCTCGGGGTCGACCGCCGGGCGGCCGTTCCTCTCTACCTTCGCGCCGAGCGACTCGAACAGGGCCTTGTCCGGGCTCTCTCCGACGGCCGCGATGACGAGGTCGCATGGGACGGTCCGCGTCCTGGGCGACGGCACCGGGGCGCGGCGGCCGGAAGCGTCCGGCTCGCCGAGCTCCATCTCGCGGACGAGCAGGGCGGAGGGCGCGGAGCCGGAGGCCGGCGAGGCGCTCTCGGGCAGCGACAGCTCGGCGTACTCGACGCCGTCGGCCAGCGCGGCCTCGAACTCCTCGCGGTCGGCCGGCATCTCGGCCAGGCCGCGGCGGTACAGGATAGCCACCTTAGGCTTGCCAGGAAGCCTCGAGGCGACGCGGGCGGCGTCCATCGCGGTATTGCCGCCGCCGACGACGGCGACCGATCGGAAGCCGTCGAATTCCTTCGAGCCTTCGTGGGCCGCGGCGAGGAACTCGAGCGCGTCGACGGCGCGGACGCCGGAGCCTTCGAGCGGCAGTTCCCTCGGGACGGGCGAGCCGGTGGCTATCAGTATCGAGCTGAAGCCCTCGGACTCGAGGGCCGCCTTGTCGATCTTTCCCGAATGCCCGAAGACGAACTTGGCGCCGAGGGCCT
>QKAK01000042.1 GCA_003247225.1 Spirochaetota bacterium | reverse complement strand
CTCGTCCATCGCGGCCTCGCGTCGCGCCGCCGAGCTTCCCGAGAGCCCGGGTATCAGCAGCGCGTCGGCCATGGCGGCGCCGGCCAGCACGACGCCGATGCCGAGGATAGCCGCCGCGCGCGACGACGCCGCGCGCGACGACGCCGCGCGCGACGACGCCGAGCGCGACGACGCCGACGCGACTCGACGGCCCGCGCCATCGTCACCCGACGGGCTCCCGACGTTGAACGGCCTGGCGGCCCTGAGCAGCCTGAGCGCCGCGACGACGGACAATCCGCCGAGCGGGGAGCGGGCCAGCCAGTAGCCGCGGACAGCCGCCGAGCCGAGGTCCGCCCCGGCCCAGCCGGCCAGGAAGGGGCCGGAGACCAGGAGCAGGGGCAGGGCGGAGGATAGCCCGGCCAGCCACGGGAAGCGCGACAGCCGCCGTAATGCGCCGAGGAAGAATTCGTACGAGAACAGGATGTCGAACAGCACGCCGACGATCGCCATGAAGGCCGACGCGCGCCAGGACGCGCCGGCCGCCGCCATGACGGCGGCGGCGAACACGAAGACGATCGAGACGATCGCCAGCGCGTCCATGGTCGACGAGGCGATGGCCGATACGGCGCCGGAGCGGCGCGTCTTCTCAATATCGCGTTCCATGGGCTACAATGATATACGCGAACGATGATAAAGAAAAGAGCGATTAAGGCGGCCCTCCGCTCGGCCGTCCTGGCGGCCCTGTTCATCCCCTCGTCCCAGGCGCGGGCGCAAGCCCTGTACTCGGTCCTGCCCGAGGAGCCGCCCTCGAGCCTGTTCTCGGCGCAGTTAGGCGACTCCGAGGTGGAGGCCTTCGCCCAGGGATTCTGGGAGGCGTCGATCCTGAGCGCCGGCGCCTGGTCGATCGACTCGGGCGTCGCCAGCTTCGGCGCCAATCCCCCGTTCCAGTTCATGCAGACGCCCGACCTGTACGTATTCCTGAGCTTCAGGCGGAAATGGCTGTTCGAGGCCTACGTGACGAACGAGGCGGCCGAGAACCAGTTCACGCTGGCCTTCGAGGGCGACGACGGCGACTTCGTCAAGTTCGCCAGGCTCGGCAACTCCGGCGTATCGATGCCCGCCTATCCGTTCATGCCGTTCGGCTCGCCGGACGGGTCCTTCGGCGCCGCGATGAGCGCGAGCGATCCGGGAAGCGGCGTCTCGCTCGACGCGATGGTCCGCTGGGACGGCCTCCGCTGGGAGACCAGGGACTTCTTCGGTTCGTCCGAGACGATAGAGACGGAGCTGGCGCCAGGCGACGACCTGCGCGGCCGGCGCTTCGCGCTGCCGTCGGGAGGCCTTTCCTCGGTCGAGCTGTACGAAGCCGGCGCGAGCGGCCCGAGGCCGCTGGCCACCGACGAGTACTCGGTATCGCTGGCCTCGGGCGTGGTGCTGCTCGACGCGGAGCCGGCCGGCGACCTGTCGGCTTCCTACGTCGACTCGCTCGGCGCTCGGGCGAGCGTCACGCTCTACGCCTTCGCGGAGGACGACGACGGCGACCCGGTACGGCAATACAACCGCTACGAGGCGCGCAACCTGTACGCGCTGTCCGACACGGCGTCGGCCAGGCAGCTGTTCGTCCGCGACCTGGCCACCGGTACCGTCGATACCCGCTTCGAGGTCGCCCGCGTCGCTCCCGGGCTGATCCAGGTCCTGCGCTCGGGCTCGGAGCCCGATCCGGACGACGACGGGTACATGCGTCCCTTCGTCGACCTGACCCCGTGGAGCTACGATCGCTCGAACGGCGACGGCGACGACGCGGTGGCCAGCGAGGGCTTCGCCATAGTCGCCAGGTCTTCGGAGACGGTCGAGGCCATCATGCTCGACGACGGTACGGTAGCCGGGACCATCTCGGTTTACCGGGACGGCGTACGGACGTCGTCGTTCGACTACGACGAGGACGGCAGGACGCTCACGCTCTCGCCGCCGCCGAGGGCGGGCGAGAGCGTCCAGGTGCGCTACGCCGTGTCGACCTCTGACGGCGCCGACGGATCGCTCGCCTTCGGCGTCGGGGCGCGCTTCCCCTGGCTCGGCCAGAGCTGGTCGACGGCGATAGGCGGACGCTGGCCGCTCTTCGGTCTCGGCTACGAGACCGGCGACTCGATGCAGCCGGCCTGGATCGGCGTCTCGGCGAGCGTCGCCAGCCCAGGAGGCGATTCAGCTACCAGCCGAGCCGGCGTCGGAGGCGCCGAAGACGACGGCGGGAAGGCCGTGCCGGCCGCGTACAGTCTCGAGGCTATGGCCCGATACCTGCGCGCCGGATCCCGGGGGCTGTACCGGATCGTCGGCATGGAGGACTACGGCGACTCGCTCTGGCTCGCGCCGTTCAGGCAGCCGTCGCCGGAGGACGGCGGCATCGAGGCGTCAGTCGTCGTCGACGAGGAGCTCGCGGCCTCGGACGCGTTCGGCGATCTCGTCGGCGACCTGCACTCGGGAGGCTCCTCGACGAACCGAGCCTTCTCGATCCGCGCCGGCGAAGCCGGAACGTCGTCGGAGGCCGCCTTCGTGCGCTACGTCGACCCGGTCCCCCTATCGTCGTACGAGAGGCTGTCGTTCTTCGTGAAGGCCATCGGTACGGAGCTCGGCTCGGAGCTGACGCTGACCGTCGGGGACGGAGACGGCGCCGGCGCTGTCGTCACGGTGCCGCTCGGCGCTATATCCGACGACGGCTGGCACAAGGTAACGGCGACGCTCGACCCTCTGGCGGCCCTGGCCATCGTTTCGGCCTCGGGCGAGGGCGTGGCCGTCCTCGGCGCCTCGGCCTCGTACGCGGCGCCGGCCTCGGCCGGCCTCGTCGAGCTCGAGCTGTCGGGCTTGAGCGCGGGCGGCGGCGCGTCGGTGCAGATCGACGAGCTGATACTCGAGGGCGCGCGCGACGGTTTCTCGGCGCTCGGCGCGGCGGGCTTCTCGATAGGCGATAGGACGGCGAAGCGCGGCGCTTACCTGGTCGGCGAGGCGACCGGCGAGCTGGCCGACGCGGCCGTCGCGGCCGCGAGGATCGAGGCCGGCCTGAACGCCCCGTTCGCCGAGCTGTCCGTCAGCGCCGCGCCGGCCTACGCGTCCGGCGCGGCCTCGGCCGGCCTCGGCTACGCGCTCGCGCTGCCGGGCAGGCGCTCGCCGTGGCGCGTCGTCGACGAGTACTCCGCGGACGAGTCGCTCGGCCTCTACGCGCGCGGCCTCGAGGCGGCGATGCGCGCCGGCCCGGTATCGGCGACGGCGTCGGCCGAGTCGAGCCAGGAGCCGAGCGCGTTCGCTCAGGCCTGGAAGGCGAGCGTCGGCGTCGACGGCGTCGCGAAGGCGACCGTGGCCGCGTCGCTCGGCTCGTCGGAGACCGTCGTTTCCGGGCTAGGGCCCGGCGAGGCCTGGCTGGGATCCTGGTCGCTGCTGTCGCCGGCCTCGGAGGCCGAGGCGGACTCGAGGCGCGTCGAGCTGGCAGCCGACGCCGCGGGCTCGCGCCTGACCCTGTCGGCCTCCCGCGACTACGAGCGCGGCTCCCCGCCCGTGTCGTCCGTGGTCGCCAAGGCCAGCCTGCCGGCGCGGCTCGGCGCCCTGGCTATCGCGCCGTACTACTCGCGCTCGGCGAGCGTCGAGCGCGCCAGCGACGCCGATTCCTTCGCCGGCGATATCGCCGACTTCGCCCTGGCCGCGGCCTCGGCCGGCGCGCTCTGGGCCGCGGTCCCCGTCGTCGAGCTGTGGTCGGCGGGCGCCTTCGATGGCTTCGATTCGTTCGCCGCCGGAGCGGAGGCGGCGTCCCACGAGGCCGAGCTCGGCGTCGAGCTCCGCCGGCCGATAGGCTACGGCCTCGTCGACCTCCTGTCCCCGAGCTCGGCGGCGCTTTCGTACGCGAGGGCGATCGAGTCGGACGCCGACACCGGCGTAGAGTCCGGCCGGCTGTCGCTGTCGCTCGCCGGCGGGGCGGCCAACGTGTTCGCCGCGAGGGGGGCCGCGCCGCTGTTCAAGCGGGCCGCGTTCGACGAGTACTCGTTCAAGCACGAGGCGAGCCTGACGCGCTACGCCTCGGACGGCGCCGTGCTGCCGTCGCTGACGTCGAACCTGGCGATGAGCGTCGAGGGCGAGTCGGGCCTGGCCCTCGCGCTGACGTCGAACCTGGCTATCGAGCGGACGAGGAGCCTCGTCCCGTGGTCCGAGACGATCGACGCGGCGCTGACGACGCGCCCGACGCGAACCTGGCTCGGAGACCTCGCCGACCTGGCGATAGACGCGAGGAGGCGATCGGCCGAGGCTCGGGCGGATACGGGCGCCGGCGCGGATGGCGGGGAGGAGCCTGACTGGGTGTCCGAATGGCTCGACGCGACGCTGTCGGACCCGCTCGCGCTCAAGGACGGCTATACCGCAGGCCTGACCGTCGGGCGATCGAAGAGCGCCTCGGCCCCGCTATCCGAGCGCCTATCGCTAGGCTACTCGACCAAGGCGACGGCCGGAGGGAGCCTATCCGTCGGCTTCGGCGTCGAGCTGTGGCAGACGCTCGCCGTCTACGGCGACGGAGCGATCTGGGGCTTCGGCTACTCGCTGTCGCTCGAGGCCAAGGTCGTGTTCTAGGCGGCTCGCGGGCGGCGGCGCCGTTGACAGCGGTTTTGACGCTCCGTATAGTGATGCCACCATGAAACGACGCCTCGTAACCAGCGCACTACCGTACGTCAACAACGTTCCCCACCTCGGCAACCTGATCCAGGTACTGTCCGCCGACGTGTTCGCCCGCGCCTGCCGGCTCCGCGGCTACGAGACCCTGTACGTCTGCGGCACCGACGAGTACGGCACGGCCACCGAGACCAAGGCGGCCGAGGAGGGCGTCAGCCCGGCGGAGCTGTGCTCGCGCTTCCACGAGATCCACAAGGCCATCTACGAATGGTTCGGCATAGGCTTCGATAAATTCGGCCGGACCTCGACGCCGCGCCAGAAGGAGATAGTGCAGTCGCTGTTCAAGGACCTCGACGAGGCCGGCTTCATCACCGAGCAGACCATCGAGCAGCTGTACTGCGACGACTGCGGACGCTTCCTGGCCGACCGCTACGTGCGCGGCACCTGCCCGCACTGCGGCTACGACGACGCGCGCGGAGACCAGTGCGAGTCCTGCGGCAAGCTGCTCGAGCCGTCGGAGCTCAAGGAGCCCAAGTGCTCCACCTGCGGCGCCACGCCGAGGCCGCGCTCGACCAGGCACCTGTACATAGACCTGCCGGCGATCAAGCCGAGGCTCGAGGCCTGGATGAAGGACGCGAGCGTCAAGGGCTTCTGGACCAACAACGCTATACAGATGACCCAGGCGTGGATACGCGACGGGCTCAAGCCGCGCGCCATCACGCGGGACCTCAAGTGGGGCATCCCGGTGCCCAAGCCGGGCTTCGAGGACAAGGTCTTCTACGTCTGGTTCGACGCGCCGATCGGCTACCTGTCCATCTCCGCCTGCGCCGGCGACGAGCGCGGCTTCGACTGGAAGGACTGGTGGATGAAGCCCGACGAGGTGGAGCTGTTCCAGTTCATCGGCAAGGACAACATCCCGTTCCACACGGTCATCTTCCCGAGCACCCTGCTCGGCTCGGGCCGCGACTGGACGATGCTCCACCACATGTCGAGCACCGAGTACCTGAACTACGAGTCGAGTAAATTCTCGAAATCCAAGGGCATCGGCGTCTTCGGTACCGACGCCATGGAGACCGGCATCCCGGCGGACGTCTGGCGTTTCTACATCTTCTATAACCGGCCCGAGAAGAGCGACGTGTTCTTCACCTGGGCCGACTTCCTCGAGAAGGTCAACGGCGAGCTGATCGGCAACCTGGGCAACCTGGCCAACCGGACGCTGTCGTTCGTGCAGCGCTTCTACGACGGAGCCATCCCGGCCGGCAAGCCGGACGAGGCGTTCTGGGCCGAGGTGCGAGCGCTCGAGGCGGACGTGGCGGATAAGCTCGAGCGCGCCGAGCTGCGCGACGCGTTCCGCGCCGCCTTCCAGATATCGGACATCGCCAACAAGCGCTTCCAGGCCGAGGAGCCGTGGAAGGCCAGGACGGCCGACCCCGACAAGGCGGCGAGCCTCCTATCCGACCTGTGCTACGTGCTGCGCGACCTGGCGATCATGATGCACCCGTACATGCCGCGGGCGATGAGCCGGCTGGCCGGTTTCTTCGGGGCGAGCATCGCCTCGGGGCCCGACGCGAGCGGACTCGGCTGGGCCGACGTCGGCAGGCTCGAGGGGCTATCGAGGCTGTCCGAGGTCGGCGTGCTGTTCCAGAAGCTCGACCCGGACCATGTGGCCGAGCTGCGCGATCGCTACTCGGGGTCGCAGAAGGAGCGCGCTACGCGCGACGCCGCCGCGGCCGCCGTTTCGGCGGACAAGCCGGCCGGCAAGCCCGCCGAGAAGCCCGCGGCAGAGCCCAAGAAGCCGGCCGAGCCGAAGCCCGTCCCGTACGCCGACCTGCCGGTCGAGGAGCGCTTCGCGCGGCTCGTCGACCTGCGCGTCGCCAGGATAGTCAAGATCGAGCGGCATCCCAAGGCCGACAAGCTGTATATAGAGACCCTCGACGACGGCTCCGGGGAGGAGCGCGTGATCGTATCCGGCCTCGTGCCGTTCTACGCCGAGGAGGAGCTTCTCGGCAAGCACATCGTGCTGGCGAACAACCTGAAGCCGGCCAAGCTGCGCGGCGTCGAGTCGCGGGGCATGCTGCTGGCCGCGTCGCGCTCCGGGGAGGGCGGCAAGGAAGTCGTCGAGGTGCTCGAGGCCCCGTGGGCGGCGCCCGGTACCCGCGTCGTGCTCGAGGGCCAGGACGCGTCCGCGCCGGCCGAGGAGCAGATCGACGCCGACGCGTTCTTCTCGGTGCCGATCGCGGCCAAGGACCGCAGGGCCGTCGTCGGCGCCAAGGCGCTCATGGCCGACGGACGGGCCTTCGAGACGGTCAAGGTGCCCGAAGGCGAGATAGGCTGACGATAGGGACGCGGGACCGAATTCGGCCTCGGCCTGTCTGATTTCATAATGGGACGACGAGCCGGTATGGGTTTCGTCGTCCCGTTCGTTTAATAAAGGATACATGCCGATGCGTCTTTCAGTGATCGAGAACGAGAACGCCGCCTCTCCCGTGTTCCTGCAGAGCCGGTTTTGGGCCGATTTCAAGGCCGAGGCGGGCTGGGACTACGCGCGTTACGACGTTCGCGTCGAGGGCCGCCCGGGATCCGAGGAGCGCTTCGCGCTGACCGTAATGGAGCGGGGGCTCGGCGCGGGCATGCGTTTCGCCTACGTGCCTCACGGTCCGTCGGCCGATCCGGGCGTCTGCGCCCGTTCCGAGCTCCTCGCGTCGATGGCGGAGGCGCTGCGCGGCAGGGCGTCCCGCTCCTGCCTGTTCATCCGCTTCGACCCGGCCTGGTACGAGGCCGAGGGCGTTCCGGGTGAATCGTCGGAAGGAGGATCCGGCGATAGGGTCTGCGCCGCAGAGACGCCATCCAGGCCCGCCTTCGACAAGCCGCTGCGTAGGGGTTCGGACGTCCAGCCGCCGGACAGCGTCGTGCTCGATATCGCGAGGCCCGACGACGAGCTGCTCGCGGCGATGAAACCGAAGTGGCGCTATAATATCCGGCTGGCGGAGAAGAAGGGCGTGATCGCGTCCTCCGAGGGACCGGGCTCTCTCGACGAGTTCTACGCGCTCTACGAGGCGACCGCGGCCCGCGACAGGATAGCCATCCACCCGGCCTCGTACTACGAACGCCTGTTCGGGCTCCGCGCGGCCAACGCCTCGGAGCCTCGGCCCGATATACGGCTGTGGATGGCGCGCTACGAAGGCCGCGCGCTGGCGGGTATAATCACCGTCTTCTACGGCGGCGAGGCCACCTACCTCTACGGCGCCTCCGGGGACGAGCATCGCAACCTGATGCCCGCGTACGCGCTCCAGTGGGCCGCTATCCGGGCCGCCAGGGAGTCGGGCTGCTCGAGCTACGACTTCTACGGTATCCCGCCTGTCGACGACCCGGCCCACGCGATGTCCGGCCTCTACCGCTTCAAGACCGGCTTCGGCGGCGAGATACGCCATTACGCCGGCGGATGGGACTACGTGCTCAGGCCGGCCGCCTACGCGGCGTTCAGGGCCGCCGAGCGCGCGAGGCTGTTCTGGCATAAGACGATCAGGAAGCGGCTAGGCCGGTGAGCGGCCGCGGCGATGCGTCGCCGAGCCGCTAGGCGGGGACGCCGAGGCCATGAACGGGGACGTCCCAGCTAGACTTCGCCGAGCCCGCGGCCGCAGG
The DNA here is from genome assembly GCA_003247225.1 of Spirochaetota bacterium. GTDB lineage: Bacteria > Spirochaetota > Spirochaetia > Treponematales > UBA12059 > SZUA-370. The sequence continues at coordinate 12,244 of QKAK01000042.1, read as the reverse complement.
CCTCGCAGACGGTAGCGTACCAGGTGGTCGGATGCCCGCAATGCCCGCATCTCCACCGTTCCTGTTCGGCCCGTATCCAGCGCTCGCCGCCGATCCTCCCTATGACGCTCAGGTTCGCGATGATCGCCTTCGTGTGCGGCATGCGCTCGCTCAGGCCGGCGAGGTCGCGTTCCATGGCCCGTATGGTAGCGCAGGGGTAATCGGCGCAGTGCACGCAGTAGTCGACGCCCTTCTTCCTGGCGCAGGCGCGTACGTCGCATCGGGCGCAGCCGCTGAACACGGTATCGGACTTGCAGCCGCGGCACCGGATCTCGGCCTCGCCGATATTGTCCCGGAGCGTCTCGGGCAGGTCCTCCCAGGCCGGGGGAATTCCGGTCCGCAGCGACCTTCGGTACGCGCTCATGATCTCGCACGCGCCGCAGAACAGGCCGCAGTACGAATCGGGGGCGAACTCTTCCATCGGGGCGTCTCCTCGGCCGTTAAGGACTAGGGCGCGCGGGCGCGATAGGCGCTCGGCTCACCTCTCCATTACCATAGGCCCTATCGGGCCCGACGGCAAGTCGAATCCTCACGAGGCCCCGGCGCGCTCGCGTACGCTCAGCCGTCGGGTCCTCGCCCGGCCGCGGCGAGTCCCCTTAAAAAAAAGGCCCTCGACCGGCATGCGGTCGAGGGCCGTACGGGGCGCTATCCCTAGTTGGTCCGGGTCAGCTCGAACGTTCCGTCGAACGTCTGGTTGCTGTCGTACACGTACATCTGCCCGGAGACGGTCGTCTCGGTGATTGACGTGATCTCGTAGCCGCCTTCGGCCATGATGTAGTTCGTGCTGCCGTCGTAGTACGTGACGGTCTTGTTGTTCGCCATGTCGAATAGGCTGAACTGAAGCCTGACTTCGCCGACTGCCAAGGGCGAAATCGTGAACATGATGCTCGTGCCGGCTACGCTACCATTAAGCGTCGCACGGCCGTCGGAGTCGACCGTCCCCGACTCCACGGTCCAGCCATCGGCGGCGCCGAGGCCGGTCAACGGCCCGGTACCGTAGTTGATGGGGAATTCGCAGGCGCTGAACGAGATCGCGACCACGGTCAATAGAATAATGATTCTGAGCTTTTTCATAAGCCCTCCTAAAAAGATACATTACGATAACACAGTTCAACCGATCCCGGTAGTGGCTATCGGCGACGGACGCGACCGACGGCAAGTCGAATCCTCACGAGGCCCCCGATAGGCTCGCGCCCGCGGCGCCGCGGGCGCGCGGCGGACCCGACGAAAAGGGCGGCCTAGCGGCCGCCCCTTCCTATCGTCGATACCGGGACGTCAGCCCTCTATGGCCAGTTGCAGTTCCTCTTCCCAGAATTTGGACGGGTAGCGGGCGCCTTCGTCCGGATCCCGCTCGGGCGGCAGGGAGGCTATGCGCTCGGCTTCCATCGCCTGCCATTCGGCCTGCCTGCGGCCTTTCAGGAACTTGTCGGCGACGCTCGGGAATAGCTCGAGGAGGAGCTCCTCCTTCTCGTTCAGCGCGAGCCTGAGCCCGCCAGCGTCGGCCAGCTCCGGGTTTTCCTGCTTCTTGTACTTGCTCGTGTCGTAGGGCACCTCGTCCCGTACGCCGGCTATCCTCTCGCGGAACGCCGGGTCTACCGGGAAGGGGGTGCGGCCGTACGAGCCCTTGACCAGCTCCATGAAATTCTTCGAGACGTTCGAGTAGAACGGCTTCCCCTGGGTCTTGTCGACGATGCAGTTGACCGCCTGCACGCCGACGATCTGGCTGGTCGGGGTGACGAGGGGCGGTACGCCGGCGTCGAGCCTGACCTGCGGCACGATCTGGAGCACCTCCTCGAGGTGCTGCTCCAGCTTGGCTTCCTTGAGCTGCGACATCATGTTCGTATACATGCCGCCGGGGATCTGGGCCCGCTTGACGATCTCGTCGGGCTCGGGGTAGTTGAACGCGGCCTCGATGGCCTGGCACAGCCTGAGCGTCTCGTCTATCCTGCCGGCGGTCGCCGCCTCGGCCGCGCCGTCGAGCAGGGAGCGGAGCTCCGGGCTCGGCTCGTAGTCGGTCAGGTCTATCTCCGGGGGCAGGCGCTTGAACTGGTCGAACTTGGCCAGCTCGGCGCGTATGCCGCGCAGCTCGCGGTTGATCGACGCGACCGCGGCGAGGTCGACGCCGGTATCGACGCCGAGCCTGTCGGCCAGCATCTGGATGATCTCGAAGGCCGGCGCCGCGGGGCCGCCGGAGAAATTCATTATCACCGTGTCGACGACGTCGACGCCCGAGACCATGGCCATCAGCACGCTCGCGGTGCCGTAGCCGGGCGTGCAGTGGGTGTGCAGGTCGATAGGTACGCCGACCTCGGCCTTGAGGGCCTTGATGAGCTCGGCGCTCGCGGCGGGGTCGACGAGGCCGGCCATGTCCTTGATGGTGATCATGTCGGCGCCGGCCGCGGCGAGCTCCTTGGCCTTGCGCACGAAGTAGGGCACGCCGAATAGCGTGCCGGGGATCTTCTTTCCCTTGAAGAAGGCGCCGACGCGGTCGCCGAAGGTGAACTTCGGGTCGACGGTATAGCAGACCGCGCAGTCGGCCATGCCGCCGTTCTCCTTGACGAAGCGTATGGTGCTCGTCATGTTGTCGACGTCGTTGAGCGCGTCGAACACGCGCATGATATCGATGCCCGACTTGACCGAGTTCCTGCAGAAGCCCTCGATGACGGAGTCGGGGTAGGGGTTGTAGCCGAACAGGTTGCGGCCGCGGGACAGGGCGGTCAGCTTGGAGGCGCCGGCGACGCCGTCTCGTATGCTCTCGAGCCTGGTCCAGGGGCTCTCGTTCAGGAAGCGCATCACCGAGTCCGGGACGGCGCCGCCCCAGACCTCCATGGCGTAGAATCGGGCCTCGCGGTAGAACGGCAGGACGCGGTCGACCTGGTCCTGGTTCATCCGGGTGGCGAATTGGGATTGCTGGCCGTCGCGCAGGGTAAGGTCGCGAATCAAGAGACGCTTAGCCATCGTATGCTCCGTATGGTCGTGATGGTCGCGAGTCGAAAGGACGCGACCGTCCGTAAAGTATACAGGACGACGGGGCGTTGTTCCAGTCGACGGGGGCCTCAGCGCCCGAGAGCGTTCGATATCAGCTCGGCGGTACGCTTGACCTTGGCTATCTTGTCGGAGAAGCCGGAGCCCTCGAAGCGGACCGACGGGCCCGACATCGACAGGGCCGCGATCACGGCGCACTGCGCGTCCTGGATCGGCGCCGCGATCGAGGTGACGCCTTCCTCCCGCTCGCCGAGGCTGACCGTGTAGCCGCCGTGGCGCAGCTCCGCGAGGCTCTCCTCGGTGGTGAAGGGGTCCTTCGCCAGCAGGGCCTGGCGACGATCGGCCGGCATGTAGGCCAGGAGTACCCTGCCGGCGGCCCCCCTGGTCAGGGGATGGCGGTCGCCGACGTTGATCACGCGCCTGAGCGGCAGCGTGCTCTCTACCCGTTCGATGCAGATCCGTTCCTCGTCGCGCTCTATATAGAGGCTGACGCCCTCGTTGTAGAGCGCGTTCAGCTCCTTCATGAACGGCAGGGCGACCCTGCGCAGGTCCATGTTCGACAGCCCGAGCGCGCCGATCTGGGATATCCTTGAGCCGAGCGAGTAGCGCTGCGTATCGGGGTTCCTGGACAGGTAGTGGCGCTTCTCGAGCGTTGCGACGATGCGCGAGGTCGTGCTCATCGCCAGCTCGATGCCGGTGGCGATCTCCGTGAGCGTCAGCTCCAGCCGGCCCGGCTTGAAGCAGTCCAGGATGTCCAGCGCTCGCTCGATGGATCGGACGGGAGTATCGCTCGTCGACATCAATGTTCCCTTATATAGCCCGGTTTATACGGCGCCTGATCGATATTCCACAAGGCGGAATAAGCTAGCGCTCAATGGAAGTATCGATGAATTGATGCTTATTGTCAATATATGAAATATTGGTTTCAGAATGCGTATGCTTCACTTGACAAGCTCTTGGTCGAGGTCTATGCTTTTTAAAAATGGAAAAGAACTGATCGAGTTCCACTAGATGGAACTCGACACGGGCTGGTTAGAATTCGGACGTGACATGGCTCCGATGCCAGGCCGATGTACGCCGCGGGGGAGGTTTTTGACAAGCCGATCGCTTGGGACTATCGTTAAGCGACAGCGTAGCATCGGCGGCGGCGCCTCCGTTATTGCGCGTCCCGCCGGATAGAGCAGCAATCACACATCGCCGTAACGGCGCATCATCCATAGAGAGCAGGATATGAGCGAACAAAGGAAACGTACCTTCGAGCATGTCATTCGCGAGCGTTGGTGCAAGGGATGCAATGTATGCGTATCCTTCTGCCCGAAGACCGTACTGGAGCTCCGCAATGGCAAGGTATTCGCCGCCCGGCCGGCCGATTGCATCGGCTGCCGGATGTGCGAACTCAGGTGTCCCGATTACGCCATCGAGATCAGGGAAACGGGACTCGAGAAGCCCGAGGAGAAGGATTCCTCGTGCGTGGACTACACCGTGCCGCCGGAGGCCAATCATGCCTGAAGCCAAGCTCATGCAGGGTAACGAGGCCTGTACCCTCGGCGCCCTTACCGCCGGCCTCAGTTTCTTCGCCGGCTACCCGATCACCCCGTCCACCGAGATAGCCGAGCTGTGCTCGGAGGAACTCCCCAAGGTCGGCGGGAAATTCATCCAGATGGAGGACGAGATAGGCTCCATCGCCGCCATCATCGGCGCCTCCCTGACCGGCCGCAAGGCGATGACCGCGACGAGCGGCCCCGGCTTCTCCCTGATGCAGGAGCTGATGGGCTACGCGGCCATCTCGGAGGTGCCCATCGTCGTGATCGACGTGCAGCGCGTCGGCCCGTCGACCGGCATGCCCACCTCCCTGGCCCAGGGCGACGTGATGCAGGCCCGTTGGGGCACCCACGGCGACCACCCGGTCGTGGTGCTGGCCCCCGGCAACGTGCGCGAGTGCTTCGACCTTACCATCAAGGCCTTCAACATAGCCGAGGAATACCGAGTGCCCGTCGTCGTGCTCTCCGACGAGACCATCGGGCACATGCGCGAGAAGGTCGTGCTGCCCGAGCTGAAGAGCCTGACGATCGTCGACCGCAAGGCCCCGGCCGCCCCGGCCGGCTATCTTCCCTATAAAGCGGATCAGGACGGCGGCGTGCCGCTGATGGCGCCGTTCGGCAAGGGCTACCGCTGGCACGTGACCGGCCTGTCCCACGACGAGACCGGCTTCCCGACCAACAAGGGCGACGTGGCCGGCGCGCTGATCCAGCGCCTGATGCGCAAGGTCGAGAAGGCCGAGCCGCTCCTGCGCGACTACGCGACCGAGAGCGCCGACGACTGCGACGTGCTCGTGCTCGCCTTCGGCTCGTCCGCGATGTCCGCCACCTCCGCGGTGCGCCAGGCCAGGGCCGCGGGCGTCAAGGCAGGGCTGTTCAGGCCCAAGACGATATGGCCGTTCCCCGAGGAGCCGCTCCGCGAGCTGGCCTCCAGGGTCAAGCGGATCATCGTGCCCGAGATGAACCTGGGCCAGCTCGTGTACGAGGTGGAACGCGTCGTGGCGGGCAAGGCTCCGGTCGAGAGGCTCAGCAAGGTCAACTGCGAGCTGTTCAGGCCGGAGGAGATACTGGCGTCCATCATGGGAGGCTCGAAATGAGCAGCGGCCTCGACTACTTCAGGCAGAACAGGCTTCCTCATATCTGGTGCCCCGGCTGCGGCCACGGCACCGTCACCGGCGCGCTGACCAGAACGCTCGCCAAGCTCGGCATCGACAAGAACAACGTCGTCGTGGTCTCCGGCATCGGCTGCTCCAGCCGCGCGTCGGGCTACCTCGACTTCGACACGCTCCACACCGCCCACGGCCGCGCCATCGCGTTCGCCACCGGCATCAAGCTGTCGCGCCCCGACCTCAAGGTGATCGTGATGACCGGCGACGGCGACTGCACCGCTATCGGCGGCAACCACTTCATCCACGCCGCTAGGCGCAACGTCGACATCACGACCATCGTGATGAACAACAACAACTACGGCATGACGAGCGGCCAGTACTCGCCGATGACGCCGACCGGCATGCTCGGCACGACGGCGCCCTACGGCAACGTAGAGCGGCCCTTCGACCTGGCCAACCTGGCCATAGCCTCCGGCGCCACCTTCGTCGCCCGCGGCACCTCGTACCACGTGCAGCTGCTCGGCGAGATGATCGAGAAGGCCCTGCTCAACCCGGGATTCTCCGTGGTCGAGGCGGTCGTCGGCTGCCCGACCTACTACGGCCGCAAGAACAAGCTCGGCGGCGCGGTCGAGCTGTTCAACTGGCAGAAGGAGCACGCGGTCAACGTCAAGGCGGCCGCCGCGATGGCTCCGGAGAAGCTCGAGGGCAAGTTCCTCATCGGCGAGCTGTATAACAAGGCGGCTCCCGAGTTCACCGCCGAGTACGCCAGGCTCGTCGAGGGCGTCAGGCGTAAGTTCGATGATTTCCAGGGGGGAGTACGGGGATGCGCACAGAATTCAGACTAAGCGGCTCGGGCGGACAGGGCCTCCTGCTCGCGGGCATCGTGCTCGCCGAGGGCGCCATCCTGGACGGCAAGAACGCCGTCCAGACCCAGAGCTACGGTCCCGAGGCCCGCGGCGGCTCCAGCAAGGCCGAGGTCGTCGTCTCCGATGACGATATCGACTATCCCAAGGCGACCGACCCGGACTTCCTGCTGGCTCTGACGACCGACGCCTACAAGACCTACGGCAAGCTGATGGGCAAGGGCCTGATCATCGTCGACTCGACGGTCTGCCTCGACCCGGCCATTACGGCGCGGACCGTCTCGGTGCCGATACTCGACACCGCGGCCACCGCGATAGGCAAGAAGGTCGTCGCCAATATCGTCGCCCTCGGCGTGCTCGGAGGCGTCTCCGGCGTCGTCAAGCAGGCTACCCTCGAGAAGGCGGTGCTCAACCGCGTGCCGAAGGGAACCGAGGACCTGAACCTCAAGGCGCTGCGCGCCGGCTTCGAGCTCGCGGCCAAGGCCGCGAAGGCATAGGGAGGAAGCCCATGAGCGATAACGATAGCGTCAAGAAGGGGCTGGAGGCGTACGACGCCGGCGTGGCGAAGGCCATCGCCAAGTTCCCCGAGCGCAAGAAGGCGTTCGTGACCGGCTCCAAGTCGCCGGTCAAGCGCCTCTACACGCCGCTCGACGACGCCGGCCGCGACTACGCGCGCGACGTCGGCTTCCCCGGCGAGTACCCGTACACCCGCGGCGTGCAGAACACGATGTACCGCGGCCGCTTCTGGACCATGCGCCAGTACGCCGGCTTCTCCACCGCGGAGGAATCGAACAAGCGCTACAAGTTCCTGCTCGAGCAGGGCACCACGGGCCTGTCGGTCGCGTTCGACCTGCCGACCCAGATAGGCTACGACTCCGACCACGCGCTGTCGCAGGGCGAGGTCGGCAAGGTCGGCGTCGCGATCGACTCGCTGGCCGACATGGAGATCCTGTTCGACGGCATCCCGCTGGACAAGGTGTCCACCTCGATGACGATCAACGCGCCGGCCTCGGTGCTGCTCGCGATGTACATCGCCGTCGCCGAGAAGCAGGGCGTCACGCCGGACAAGCTCAACGGTACCATCCAGAACGACATACTCAAGGAGTACGTCGCCCGCGGCACCTATATCTTCCCGCCGTCGCCGTCGATGCGGCTCATAACCGACATCTTCGCGTACTGCTCCAAGGAAGTGCCGGCCTGGAACACCATCTCGATCTCCGGCTACCACATCCGCGAGGCCGGCTCGACCGCCTCGCAGGAGGTCGCGTTCACGATAGCGGACGGCATCGCCTACGTCGACGCCGCTATCAAGGCCGGCCTCGACGTCGACGACTTCGCCCCGCGCCTGTCGTTCTTCTTCAACGCCCACAACGACCTGTTCGAGGAGGTGGCCAAGTTCCGCGCCGCCCGCCGCGTCTGGGCCAAGGTGATGAAGGAGCGCTTCGGCGCCAAGAGCCCGAAGAGCCTGTCGCTGCGCTTCCATACGCAGACCGCCGGCTCGACGCTGACGGCCCAGCAGCCCGACAACAACATCGTCCGCGTCGCCATCCAGACCCTGGCCGCGGTGCTCGGCGGTACCCAGTCGCTGCACACCAATTCCAAGGACGAGGCGCTCGCGCTGCCGACCGAGGACTCGGTGCGCATCGCGCTGCGGACCCAGCAGATCGTCGCCTACGAGTCCGGCGCCGCGGAGACCATAGACCCGCTCGCGGGCTCGTACTACGTGGAGAGCATGACCGACCGCATCCAGAAGGAGGCGGAGGCCTACATCGCCACGATCGACGGCCTCGGCGGCGCGGTCAAGGCGATAGAGAAGGGCTACGTCCAGCAGGAGATCCAGGACGCGGCCTACGCGTACCAGATGGACGTCGAGTCCGGCGAGCGCGTCGTGGTCGGCGTCAACAAGTTCCAGATCGAGGAAGGCTCGCCCAAGGGGCTCCTCCGGGTCGACCCCATAGTCGGCGAGATGCAGGCCGCCAAGCTCAAGGAACTGCGGGCCAAGCGCGACAACGAGGCCGTCGAGAAGACGCTGGCCGCCCTGAAGGCCGGGGCCGAGGGCGACGCGAACCTGATGCCGCTCATCCTCGACGCCGTCAAGGCGTACGCCACCCTCGGCGAGATCTGCGACGTACTGCGCGCCGAGTTCGGCGAGTACCAGCAGAAGGTCATCCTTTAAAGGCAGGGAGTCATGGAACGAACGATACGCGTACTCGTAGCCAAGCCGGGCCTCGACGGCCACGACCGCGGCGCCAAGGTGATAGCCAGGGCGCTTCGCGACGCCGGCATGGAAGTGATCTACACGGGCCTCAGGCAGACGCCGGAGCAGATAGTCTCTGCCGCCGTCCAGGAGGACGTCGACGTGGTCGCCATGAGCATACTCTCCGGCGCGCATAACCACCTGTTCCCGCGCGTCACGGAGCTGCTCAAGGAGAAGGGCGTCGACGACATGCTCGTCATAGGCGGCGGCGTGATCCCGGACGACGATATACCGGGCCTCAAGGCCGCGGGCATCGCGGCCGTCTTCACCCCCGGCTCGCCGACCGGCGACATCATCGAGTTCATCAAGAAGAACCTCAAGCGGAAGGCGTAGGCCGTGGACGATTCCGCCGTAAGCGCCGAGCGCGTCCGCTCCGGCGACGCGAGGGCCGCCGCCCGCCTGATCTCGATGATCGAGCGGGAGGACCCGTCGCGCCTCGCCGTCCTCAAGGCGCTCCACGCCTACGGCGGTAAGGCCCACGTCGTCGGCATCACCGGGCCGCCCGGCGCCGGCAAGAGCACGCTGACCGACAAGCTGGTCGGGGACCTGCGCGGCCGCGGCCGCAGGGTCGCGGTCATAGCCGTCGACCCGTCCAGCCCGTTCACCGGCGGCGCGATACTCGGCGACCGCATACGCATGCAGCGCCACGCCACCGACGACGGGGTGTACATCCGCAGCCTGGCCACGCGCGGCCACCTCGGCGGCCTGTCCAGGGCCGCCGGCGAGGCCGTGCGCGTGCTCGACGCCGCCGGCTACGACGACGTGATCATCGAGACCGTCGGCGTGGGCCAGTCGGAGGTGGACATCGTCCGCATCGCCGATACCGTCGTGCTCGTGTCGGTGCCGGGCCTCGGCGACGACATCCAGGCGATCAAGGCCGGCGTGATGGAGATAGGCGACGTCTTCTGCGTCAACAAGGCCGACAAGGACGGCGCCGAGCGCGTGGTCCGCGAGATACGCGCGATGCTCGAGACCGCCGTGCTGAACGGGGCGGCTACCCGGTTCACGCCGCTGTTCGAGGCGCGCTCGGCGCTGCGCGGCGCCGACGGAAGCGCGCCGGCGGCCACGCCGAACCCGGGTTCGACGGAGCAGGGCGCCTTCCACCACATCGCCGCGCAGGCGCCGGGCCACCCGAACCTCGAGATACCGCCGGTCGTGACCACGGTGGCCGAGACCGGCGAGGGCATAGCGCGCCTGGTCGACGAGATCAAGGCGCACGAGGCGGCGCTCGCCGCCACCGGTTTCCTGCGCTCGAGGCGCGAGGCCAACCTGGCCTGGGAGCTCGGACGCGGCGCCGCCCAGCGGGTGCTGTCCGAGCTCGAGCGCGACGAGAGCCGCGAGGCCCTGACCGAGCTGGCGCGCTCGGTGCTAGACCGGGACATAGACTACTACGACGCGCTCGACGCGCTCGAGGACGCCATGACGCGTACCCGGCGCGCCGTCACCACAGCATAGGAGGGACTCATGGTCGTAAAGGTAGACCACATAGGCATAGCCGTATCGAACCTCGAGGAGACGCTCAAGGTGTATACCGACCTCTTGGGCCTGGAGCTGCACGGCACCGAGACCGTCGAGGAGCAGAAGGTCAAGACGGCCTTCCTGCCGGTCGGCGACTCGGAGATAGAGCTGCTCGAGTCGACCGCGCCCGACGGCCCGATCGCCAAGTTCATCGAGGCCCGCGGCCAGGGCATCCAGCATATCGCGTTCAAGGTCGACGACATCGAGGCCGCGCTCGCCGAGCTCAAGGCCAAGGGCGTCAGGCTGATCGACGAGAAGCCGCGCTACGGCGCCGGCGGCGCGAAGATCGCCTTCCTGCACCCCAAGGCGACGAACGGGGTACTTATCGAGCTCTGCCAAAAAGGCTAGACTCTATCGCAAGCAATTTCCGGAAGGATGGAGCGAATTTTATGGATTCCAAGCTGAAAGACCTGTCGGCGCGGCGAGAGCGCGTGACCGCCGGCGGCGGCCCCAAGCGCGTCGCGGCGCAGCACGACAAGGGTAAGATGACCGCCCGGGAGCGTATCGAGGCTTTCCTCGATCCGGGTACCTTCACCGAGATCGACGCGTTCGTCGAGCACCGCGCCACCGACCTGGGCATGGCCGAGGTCGAGGCCCCGGGCGAGGGCGTCGTCATCGGCTACGGCACGGTCAACGGCCGCCTCGTCTACCTGTTCGCGCAGGATTTCACCGTCATCGGCGGCAGCCTCGGCGAGATGCACGCGGCCAAGATCTGCAAGGCCATGGACATGGCGATGAAGGTCGGCTGTCCGTGCATCGGCATCAACGACTCGGGCGGAGCGCGCATCCAGGAAGGCGTCGACGCGCTGTACGGCTACGGCAACATCTTCTATAGGAATACGCTCGCTTCCGGCGTGATACCGCAGATATCCGTGATCATGGGGCCCTGCGCCGGCGGCGCCGTCTACTCCCCGGCCCTGACCGACTTCACCGTGATGGTCGACAAGACCTCGAACATGTTCATCACCGGCCCCCAGGTCATCAAGGCCGTCACCGGCGAGGACGTGTCCGCCGAGGCGCTCGGCGGCGCCCTGGTACACAGCGAGACCTCCGGCTGCGCCAGCCTGATGTTCGCCGACGAGAAGGCCACGATCGAGGGCGTTCGCAAGCTGCTGTCGTACCTGCCCCAGAACAACATCGAGGACGCCCCGCTCGCGGCAAGCGGCGACGACGTCGCGCGCGCCTGCCCCGGCCTCGTCGATATCATCCCCGACTCGCCGAACAAGCCCTACGACATCCGCGACGTGATAGCGCAGGTGTTCGACGACGGCGACTACTTCGAGATCCAGCCCCTGTACGCGAAGAACATCGTCACCTGCTTCGCCAGGCTCGGCGGCCGCTCGGTCGGCGTCATAGCCAACCAGCCCAAGGTGATGGCCGGCGTGCTCGACATCAACGCGTCCGACAAGGCCAGCCGCTTCATCCGCTTCTGCGACTCGTTCAACATCCCGCTCGTCACCCTGACCGACACCGCCGGCTACCTGCCGGGAGTGGGCCAGGAGCACGGCGGCGTTATACGCCACGGCGCCAAGCTGCTGTACGCCTATTCCGAGGCCACCGTGCCGAAGATCACCGTGATCGTCCGCAAGGCCTACGGCGGCGCGTACATCGCGATGTGCTCGCGCCACCTCGGTGCCGACCAGGTCTTCGCCTGGCCGAGCGCCGAGATAGCCGTGATGGGGCCCGAGGGCGCCGCCAACATCATCTTCAAGAAGGACATCGAGGAGGCGGCGGACCCGGCGGCCGCGCGCAAGGACAAGATCCAGGAGTACAAGGATAACTTCGCTAATCCATACAAGGCGGCCGCGCGTGGCTACGTCGACGACGTGATCGACCCGGCCGTCACGAGGGCCAGGCTCGCCGCCGCCCTGACGATGCTCCTTGGCAAGCGCGAGAGCCGCCCCGCCAAGAAGCACGCCAATATGCCGCTGTAAG
>QKAK01000217.1 GCA_003247225.1 Spirochaetota bacterium | reverse complement strand
GCCCGAGCGTATCGACAGGCGATTCGCGTAGAAGGCGCCGAAGCCGCGCTGGATCTCGGCGTCGAGCAGCCTGAGGCTGGCCTCGCCGAAGGCGTACCAGTCGCCGGAGCCGCTCCCGGCGAACTCGTCGGGCGATGGGTACGACGCGGCGAGCGTCCAGCCGCCCGGGTAGGCCCGGCCGTCAGGGCCGTAGGCTAGGCCGTCGGTAGCGGCGAGCGCGCCGGAGACGGACAGCGCGAGGGCTCCGGCGCCGACGAAGGCCTCGGCCGTCGCCTCGAGACCCGCCGAGGGCGACGAGAACGCCGGGTACAGTCCCGCGTCGAGCCTGGCCGTCAGGGAGAGGGCGTAGCCCGAGCGGGCCTCGGGGTCGCCGAGCGGCGCCGTGACGTCCGACCAGCGTATCGCGGACTCGAGCGCGGCGGAGGCGGCGCTCCAGGCGGCGTAGGGCGAGGCTCCGGGCGAGCTCAGCGCGCTGGCGGCGACCCCGCCCGAGACGTTCCAGCCAAGCGACCCTCCGGAGAACGGGCGGAGCGTTCCGGCCGTGCCCGCGAAGGCCTCCGACGAGCGGGTGACGACGGACCGTCCGTCCGCGGCGGCCGAGCCGGTGAACGAGTCGCGCGCGACCAGCCGCACCGGCCAGGCGAAGCGCGAGAAGCCGGCGTCCGCTTCCAGGTCGACGGCGCGCGCCGCCGTGTCCCATGCGGCCGAGACCGACGCGTCGAGCCGCTCGGCCGGATCGGCTATCACGAAGGTCAGCCCGATCGATTCGAGGCCGCCCTCGTCGACGGCCGCCGTCGGGAACCAGTAGCGCGGCGCCAGGTAACGGGCCGCCCTGTAGCGCCCGGCCGATACGGGCGGCGCGGCGGCCGAGGCGGCGTCGTAGGCCGAGCCGGTGTCGAGAAGCTCCCCGGCGTCTTCCCAGAGCGCCGGAACCTCGACGAAGCCGAGCGGGCCGCGGTCCTCCGGATAGTCGCAGACGCGCTGCCCGTCGGAGAAGCGCCCGACGTAGCGCACCCTCCCGGCGGACACCCGATAGAGGGACGCCCTGGTAGCGCAGCGCGTCGCCGTCGATCTCGACGAGGCGGTAGAACGACTCGTCGTCCCAGGCGGAGCGCAGGACGCCGTCCCGGCCGATCGATAGGTAGCGCAGCCAGGACAGGCCGTCGGGGACGGCGAGGCGCTCCACCGCGGCCGCCCGCGTCCCGTCCCGGTCCAGGGTAATCCTGACGACCGAGGGTACGCCGCCGCGCCTGGCTAGGGCGTAGACGAGCGTTCCGTCCGCGGAGGCCACGGGCGACGAGAAGGCGGGACGAGAAGGCGGTCCGCTCGTCGCCCTCGAGCAGTACGAACCTATCCGCGCCGCGGATGACGACCAGGTCGGTCTCGTAGCCGTCGACGGCTACGCCGACGATGCCTCCGCCGGGAAGGTAGGCCGCGTCCCTGACCCGGTCGACCGGCAGGAGCCGCGGCCCGCCTCGCTCGCCGGACGCGTACTCCATGACGGCGAGCTTGGGGAAGCCGCCCTCGACGCGGGTCGTGGAGACGAGGAGCGAGCCGCCGTCGGGCGAGGCGTCGAGCCGCGTTACCTCGGCGCCGGCCCTGAACAGCGGGCGGCGTTCGCCCGAGTCCGGGTCGAGCCGGTAGACCGTCTCGGCCGCCTCGTCCGCGTAGTAGAGCGCGTCCGCTGACGAGCACAGCGCCGTGACGGCCGAGGCGTCGGTCCTGGCCTCCACGGCCATCGAGACCGGCGCGGACGGCGTCATGGAGCGAATGAAATCGGCCCAGGCCTCGGATAGGGATACGCCGTAGACCCTCGAGAAGCGCCCCTCGACCAGCAGGCCGTCGTCGAGGGGACGCAGCAGCGCCTTGGCGCCGAACGCCGTCCACAGCTCGGCGTACTTCTCGAGGCCCCAGCGCTCCTGCAGGTACCGCGAGAAGTAGCCGCCGTAGATATAGTGGAGCGCGCTCGACGGATAGCGGTCGTAGGCGCCGCAGGCCTGGACGAAGCTCCTGGCGCGGCCCTCGACGATATCCTGGCGAATAATGGCGCCGGCCAGCGGGTCGGTCGCTCGGCCGAAGCCGTTACGGCTCTCGAACGACACGGTGACGCCCTCGACGAAGGCCCGGGGCGCGAGGTAGGTCGATAGGCCGAGCGGCGAGCCGAAGACGGCGACGAGCGCGCCCTCGACGCCGCCGCGTATGCCGAGCGATACCGCGTGCGTCAGCTCGTGGAGGAACAGCTTGCGCAGGTCGTCGTCGAAGGCCCCGAGGCTCGAGCCGGCCTCGGTCGGGGCCTGGTACAGCACGATGCGCGGGTAGGGGTAGGCGGTGTAGTAGCCGTTCAGCGTCTCGGAGTCCGGCGTCATCACGACCGGCAGCCTCGCCCGGGGGCTCGTGCCGAGCAGCGCCGCTACCTCCCGGTACGCGTCGTCGGCGAACGACGCCAGGTAGCGTATCGCCGGCTCGGACTCGGCCGCGTAGATGAAGGTGAAGTACTCCGTCTCGACCGTCCTGAGCGGCCTGTCCGGCGAGAACAGGTCGGCGGACGCCGCGGCGACGAGGACCGCGGCCGCGAGGATCGATGCGAGCGTCCGTTTCATGCATACCCCCGATGCGACGAGGCGACGCCGCCCGTGGAGTATAGGGACAAAACGGCCGGAGGTTCAACGTCGTTAAGCGACGTCGTCGCGCGACGCGGCGATCCGCGCCGAGCTCGCGCCTCCGGGCCGGCGCCGCAGCGCGCCGGCTCGCTTCATCGCCCTATAGTCGATTTACCCTTATTCCACGCCCGAGACCTTGAAGCGCTCGACGAGGGACTTGAGCGTCGCCACGCTCTCGGAATTCTCGCCGCCGGCCCGCGAGATGGCCTCCGCGGCCTTGTATATCTCGTCGATGCCGATGGTGATCTCCTCCATGCCGTACTTCGTGTCTCTCGATATGGCCGCGACGCTGCGCATCGCGTCGACGATGGCCGTGACGCGGGCCTTCATGTCCACCGACGACACCTTGACCTCATCGGTCGTCGAGACGAGGGAGCCGAGCGCCTCGAGTATCTGCTTGGCCCCTATCGACAGCTCGCCGGTGGCGTTCTTCATCTCGGACATGCTCATCGAGACGCCCTTGATCTGCCCGACGATATCGCTGAAGATCCTGCCCGTCTTCTCGGTGCTCGAGGCGGACACGGCGATGTAGTCGGTCACCTCGCCGAGCGACTGGGTGATCTGCTTGGCGCTCTCGGCGCTCGACTCTGCGAGGTTGCGTATCTCGTCGGCGACGACCGCGAAGCCCTTCCCGAAGTCGCCGGCGTGGGCGGCCTCTATCGCCGCGTTCATCGCGAGCAGGTTGGTCTTGCTCGCGATGTCCTGGATGATCTGGATCATCTCCATGATGACGCCGGCGCTGTCGGAGACCTTCTTGATCGTCTGCTCCGTCTCCTCCATCTCGCTCTGGCCGTCGAGCGCGGTGCTCTCGAGCTCGTTGGCCACCCTGAGCTTCTCCTCGGCGGCCGTCGCGATGTTGTTGATGCTCGCGGACATCTGCTCGATCGACGCGCTCGACTGGTTGATCGCGGAGGCCTGGTCGGCGATCAGCTCCGACAGCCTGGACAGGTAGCCGTCGACGTCCTCGGCCGACTTCGAGGACGAGGATACCTCTCCGTCCAGGTGGACGATCTTGTTCCTCATGCCCTCGGTGTTGACGCGTATCTCGTGCAGGCTGGCGGCGGTCTCCTCCGAGCTGGCGGCCAGCTCGAGGGAGATGTTCTCGGTGGTCTCGGTGACGCTCTTGACCTCGCCGACCATGTGCTCGAGGGTCGATATGAAGTCGTTGAAGAAGGCGGCTATCCGGCCTATCTCGTCCCTGGCCCTTACTGTCGCCCTGACGGTCAGGTCGCCGGTCGAGGCCATCTTGAACGCGTCGACGTAGGTGGCGATGGGCTTGAGCACGACGCGGATGATCATGAACAGCGCGAAGCCGAGCAGCAGCATCACGCCGCCGGCGAAGGAGGCGACGTTGACCGTGGCCTGCTTACCGACCAGCTTCGCCGCGTCGAGGGAGCTGACCACCTCGAACGCGCCGTGCACCTCGCCGACCTTCCAGCCCTCGCGGATCCCCCCGGTCGGGTCGGCCGACCCGGCGGGGTCGCCGTGGCACAGCATGCAGTCGGACGTGAGCCTGACCGGCCTGAAGTACCGTACCCGCAGCGGTTCCCGCACGACGTACTCCTCGAGGCCGCCCGAGGCGAGGCGATCGAGGGCCTCGAGCTCGACCTCGTCGGGCTCGTTGGAGGGGTTGCGGGGGCTGATCTTCGGAACCCTGAAGGCGTAGCCGCCGGCGTCGGCGTTGCGCGCGGCTATGTCCATGGCCGTGATGATGGGCACGGCCGAGAGCAGCTTGTCGCGGTCGCCCTCGAGCGCGAGCGTCTCCAGGTCGGTGATGACGCCGGAGGCGAGCTTCTCGGCCATCGAGTCCCTCGCCGCCTCGACGGACAGGGTGATCGCCCGGCTCTTGTCGACGATGTTTATATGCGCCACCTCGGCGATGTCCTTGACGTACATGATGGCTATGACGACGGCGATCACGGCCAACCCGGATAGGGTCAGGACCAGTACCTTCGTCTTGAGGTTCAAGTCGCGGATATGCATCTTCTCTCCTGAATAGGGTCGCGGGGGCCTCGACGGTGCTTGGCTCTCCGGGTACGGCAAGTATATTATCTAGGCGGTGCCTGTACAAGCGAAGGCCCCTGATCGGCTCAATAAACCGGCCGATCCGGCCGATAATTAAACGAATAGATATCAAGTAAGGACAGCGATGACCGTAGGGCAGAAAGCCTCAGTAAGCCTACTCGTCTCGACCGTGCTGGCGGCCGGCTTCGCCGCGCTCGCCTACTCGGGGCTGTTCTCCGTCATAGAGACCAGGTTCTTCGACGAGCGGGTCAGGCGATCGGTCGACTCCTCCGTCGACGGGCTGCTCGAGTCGTCCGACGCGTACCACGAGTCGAACGCCGCCCGCTTCGAGGCCCTGCTCGGCAACGACTTCGTCAAGCGCAGCTTCCTGACCAACCAGAGCGCCCAGGACGCCTTCGACCGCACCAGGGCCTTCGGCCTGCTGGCGGAGCAGACGCCCGGCCTCGTCGGCGTCCGCTTCATAGACAGGGACGGCAAGCGCATCCATTTCAGCACCTTCCCGGCCGACGCCGTCCGTTCGGAGGCGCTCCGGGTGGTCTACCGAGACTACGGCGCGCCCGGAGACGCGCCGTACGCCGACCTGGAGCCGTCAGGCGACGCCGGCCCCGGCTCGATAGCGGTCTCGTCGGACCCCTCCGGGCGCGCGTTCACGTATCGCTTCCCGTTCGTCGACGGCTTCGAGGCGCGCCGCGGCACCGCCGTCTTCTACGTGTCGTACTCGGGCCTGCTCGAACGGCTCGTCAAGGACGGGCGCATAGCGCTCGGAGACGACGTCGTAGGCGTCGGGGACGTCGGCGTCCTGTTCGGCTCGCCGTCCTGGGGCGGGGGCGAGCTCGTATCGCGCGTCGCGGAGATCTGGGCCGCCGGACCGAACGCCGAGCCGATAACGATAGGCTCGGCGGAGGCGTCCGGCTCGTTCGTGCTGTTCTCTCGGAGGGGCGCCTCGGGGCTGGTGGGACGGCTGGTCCCGGCCTCGTGGTTCGCGATGCCCGACGCCTTCCGCTGGCTGCTCCTATCCGCCTTCTTCGTGACCGTCTACCTGATCCTGTTCCTCGTCCTCAACCTGCGGCAGGACCGTTTCGCCGTCCTGGCGGCCAGGATCAAGCGATTCCAGATCGAGCTGCTCGAGGAATACCTCGATCGCAAGGGCGACCTGGACATCGACCGCTGGAGGGGCGAGCTCGAGGCTCGGCGCGGCGAGACGAAGGAACGCATACGCAAGAGCGCCGGCCGCCTGGCCAAGCGGCGCGCGGCCGACGTCGACGCCCTGATCGACAAGTCCTGGGACGAGATCATCGCTATCATGACGGCCCGGGGCGAGCGTCCCGGCGGCGTCGACATGGCCCGCTTCGAGGCCCTGCTCAAGGAAGCGCTCAGCAAGGGTTCCTTCGTCATCGGCTCCGCCGCTGCTCGGCCGTCGAGCGGATCCGGCGCGCTCCGGGCCGCGAGCGCCGTTCCCGAGGCCGTCGAGGAGGCCGAGGAGCTGGAGGAGGCCGAGGCCGTCGAGGAGGCCGAGGAGCTGGAGGAGGCCGAGGCCGTCGAGGAGGCCGAGGAGCTAGAGGAAGCCGAGGCCGTCGAGGAAGCCGAGGAGCTGGAGGAGGCCGAGGCCGTCGAGGAAGCCGAGGAGCTCGAAGAGGCGGAAGCCGTCGAGGAACTCGATGAAGTCGAAGAGGCGAGCGCCGAGCCCGCGCTGGCCGAAGCCCTTGAAGAGCTCGAGGAAGTGGATGAGTACGAGCAGGCCGAGGAAGCCGAGGAAGCCGTTCATAACCTCGAGCCGATAGTCGAAACCGCCGAGGCCGAGGCCCAGGACATTGACGAGATCGAGGAGCTGGAAGAGCTCGAGGAAGCGGCCGAGCTCGAGGAGCCGGTCGAGACCGCGGTTCCGATCGCGGCCGCGGCGCCCGTCGCTGAAAGCGAGGGACTCGAAGGGCTCGAGGAATTAGAGGAACTCGAGGAGCTCGAAGAGGCCGAGGTAGCGCAGATCGCGTCAGGGACCGAAGGCGCCGAATGGGGTAGCCTCTCGGCCGAGGCGCTGGCGCTATCGCTCGAAGACGAGGACGACCTCCCGATCATACCCGAGAGCCTCGGGTTGGAGCTCGTCGAGGAGACCGACCTCGCGGACGTCATCGGCTACATCGATTCAGGCTCGTCGAGCGGAGAGGACGGCGTAGCGGGGCGAGAGTCCGACGCGATGATCGAGTCGGGCGAGCCCGACGCGGCGCGAAGCCCCGATCGGGTCGAGCCTGAGGACGAGACGCCTCTTCCTGCGCTCGTGTTCGCCTCTCCGATCGAGGAGATGGCCGAGTCGGTCATAG
>QKAK01000113.1 GCA_003247225.1 Spirochaetota bacterium | reverse complement strand
GTTACTTCTTGATGTTGTAGAACGCCTTCATGCCGGGGTACTCGGCGATGCCCTCCATCGCGTCCTCGATGCGCATCAGCTGGTTGTACTTGGCGATGCGGTCGGTGCGCGACATCGAGCCGGTCTTGATCTGGCCGGTCTCGCAGGCGACGACGAGGTCGGCGAGGAAGGTGTCCTCGGTCTCGCCGGAGCGGTGGGACACGACGGCGGTGTAGCCGGCCTTCTTGGCCATGTTGATAGCCTCGATGGTCTCGGTGACGGTACCGATCTGGTTGAGCTTGATCAGGATGGAGTTGCAGGCGCCCATCGCGATGCCCTTCTCGAGGCGCTTGGTGTTGGTGACGAAGAAGTCGTCGCCCATGATCTGGATCTTGCCGCCGAGGGCCTTCGTCAGCTTGACGTAGCCTTCCCAGTCGTTCTGGTCGAGGCCGTCCTCGATGGAGACGATCGGGTACTTGGCGACCCACTTGGTGTAGATCTCGATCATCTCGTCGGCCGAGAACAGCTTATCGGGGTTGGACTTCCAGAACTTGTAGCCCTTCTTGCCGCCCTCGTCGAACAGCTCCGAGGAGGCGCAGTCGAGCGCGATCGCGATCTGCTCGCCGGGCTTGTAGCCGGCCTTCTCGATGGCCTTCATGATGTAGTCGAGGGCCTCCTCGTTGCCGAGGTTCGGCGCGAAGCCGCCCTCGTCGCCGACCGAGGTGTTGTGGCCGTCGGACTTGAGCAGGCTCTTGAGGTTGTGGAAGACCTCGGCGTTCATGCGGACGGCCTCGCGGAAGCTCTCGGCGCCGACCGGCATGATCATGAACTCCTGGAAGTCGATCTTATTGTCCGCGTGCTTGCCGCCGTTGATGATGTTGGACATCGGCACGGGCAGCAGCGTGGTGTGGGCGCCGCCGAGGTACTTGTACAGCGGCACGTCGAGGAAGTCGGCGGCGGCCCTGGAGACGGCCATGGAGACGCCGAGGATCGCGTTGGCGCCGAGCTTGCCCTTGTTCTCGGTGCCGTCGAGGTCGATCATCGTACGGTCGATATCGACCTGCTCGGTGCAGTCGAGGCCGCAGATCTCGCCGGCGATCACGTTGTTGACGTTCTCGACGGCCTTGAGCACGCCCTTGCCGAGGTAGCGCTTCTTATCGCCGTCGCGCAGCTCGACGGCCTCGTACTCGCCGGTCGAGGCGCCGGACGGGACCGCGGCGCGGCCGAGGGTGCCGTCCTCGAGGACGACGTCCACCTCGACGGTGGGGTTTCCGCGGGAATCGAGTATCTCGCGGGCTTCTACGTATTCGATGATGCTCATGATGGGCTCTGAGGATGGCGACGAGCCGGCGAGCCGGCTCCGATGCGAAACTATCTTGTAATTTCGAACAGTAACTTTTTTAGGTGACGCAGTCAAGGATGGGCGCTACCTTAACGGCCTTTTTCGCTTATTATTTATCGAATCGAACGGACAACGGCGCGGAATACCGGGACGGGCGACGCCCTACGCGTCGACGAACGAGTCGCCGGAGCGTCGCACGGGCCTATAGTCGCCGCCGCGGAGGGCGGCGGCCAGGTCCTCGACGCCGGCTATGCGGCCGCCGAACATCGTCGCGTAGGCGCCGACGCGCTCGACGCTATGGGCGTCGCTCGAGCCGGTGACCGGTAGGCCTAGCGCCCGGGCCGCGCTCACGGCGCGCAGGTTATCCCCGGGGGACGTATTGCCGTTATATCCCTCGATCGCGGTAAGGTCGGGGAGCTCGAAGAGCAGGTCCTCGACGCCGCGTCGGTTATCGCGGTACGGATGGGCCGCCACCGTCGCGCCGCCGCGCGCGGCCAGCGCCGCGGTCAGCTCGCGGGCGCCTATCATGCCGTCGGGGACCCGGTCCAGCCCGAAGCACAGGATGTCCCCGTCCAGCGTGAGCACCTCGACGCCGACCAGGACGACCAGGCCGAAGCGGGCGGCGATGGCGCCTACGTCCTCGTAGCCGGCGATCACGTCGTGCTCGGTAAGGCATACGCCGTCAAGGCCTATCAGCCTCGCCCGCTCGAGGCAGGCCTCGAGCGTCATGCGGCTGTCAGGAGAGAAGCCGCTCGTGTGCACGTGCAGGTCCATCAGCATTTCGCCCCCTAAGTACGTAGGATCCGTAGCGCGGCCGGGTCTATCAGCGCCGCGACGTCGTCGCCCGGCTCGAACGATGGCCGGCCCGGCCCGTCCAGGTCCATCGCCACGAGCTCGGCGTCGCCGACGAGCATCCTGACGCGGATGACGCCGGACCTGCGCTCGACTCCCCTCACCACGGCGCGGACCGATATCGCGCCGGGCGCGGGGCCGGGCGCGGAGCCGAGTCGCCCGGCGGCGTCCGTCCCGAGGACGCGCACTGATTGCGCCGGGATGAGCACGCGCGCCGGGCCGGCCGCGAGGCCGCCCGCGGCGGAGAGTAGCGACGCGTCCGTCGTCGCCCCGAGGAAACCGACGCGCCCGCCCGCGACGAGCGCCTCGACCACGTTCTCGTGGCCGAGGAAGCGCGCCACGTACTCGCTCGCCGGGGAGCGGTAC
>QKAK01000140.1 GCA_003247225.1 Spirochaetota bacterium | reverse complement strand
GTTCATGTCGATCGAGAATTTCAGGAACATCCTGTCGATGTCGGCCACCCGCATCATCATAGCGATGGGCGTCGGCGGCATCCTGATCACCGGCGGCACCGACCTGTCGGCGGGCCGCCAGGTCGGCCTGGCCGCGGTCATCTCGAGCTCGATGCTGCAGGCGCTCGACTATCCCAGGCGCATGTACCCGCAGCTCGGCGAGCTGCCGCTGATCGTGCCGATCCTGGCGGCGATGGCCGTCTGCGGGCTCATAGGCCTCCTCAACGGCCTGGTCGTCTCGAAGCTGCGCGTGCCGCCGTTCATCGCGACCCTCGGCACGATGGTAGCCGTCTACGGCGCCACCTCGCTATACTTCGACCGGCCGCCCTACGGCGCCCAGCCGATAGGCGGGCTGGACCGCCGCTTCACGAACCTCGGCTCCGGCTATATCGGGTTCGACGGCACCTACTCGATACCCTTCATCGTGCTGATAGCCCTCGGCATCGCGCTGGTCGTCTGGGTGCTGCACAACAAGACGACCTTCGGCAAGAACATCTACGCGATAGGCGGCAATCCCGAGGCGGCCAAGGTGTCCGGCGTCAACGTGACGAAGAACCTGCTCATCGCCTATACGATAGCCGGCCTCTGCTACGGCCTGGCCGGCGCCCTCGAGGCGGCCCGCACCGGCGGCGCGACCAACAACTACGGCAACGGCTACGAGCTCGACGCGATCGCGGCCTGCGTGGTCGGAGGCGTCTCGACCTCCGGCGGCATCGGCACCGTGCCCGGCATGCTCGTCGGCGTGCTGATCTTCAGCGTGATCAACTACGGCCTGACCTTCGTGAACATGTCCCCGTACTGGCAGCAGATAGTGAAGGGCGCGATCATCATCGCGGCAGTCGCCCTCGATATCCGCAAGTACCTGAACAAGCGCTAATCCGATACGCGGGCCCTCGGGCGCGCGGGATTCGGCGAAGATACGTTTCTACCTCCTTTCAGCGGCGCCCCGGAGACGGGGCGCCGCGCCTTTCTACGGGAGGCGCGGCGCTAGTCGGTATCCTCGGCGGCGCAGGCGGGGCAGACGCCGTACAGCTCCAGGCGATGGCCGGACGACTCGAAGCCGTAGCGCCTGTAGACGGCTTCCTGGGCCCTCTCGATATCGGTATCGATGAACTCGACGATGGCCCCGCAGCGGATGCAGGTCAGGTGGTCGTGGTGGGCGTGGTTGTACGCGTGCTCGAACAGGCGGGTCCCGTCGTCGTGGCAGGCCTCGCGGGCCAGCCCCGCGTCGACCAGCAGCTTGACGGTCCGGAATACGGTCGCCTGGCCGACGCCCGGGTCGAGGCGCCTGGCGGCCTCGATCACCGCCTCGACGCTGACGTGCGACTCCAGCCCGAGGAACGCGGTCAGCACGGTCTCCCGCGCGCGGGTCATCTTGAGGCCGCGGTCACGTAGGTAGCGCTCGAGCAGCGCCCGTTCGTCGCGCAAGTCATGCTCCGTTCACGTCTGCGGATGTATTGATAAGGGTTATCATTTGAGCGGCCCGGCTGTCAAGGTTTATTTCGCGCTTCACTCGCCGGCTCGCGCCGGGGTATACTCCGCCCATGGCCGCGAGCATTTTATGGTACGACCTCGAGACCTTCGGTCTCGACCCCAAGCACGACAGGATAGCGCAGTTCGCCGGCCTCCGGACGAACGACGAGCTCGAGCCGATATCGGACCGCCTCGTCCTCTACGAGCGCGTCGCCCCGGATTACCTGCCGAGCCCCTACTCCTGCCTCGTCCACCGTATCCCGCCCCGGAAGACGCTCGAGGAGGGCATCCCCGAGTACGAGTTCGCCAAGGCGATACGGACCGAGATGCTCGCCCCGGGCACCTGCGTGGCCGGCTACAACTCCGTCCGCTTCGACGACGAGTTCGTGCGCAACCTGCTCTACCGCAACCTCTTCGACCCGTACGAGCGCGAATGGGCCGACGGCAACACGCGCTGGGACGTGCTCGACCTGTTCAGGGCGACGAGGGACCTCCGCCCCGACGGCATGTCGTGGCCGGAAGGCCCCGACGGCAGGCCGGACTTCAGGCTGGTCAGCCTGGCCGAGGCGAACGGCGTGCCGCTCGAGTCGGCCCACGACGCGTTCCACGACATCAGCGCGACGATAGGCCTGGCCAGGATGGTCAAGCGGGCCCAGCCGCGGCTGTACGAGTGGTACTGGCGCCACCGCACGCGCGACTCGCTCCGGCCGCTGGTCAACCTGGCCGACCGCGAGCCGCTCGTCCATACGGACGCCAGGTACACCAGGCCCGAGGGCTGCACGACCATCGTCGCGCCGGTCGGCATGGTGCCCGGACGGCGCGACGGGCTCGTCGCGATCGACCTGCGCTTCGACCCGTCCCCGCTCGTCGACCTGCCGGTCGACGAGATACGCCGCCGCGTCTTCTCGAGGAAGGCAGAGCTGGCGGACGGGGAGCGCATCCCCCTCGTCGACGTACGCCTCGGCCGCTGCCCCTACCTGGCGCCCCTGGCCACGATGGACGCCGGCGCCGCGGACCGGCTCGGGCTCGACCGGGGCCTGGCCGTCGAGCGGGCCAGGAGCCTGTCGCGCGAGCCCGAGCTGATCCAGAAGCTGCTCGCGGTCTTCGCCCCCAGGCCGCCGGAGCCGGTGGAGCGCGACCCCGACTACCGCATCTACTCCGGCGGCTTCTTCAGGGACGAGGACAAGGACGCGATGGCGGCCGTGCACGAGGCGATAGCGACGCTCGGCCCCGCGGAGGCGCGCCCCCAGGCCTACGGCATGCCGTTCATCGACGAGCGCCTGCCGCAGCTGGTCAGGCGCATGTTCGCCAGGAACTGGCCTGGCGCCCTGTCGCCCGGGGAGGCCGCCCGGTGGCGGTCGTTCTGCGCCGGCCGCCTGCTGTGCCCGCGCGTCGAGGGCGCCGTCGACATGGCGGGTTTCGCCAAGACGGTCGAGTCGCTGCTCGGCAACCTGGACACGCCCGCCGAGGACAAGCCGATACTGCTCGAGCTGCTCGAGTACCGGCGCTCCCTCGAGCGCGACGTGCTGTCGTACGACAAGGGCGAAGGGAACGGGGCATGAACGCGCCATCGCCGCCCAGGACGGTCGATAGGTCCTTCTACCGCGACCTATGGCGGATAGCCGTGCCGATTGCCCTCCAGAACCTCGTCGTCTCGAGCGTCAACATGCTCGACACGGTGATGGTCGGCAGGCTCGGCGCCGTCGAGCTGGCCGCCGTCGGGCTCGGCAACCAGATATGGTTCCTGCTGATGATACTGCTGTTCGGCACCTCGAGCGGGTCCGGCGTGTTCACGGCCCAGTACTGGGGCAAGCGCGACGTAGCGGGCGTCCGCAGGACGACGGGCCTGTCGATGGCGCTCGGGCTCGGCGCGGCCTTCCTCTTCATGGCCGCGGCGCTCGCGTTCCCGCGCTTCCTGCTCGGGCTATACTCCCGCGACGCGGAGGTGATAGCGCTCGGCGCCGAGTACCTCCGTCTCGCGGCGCCGAGCTACCCGTTCGCGGCCGCGAGCTTCGCGTTCTCGCTGGCGCTCCGCGGCGTCGAGCGGGTCAAGCTGCCGCTAGCCGCTACCGTCGTCTCGCTCGCCATCAACGCGGCCCTCAATTACGTCCTCATCTTCGGCAAGCTCGGCTTCCCCGCCCTCGGCGTCCGCGGGGCGGCCTACGCGACCGTCGCGGCGAGGGTCGTCGAGGCGGCGATCATCTTCGCGGCGGCCTACGCCCGAAGGATGCCGCCGGCGGGCACCCTGGCCGAGTTCCGGTCGTGGGGAGCCGGCTTCCTGCCGCGCTTCGCGCGCATAGCCGCCCCGGTCATCGTCAACGAGGCGGCCTGGTCGCTCGGCATCACCACCTACAGCGCCATAATGGCTCGCGTGAGCACCGACGCCATCGCCGCGTACAACGTGACCAGCACCGTCAGCCAGCTGGCGATGGTGCTGTTCATGGGCACGGCGAACGCGGCCGCCGTCATGATAGGCAAGCGCATCGGCGAGGGCGACCGGGAGAAGGCCTTCTCCTGGGCCGCGCGCTTCGCTATCATGGCGCCGCTGATAGGGATAGCGGTCGGCGCGCTGCTCGCGCCGGCGACCCTGGCCCTGCCGCGGCTCTTCGCCATCGGCCGGGAGCCGCTCAGGCAGGCGAGCCTGATGGTGATCGCGCTGGCCTGCGTCTTCCCGTTCAAGGTATTCAACCTGCACACCGTCGTCGGCATCTGCCGGGCCGGGGGCGACACGCGCTTCGGCGTGTTCTACGATATGTTCGGCGTCTGGGGGCTCGGCGTACCGATGGCGGCTATCGGCGCCTTCGTCCTGAGGCTCGAGCCGTGGATCGTGTTCGCGATGCTATCGTTCGAGGAGATAGCCAAGAGCGGACTGGGGATATGGCGCCTGGCCACCCGCAAGTGGCTGAACGACGTGACCGTATGAAGGAGTACAGCCCGATGGACGAAACGCAAGGCGACCCGGCCCGAGTCGAGGGCGTCGAGTATCCGGTCGAATTCGAGATGAGGGTCATCTACCTCGCAGAATACGGGGACGAGCTGGCCGCCGCCCTGGAGAGGACGCTGACCGAGCGCGGCGCGGCCCTCGAACGGCCGCGCGAGCTGCCGGCCAAGGGCGCCAAGTACGGCAGGCTCGCCTGCAGGGTCCGCTTCGAGGACCAGGATTCCCTGTACGCCGCCTACGCCGCCATCGGCGAGCTGCCCGGCGTCAAGGCGGCGCTGTGAGCGACGGCCGGCGACGGGCCGGTTCCGGAAGGGCGGCGGCCGGCTCGGGCAGGCCCGCGGTCGCGTTCCTGTACGAGGACGACGACCTGGTAGCCGTCGACAAGCCCTGCGGGCTGCCCACGATAGCGCCCGAGGGCTCGCGGTCGAAGAGCCTCTACGACGTCGTCACCGCCCGCATCCGGAAGCGCAACCCCAAGGGGCGCGCGGCCGTGGTGCACCGCCTCGACCGCGACACCTCCGGCGTCATCGTGTTCGCCAAGAACGCCCGCGCCAAGGCCGCGCTGATGTCGTCTTGGAACGAGTCGGTCGACGAGCGCCGCTACGTGGCCCTCGTCGAGGGCGAGCCTCCGTCCGACGAGGGCGTGCTCGATAGCTGGCTATCGGACGCCGACCCGTACAGGGTCAGGCAGGCGCCGCCCGGCACGCGCGGGGCGCTGCGCGCGGTCACGCGCTACCGGGTACTGGCCCGCGGCGACGGCCTCAGCCTCGTCGAGCTGTCGCTGGAGACGGGTCGAAGGCACCAGATACGGGCCCAGCTGTCGGCGATAGGCTGCCCGGTCGCCGGCGACGAGCGCTACGGCTCCCGCCGCGACCCGATAGGCAGGCTCGCCCTGCACGCGACGCTGATCGAGCTGAAGCGACCGTCGGACGGCCAGACGATACGGATAGACTGCCCGGAGCCGCCGTCCTTCGCGGCCGCGCTCCGGGGCTCCCCTTCGGACTCGACGCCGAAGCGCCGGGCGCCTTCGAGCGATCAGCGCGGTTCCGACGATCGCGGCGAAGGTACGTCGCCGGAGGATAGTCCGTCGGATCGGACGTCGGATCGGACGCGCGCCTGGCCGGGCGGCGGGCCGTCGTCGCGGTCCGGGCGGCGCGGCCCGGGGCGGACGGATGCTGGGCCCGAAAAGTCCTCGTCCCGGTACTCGACGCGCAGCAGGCGCAAGCCGTAGGCGCCGAGGGCGCCCGGGGCCCGGCTCCGGTCCCTCGACACGACGAGCTCGGCGAGCCCTTCCGGGGCCATGCGCCCGAGACCGGCCTCCATGGCGCAGGCGGCCATCAAGCGCGCCTGGTTATAGAGGAAGCCGTCGGCGCGGAAGCCGACCTCTACCAGGTCGCCGCGGCGCTCTACCCGCGTCTCGAGCAGGTTCCGGACGAAGCCGCGCGCGTCCTCCTTGGCGTTCGTAAGGGCGCTATAGTCGCGTTCCCCGACCAGGACGGCGCAGGCCTCGCGCATCGAGCGCTCGTCGAGC
>QKAK01000184.1 GCA_003247225.1 Spirochaetota bacterium | reverse complement strand
AACGGCAGCCGCTCCGCCCATGACCAGGGCGTCCCGGGATCCCCGCTATCGTACAGTCGGGGATAGGCCTCGAGCGCCGCCCCGGCACCGATCCTGGCCAGAAAAGCGTCGCCGTCGGTCTCCGCCTCCGGCCGCGGGATACCCAGGACCGCGTCCAGCGCCGCCCGGGCCTCTTCGGATAGGGCATGGCCGTCGGCGTACGATTCTATACGGGCGGCGGTCAGCCGCAGGTCGGCCAGGCCGTAGGGCGCGGCGGCGCTCCCGAACAGCGTGCCGGCCTCCCAGGCCGCGTAACGCAGGGCCCGTACCGCGTCATCGTCGTAATCGAAACGGTTCTGTTGGGCATAGGCCGCGCCGGCCGCCGCCAGGGCCAGGGCAGCCGCGAGCGCCGCCGCCCGAGCGCCGTTTCCCGTCGTCATAGCTTCCAGCTCGCGTCCAGCCCGATATAGTGGTACAGCTCGTCGTCGCCGGCCGCGAGGCCCTCGTTCCAGACCGCCTCGATCAGGTAGCGCAGGCCGACCGACAGGCTCGTCCGCCCGAAGGCCCGGTTCCAGGTGACCGTTGCGCCGAGCTGGAAGGTCGTCTCTATCGTATCCTGGGTCAGGAAGCGAAAGTACTTGGGGCTCGTGCCGGGCTCGAACGGCGACTGGAAGTTCTGGTACCATCGGCCGTCGACGTAGACCCAGCCGTCGTCGAACCACGAGCCGTCGCCGTCGGTAATGCCCTCGCTGGCGTTGCCGTGGCGCAAGAGGCGCGAGACCGCCTCCACGCTCAGGCGAGGCAGCGGCTCGAAGCGGGCGCGGAGCTCCCAGCGATCGGAGTTCGGCTCGAGCGCGGCGCCGAACGAGTCGCCCGCGTGGGTGTAGTCGTCCTCGGCGACGGTCCAGTGGTGCGCGTACATGTACGGGAAGACCGCCGTGTAGTCGAGGCTGGCCAAGGCCAGCGGCCCGGCCTCGGGCGCCCAGCTCAGGCCGGCCTCGGCCGCGCCTATGATCTTCGTGTCCAGCTCGAGCTTCACGAGGTCCGAGAAGCCCACGTCGTCGAAGAACACCGTCGCCTTGGCCTGGAGGCCGTCCATCGGCCGCCAGCTGCCGTAGAGTCCGGCCTGCGAGTTGTCGCTGAAGCTCGACTGGCTCTGCAGGTAGAACAGCATCGACAGCGGCACCAGGTACAGCGGCTTGAACGAGCCGCCCCAGACCGTCGTCTCGAAGATGCCCAGGTCCAGGCCGGATACCGGCGAATAGCTATACGAGTGATAGACCAGGTACTTCTCCTCGTCGCCGTCGCTCGCGCGCAGCTGGAATAGGCCCGACGAGAAGCGCCAGTCGCCGGTCGTCGCGTGCATGGTCCAGTTCGGAGTCGCCTTCGCCTGCGGGCCTATTACCACGCCGTTCCCGAAGAACGGCCCGACGCTCGAGCGCGCGAACGACGCCGAGCCCCAGAGCCCCGCCCGGCCGAACCATGCCGACGACGACAGGGCGTAGAGGAGTCCCATCGGGTCGCCGGACAGGCCGTCCGGCAGGAAGTTCATCGAACTATCGCTGTGCACGTCCAGCTCCGCCCGCTCGGTGGCCGGCTGCACCGTATCGTAGCCGTCGACGATCACCACTTCGAGCACGCCCTGCGCCCAGACGCCCGGCGCCACTGCCGACAGCAGCCCGAGCCCGACGCCGCTCTCGCCTCGGTACTCGAAGCCGTCGCCGCCGAGCCTCGCGTCGCTGCGCTGCACCAGCCCCGCGTCGAACGACGACGAGCCGTACTCCGCCAGGAAGCGCTCCGCCGCCTCGGCGTCCGCGGGCGAGCCGACCTCCGCGACCCGTTCGAGGATGCCTATGATCACCTCGGGCGAGTACGGCCTGAGCGTATACTGGGCCTCCAGGTAGCCCCGGGCCTCCCAGCGGTCGATGTAGCCGTAGATAGGATCCGATACCGACTGCGCGTAGGCGCCGGAGATAGCCGCGAACAGCGCGATCGCGGCGAATGCGGTGGTCTTATAGAGTCTCATATCGTCACTTTCCCTCGGACCGCTCTTCGTCGCCGAGCGACCGCTCCTTGATGAAGTGCAGAGCCGTGAAGAACGCCAAGAGGCCGAGCCACGACGCCAGCACCAGGGCCAGGTGCCAGGCCGGCGGCAGGAACAGCACGCTGATCGCCACCGCGCCGAGCGCCATGCAGACCGCGTAGGCCACAGCCAGCACCGAGCGCGTGCCCAGGCCCAGCCGCAGGAGCTTGTGGTGGAAATGCCAGCGGTCCGGGCTCATCACCGGCACGCCCTTGCGCGTCCGCCTGATCATCGCGGCGAACACGTCGTAGATCGGCAGGAGCAGCACCGTGACGCCGTCCCAGAACCACATCCCGCCGCCGCCGGAGCGGTCAAGCAGCGGGAACACCGCCAGGGCGAAGCCCAGGAAGGTAGAACCCGAGTCGCCCATGAAGATCCTGGCCGGCGGGAAGTTATAGAACAGGTAGCCGGCCAGCGATCCGACCAGCGCTATCGCCGCGACCGACGGCGTGCCCCGCCCCGTCTCCAGCAGCACCAGCCCCAGCGCGAAGGCGCCGATGATGCTGATGCCGCCCGACAGGCCGTCCATGCCGTCTATCATATTGAGCGCGTTGATCACCCCGACGATCCAGACCACGGTCAGCGGGTACGACAGCCACCCGAGCTCGACCGCGCCGACCCACGGGACGAATATCGTCCTGAAGCGGTAGCCGGCCGCGGCCACGATCACCGCGGCCGCGACGTGGACCAGGAACTTGAGCCTGGCCTTCAGGCTGCGGAAGTCGTCCACCAGGCCGACGACGTGCACGATCAGCATGGCCGCTCCGACCGGCCAGTAGGCGAGTAGGTCCTTGGCGGAGCCCTTCGAGAACAGCGCCACGAGCGCCAGCGTCACGAAGAACGACCAGAAGATACCGACCCCGCCGAGTCGCGGGATCTTGCCGGTATGGATCTTCCGCTCGTTCACCTCGTCGAACCAGCCGCGCTTCCTGGCTGTGAGAAGGATTACCGGGATGGCGAGGATATCGAGTATACAGGCTATCAGCCCCGCGAAAAGATTAGCCATGCTACCGTCCGTCGTATTATGGGATTACGGCCTTACTATAGCCCTCGAAGCTCCCGTAGACAAGCCGTAGCGCGTTAAATCGGATAAAAGTTGTTCAAAGCATGAACTTCTCGACTAATAAAAAAGCCCGGCGCGCGGCCGGGCTAGTATCGCGCGGATATAGGGATCAGCCCTTATCGAGGGCGGAGCGGATCTTGCCCATCGCTGACCGTGTCGACGTAGTTGAGCACGAAGGCGCCGAAGACGGCCAGGAAGAACACGCCGAAGACCAGGAGCACGCACTTCTTGAGCAGGTCGGCGCGGATGGCCTCGACGCTCACGACCGGCACGAGCACGTAGGGCTCGCGCAGTACCGTCAAGGGCGTACTGTCGCCGTCGAGCAGCGCCTTCGCGGCCGAGTAGTCGCGATAGCCCTGGGCTATGTTCGCCTCCAGCGCCTCGCTCGGGCTAGGCATGGCCAGGAGTCGCTCGTACGACTCCACGGTGGCCGTGGCCATCGGACGGGAGAAATCGCATAGGTCGTGGCGGACAGTATCGATGATGCCCGCCATGAACGCCTTGGCCTTTTCGGCGTCGCCGTTCTTGAACATCACCGACACGACGTTCTTGTCCACCTTGACCGAGTACACGCGGCTCGCCTCCTTGAGCGGGGAGCCGTTGGCCGATTTATTCTCGACGAAGCGCCTGCGTATCGTATAGAAGGCCTTGTCCTCGTCGGCTCCGGCGCCGATATCCACCTTCTCTATCTTCTCGTAGCCGGCTCCGCGCAGGGCCTGGACGATGTTAGCCGCGTCGAGCAGGCTCTGCGTGATGAAGTTGAGCCCCTCGTTGGCGCCGAGGCCGGCCTCGAGGCTCGAATCGAGCATCAGGCTCGCGTTCACCTCCACCACGCGGTTCCTCTCCGCCTTCGCCAGGCTGTAGGGCGGGTAGACCAGGTACGCGACGATGGCGAGCGCCGCGGAGGCCAGCGTCGAGACGATTATGAGCCGCCTATGCTTGAGCAGTACGGCGACGATATCGATGAGCGATATCTCGTCGTCGTCGCGGACGGGGGCGTTGGCGTTGTTCTCTTCCATGTTCAGCCATTCTCCTGCTTACTATGTTACCGATCGGAAACGCATCCTATCAGAACGGTATCTTGAGCGCCAGGGTCACGAAAGCCCCGAGCCGGTAGTCCTGGAGCCCCTGGGCCTGGACCCTGGTATCCTCGTCCTCGTCGTCGTAGCTATGGCTCACGTAGTAGCCGTCGTCGCCTCCGTAGATGAAGGGCGCGCCGACGGTAGCGGTCACGTAGCGCCACGGCGACCAGGTAACGGCGGCCACGACGATCCCGGAACCGTCGCTCAGCGAATGCCTGGCCTTGACGCCGAGATCGAGGGGGGTATCGGCGATATTGTTGAAGCCGACCGCCAGGGCGGCCTTGTGGTCCAGGGCCCCCGCGGCGTCGACCGCCCAGTAGTACTCTCCGTACAGCTTCAGGTCGTCCCATTCCCTGAAGAAGCCCGCCACGCCGGACCACGACGCGGCGTCTTCTAGCCATCGGACCGTCGCGTCGGCCATCAGGTCGGTCCCGAAGGCCACCCGCTTGACCGATACGAGGCCGCGCAGGCCCTCGGCCTCCCTATAGCGGACGCCGCCGGACAGGTAGGTACCCGCCAGGACGAGGTCCGCCTTGGCGGCGTAGGCGAGGCTCTGGTAGCCGGCCATCGTCACCGGGGTCATGGCGTAGAACGATACGCCGTCGAGCAGGGTGGGAACCGACGCGCGCAGCGAGAAGTACGATCCGCTGCCGCTCATAAGGTCCCCGGGGGCGAAGAGCCGCCCCTGGCCCCAGACCGAGGTGAACTGGCCGAGCCTGGCGAAGACCGTCTCGGCTATCGCGTAATCGCCGTAGAGCTCGCTGATCGAGAACCTCGGCCAAGCCGCCGAGCTCGTCGGCATGAACGTCGATACGAACGACGCCCTGACGCGGGCTATGGACGACGGCCTGGCGTCGAGCGTCAGCGTCGTCTTGGCGTAGGCCCCGAGGCTCCGGTCCAGGCCGCTCGTCCAGTCGTCCTCGGTCGGCCAGAGCACGTAGCCGCCGGCCACGCCGCCGAGCGCGTAGAACGAACCGCCCAAGGCGACCTTCTCGGCGGTCACGTAGGTCTCGCGATAATCCTCGCCGGTATCCGCGACCACCGTATCGGCGGCCGGCTCGTCGAACAGGTCGTCGAGGACGCCGGCGGAGGCCTCGTCGGCCTCGGCCGTACCGGTCGCGGCTTCCTGCGCGGCCGCGGAGGCCAGGGCCGCCAGGACCAGGACGATGGCCAGCGGGCGCCCGATCCGGAAGCTCAACGGCTGACCCTCTCGAGGTATTCCTTGGTATAGGTGGAGTCGGGCAGCTTCTTGAGCGAGGGCCCGGAAACGGTCACCGTCGTACGCTCGTACTCGACCTTGCCGCCGACGGTCCTGGACTTCAGGTGGTCGACGATCACCATGCTCATGGGCACCCAGCGCTCGCCCACCTTCTGGTAGCTCGGTATCGCCGTGGTGCGCATCAGCTGGCCGGACAGGCTATAGTCCTCCATCTTACGCACGAGGCCGTCGTCGGATACCCAGAGAACGACCTTCGGGAAGGTCACCCTATCGTTCAGGGCCTCCAGCTCGAGCACGTCGCAGTCGAACTTGCCGAGCTTCTCGGACCGGTCGGACACCGCCCTATAATCGCGCGAGAAGTTATACGCGTTGAAGTCCGAATTCCTGAAGCTCGAATTCTGGAAGCGCTCCTTGGCGCTCGTGAAGGTGAAGCTCTTGCCTACCGGATCGTACAGCCAGAGGTTGTCGCCCTCCTTGAGGTAGCCCTTGCCCTTGTCGGCCGTCGGCTCGAGTATCAGGATCAGGAACTGCCCGGTCGCGTCGCGCCTGAACATCGCCGCTACCGTGGTGCTCGTCGCGCCGCCCGGGTCGCGCTTGACTATCGTGTACCGCGCCGACAGGTCCGTATCGGGGAAGGCCACGCGCTCGTCCACGGCCCGGAGCAGGGCGGACCTGGAGCCGGCGTCCTGGGCGTACGCCGCGGAAAGAGCGGCGGCCATGCACGCCATGGCCAATAGTATCGTCTTCTTCATGGTATTCCTTAGCTGAGCGTGGATTCTACGATACAACCAACCGGGGCGCCGATGGTAACCGCCCGGCGTCAGCCCTCGGCTCGCATCGCGTCCGCCGGGCGTATCGAACCGGCCGACCTGGCGGGGCCGAGGGCCGCTAGGGATACGGCCAGCACCATGGCCGCCAGGTTCATCAGGGTCTGGGCCGTTCCGAGGCTATAGACCAGCCTACCCCTGGAGGTGAACATCCCCGCCGCCGGGATAGCGCCGAGGTCGACGAAACCGAGGGCCCGCAGCAGGGCCAGGCCGATCGCGAGGCCGGCGACCGAGGACGCGAGCGCCAGCGCGGCGGCCTCGAAGGTAAAGAGCCGCACGACGGCTCCGCGGCCCATGCCCAGCGCTCGCATCGTGCCGATCTCCTTGGTCCGCTCGTAGACGATCACCCGATACGTATTGAGGATGCCGACCATCACGATCAGCACGAACACGGCCAGCACGAAATACGTTACGGCCATGAACGCGTCCATGATGTCGGCTATCTGGGCCAGCTGGCTGTCGAGGCTCATCACGACGAGCACGTCGCCGCTCCGCTTGGCCCGCAGGGCCTCCTGGCGCTCGTCGCGATCGGCCGCCAGAGGCATCGTATCCCTCGCCCCGCTCGCCAGCCGGTGCGCCTCCCGGGCCAACGAAGCCAGGTCGGTCCCCGGCTCCGCGTAGACGGCTATATCGGTGGCCGACCCGACCGGACGGCCGAGCAGCTCGTTCAGGTCCTCGTTGCGGACGTAGGCCACGTAGCCGAACAGGCTGGTCTCGGCGAACACGCCGCGCACGACGAGCGACGCCGTGTTGTACTGCCCCTTATCCGTGGTCAGGAACAGCTCGACCCGGTCGCCGAGCCTGGCGCCGAGCAGCTCGGCGGCGGAGGCGCTGATCAGCACGCCCCGCGCCCCGTCGGGCCCGGCCATCGCGTCCGCGCCGCCCTGGGTAAAGTCCATATCGGAGAACTCCGCCGTCTCCCGCGAGAAATCGACCCCGACGAGGCGACGCTGCCTGATCGACTCTCCCCCGAAGAAGACCTCGGCGTCGGTACGGTAGTAGATGGTCCGCTTGGACACCGATCGAGCGCCGTCGAGCCCCGAGGCGAGCAGCTCGACGAGAGGGTCGGGGTCGCTTATCCGCTGTACGCCGCTCGGGCTATAGCCCGTTACGGACACGGCCCCGGCGAAATAGCGGGCCGCCTTGGCCCGTATCGCGGCCATCGCGCCGCCCGACGCCCCGGAGATCACGGTAATAAGGGCGAAGCCGCAGGCGATCGCGACGGCTATCATCGTATAGCGCCTGCGCTGCAGCATCAGGTTTCGTAGAGCCAGGAATACGGTCATCGGCGGCGTTCCCCTATCGCCCGTTCATCGCCGAGATCGGCTGTACCCGCAGGGCCAGCGATACCGGGTAGATCCACGCCAACGCCCCTACGGCGGCGGCCAGGCCCAGGTGCAGCGCCACGCTCGACGGGCTAGGTATCGGACGAAGGGTCGAGCCGCCGAACAACGATACGAGCAGCGGGTTTTCGAGGGCGATGCCGCCGCGCGCCGCCGCGAAGGTCACGACCAGGCCGACGATCACGCCCGTAAGGGCCGCGGCCATGGTCAGCAGCATCGACTCGGTGATGAACAGGTTGCGTATGAAGCCCGAGCCGGCCCCGAGGCCGCGCATCGTGCCTATCTCGGCGCTACGCTCCAGCACCGAGATTACTAGCGCGTTCATGATGACGAGGACCGCGCCGAGCGCGATGAAGCCCATGCCGACGTAGAAGGCGCCTTGCACCGCGAACAGGGCCTGGGCGTTCGAGCCCGCGGCCTGCCGCCAGTCCATGGCCCGGACGTCGTAGCCGCCGTCGTCCGCCAGGCGGCGGAGCGAACGCAGCAGGTCGGCCTCGCGGCCGGGAGAGGCGCGGAACAGCGCGAAGCTCCAGGCCGCGGCGTCCTCGCTCACCAGGAGGTCGCGCTCGGCGGTATCGGCCAGGCTGTCCTCGACGTCGTCTAGGGTCATGGCGTCGTCCGCCGAGGCCACCGCGTCGCCGGCGTCGGCGAACAGGTCGTCCAGGTCCGCCCCGGCTTCGGTCTCTTCTTCCCGGTCGCCGGCCGAGACGTAACCGAGGGTATAGTCCACCAGGCCGCGCACGAGGGTCGCGTCGGCGAGCGCCAGGCGGTCCATGACCTCGGTGCCGCCCGGATACGAATGCACCCCGGCGAAGCGGCCGGTACGTACCTTGAAGCTGCCGTTCGAGTACATCGAGAAGGTCAGGCTCTCGCCTATCTTAAGCGCGCGCTTGATCCTAGCCTCGGCCAGCTCGGCCAGCTTCGCGTTCAGGAACACGCCGCCGTCGGCGAGCTCCGCCGGGTCGCCCCTGTCGACGACGATATCGGGGCACACGTCGAAATAGCTCGAAGGATCGACGCCGAACACCGGGACGTTGCCAATAATAACGCGGCCTACGCGCAGCTGCGCGGCGGCGGACACCAGGGGCGTCCACGCCTCGAGGCCGTCCAGGCCGGCGAAACCGTCCGACAGGGCCGAGAAGCCCGCGATAGGCGGAATCGATTCGTACTGGCTGACTATCGGCACCTCGCTGCCGAACAGGCCGTAGGCGACGGGCCCCTTGGCGCTCAGGGCCGCGTCGCCGGTCATGCTGCGCACGAACGAAGAACGCAGGCCGCGGTCGGAGCTCTCGAACACCGCGTTGGCCACGAACAGGGCCGCGATACCCAGGGCGATGAGTCCGCCTATGGTCAGGCTCTTGCGAGGATGACGGAGCAGGTTCCTGAAGGCCAGTTTCAGTATCAGCATGGTGTT
>QKAK01000112.1 GCA_003247225.1 Spirochaetota bacterium | reverse complement strand
CACCTTGCCCACCTCCGGCCGCGCCCGCTCGTCGGGCGGCCTTTCTGTCTTCGATTTTTTGCGGATCAGGACGTGGATCGAGACGGAACGGCCTGACGAGGGGCTCGTAGCGGACACGGCTCGACTGGCCTGGGCCGAGGGCCTCCGCGCCCACGCGCGGTCGGCGCTCAGGCGCTCGTCGTCCGCTCGACCCTGTGAATAATCCCTAGCCGGATTATACTAGCGATATGGCTTGACCTCGCGGTTATGCCTATCGGAAAGGAGCCTTATATGAAAATGAAACTATCGAGAGCCCTCGGAGCCGTCCTGGTCCTGTCGCTCGTCGCCCTGCCGGCCTTCGCCCAGAACGTCTCGGATTCGGGCAAGGCCGATCCCCGGGTCGCGGAGGCGCTCGATTCCCTGGGCGTCAAGTACTCGATCAACTCCTCGAACAACTACAAGGTCGTCTACAGCATGGAGGACGGCTCGGGACGCTCCCACCTGGCCTTCGTCGTCTCAAAGACGTCCAAGTATCGGAGCCTCGAGATACGGGAGATCTGGTCGATCGCGGCCATCCTCGACGCGTACCCGGACGCCGAGACCGTCGATTACATGTTCACGATGAACTCGACGACCAAGATAGGCGCGTGGGCCATCGAGGTATCGGACGACGGCGAGGTCTGGGTCATGTACACCGTCAAGGTCCCCGCCGACCTGGAGCCGGACGAGCTCAACGACATCATCTACTTCGTCGCCGAGGTCTGCGACGAGCTGGAGGTCGAGCTGGTCGGCGGCGACGAGTACTGAGGCCGCGGGTCCGTACGGGCCCCCGCCCTGATACAACGAAAAGCCCCGCCGTTCGGCGGGGCTTTTCGTGTTGGAGGTGGCGAGAGTCGAACTCGCGTCCTGACACGCGGAAGGAAGGCTTCTACAGGTTTAGGCGGCCTTTCAAGTTGTCGGGAGGCGGGCGGCGGGCCGCCGCGCTATCGCCTCCGTATCCCGCTTTATGTCCCCCCCGTCCCGCGGGCGTGGCGGGGGGTAAGCCCTGGTCGGGTTACAGACCGTACGCGGCGCTCAGAGCGGGGCGCCGCGGGGTCCGTCGCTATCGGCGCTTACGCGGCGAGAGCGAAATTGCCGTTGTCGTTGGCAATTAAAGGTTTGCCGAGAGTAGGAGATCGGCGCTCCACCTGCGACCCGCGAACCGGACCGTGACAGTCGAAACCGGGGCACCCCCGTATAGCGTTACAATACTGATTGTCGCCGCACGGGTCAAGTTGACGCCCCGGCCCGGCTCTCGGACCGTCGCGGGCTTAGCGCAGCGCCCGTTCGATGACGCATCCGCCGAGCACGAAGCCGTCGGCGTCGTAGAACACGGCGGACTGGCCCGGGGCCGCGGCGCGCTGCGCCGAGTCGAACTCGACGCGGGCCGCCCCGCCGTCGACCGTGACGAGCGCCCTGGCCGGCCTGTGGTTCTGCCGGATGCGGACGAAGGCCTCGAAGCTAGCGCCGGCCAGCTCCTCGGCGTGGAGGATGGCGTCCCCGCCCTCGATGCCGGAGCAGAAGAGCCTCTCGTCGCCGGTGACCACGACCCGGTTGCGCTCGGCGTCGAGGGCCGCCACGTAGAGCGGCTCGGGCCCCGTCGAGACGCCGAGGCCCCTGCGCTGGCCTATCGTGTAGTTGACGATGCCGCGGTGCCTGCCGAGCACGTTGCCCTTCTCGTCGACGATGTCGCCGGGCTCCTGCTCGTCGAACAGCGCGCCGTAGCCGCCGGGTATGAAGTCCTGGCTCTCCGGCTTGTCGGCGACCTCGAGGCCGAGCCTCCGGGCCTCGGCGCGCACCTCGGCCTTGCTCATGCCGCCGAGCGGGAAGGCCACGCCCGATAGGGTCGCCGGGCTCAGGCGGTGTATGAAATAGCTCTGGTCCTTGGTCTCGTCGGCGGCGCGCCTGAGCGTCGGGCGGCCCGCCCGGTCCTCGATCCTGGCGTAGTGGCCGGTGGCGAACAGCTCGAAGTCGAGGCCCGTCGAGCGGGCCCGCTCGAGCAGGAAGCCGAATTTCATCTCCTGGTTGCAGCGCACGCAGGGATTCGGCGTGCGGCCGGCCAGGTACTCGCGCTTGAAGTAGCCGAGTATCCTCGCCTCGTACTCGGCCGACAGGTCGAGCGCGCGGTACGGCACGCCGAGCCCGGCGCAGAGCGCCTCGGCCGCGGCGACGTCCTCGAGCTCGCCGGGGCCGTAGCACGCGTCCCCGACGCCCGCTATCGGCGCGGCTCCTGGCCTCCAGATCCTCATCGACAGCCCGAAGGCGTCGGCCCCGGCCTCCGCGAGCAGGGCGAGGGCGGTCGACGAGTCGACGCCGCCCGACAGGCCTACCGCCACGCGCCGGCCCCTGAACTGACTGAATGCGCTTCCGTTCATCGCTAGGATACTAGCCCGAAGCGGCCGAGGCGGACAAGCCGGCGGAATAGTCCCGAGGCGTAACCAAGCGGGCGTATTCGCGTTTTAGGTTCGTTGTGGTATATTGGTCGCAGTCAGACGAACTCGCTGAAGGCCTCTTTAGCAATCAAACGGAGCATGCCTCATGACTATACGGAGACGCGCGGCTTTCGCCTGCGCGATACTCGCCGTCGCGCCCCTCGCCGCGACCGCCTCGCCGGCGCCGGCCGGAGCCCTGGCCGCCTTCCCCGACTACCTGTCGGTCCGGTCGGAATTCCTGTCGGCCGCCATAACCGCCGCGCCCGCCAGGGCACTGGCCTTCAAGCCCGCCTACCGCGACACGCCGGCCGGGCGGATCCGCGTCTCGGTCGAGCGCGACGGCGCGTCCTTCTACGTGCTCTTCCAGCGCGAGCGGGACGGAGGGTACCCGGTCGGCTCGGCCGGCAACATGGTCATCCAGCGCGCCGTCTCGACCGGCTACGTGACCGGCGTCGTCTGGTACCTGAGCGACGACGGGACGAGCTACGTCAGCATGACCCCGAGGAACGAGCGCACCGTCGTCGACTACGTCGTGGCGGGGGCCCTGTCCCGCGGCGACTACCCGCTGTCGCGCCTGGTCTACCAGGTATTCACCGGCAGCTTCAGGGCCTTCCACGACGCTACGCGGGGCGCCCTCGACTGGACGCTCGCGTTCGGCCAGCCGGGTCCCGAGGCGTCGGAGGCGTTCGTCTCCGACCTGTCCTCCGATACGCCTAGCCGGGCGGCCCGGGCCCTGTTGTCGGCGGCCGACGATTTCTCGACTGTCGGCGCCTACCTGAGCGCCGTCGACGCCGCCGGCTACGAGCCCGAGGAGCTTCGCGAGCCGCGGTTCGCGAAGGCCGCCTCGCTGGAAGACCCGCGCGCGCCGGCCCTAAAGCCGCTCCGTCCGTGGAGCGACGACCGGGGCCTGCCGATCGAGGCCGCGATGGCGACGATGCTGGCCGCTCCGGCCGGCGGCGCCTATATTGCGCTCGTCGACGGCGTACGCGAGCTGCCGCCTCGGAAGCTGGTCATCGTGCCCTATCGGGACGGCCTCGGCGCCTACGCGCTGCCGGCCTTCGACGCGGAGACGGGAGACTCCGTCGATCTCGCCGGCGTCGTTCGGTCGATGGCCGGCGCGTCCGTACGATTATTCAGCCTTCCTTTGCCCTGAATGAACTGATTCTGTTGACAGATACCGAATGAGGGCGTAGCCTCGAGTCAGAGTCAGGCGCCGGCCCGGGGGGGCGGGACGGCGAGCCTGGCCCGGGGCGACGCCCCGACTCC
Organism: Spirochaetota bacterium; assembly: GCA_003247225.1. Taxonomy (GTDB): domain Bacteria; phylum Spirochaetota; class Spirochaetia; order Treponematales; family UBA12059; genus SZUA-370. Next base: position 23,442 of record QKAK01000112.1, on the reverse strand, counting down.
ATGAAACCTCCTTAGCATGGAGCCCCCCGCCGCCCGCGCCACGCGCGGGCGGCTTCGTTTATCCCCCTCCTTGCCTCCTTGCCTCCATGCCGCTTACCGACTACCATGGGCGCATCGAATCCTGAAAGGTGGATTATGGAAGGTCTACTCATAGGCTTCACCTCGGTGAGCTGGCAGCAGGGCGTTATGTACCTGGTCGGCGCGGCGCTGATCGTCCTCGCCGTCACGAAGGAATACGAGCCGATGCTGCTCCTGCCCATAGGCTTCGGGGCGATACTCGTCAACCTGCCACTGTCGGTGGTATGGGAGCACGAGGGCGCGGCCGGCTTCCTCAAGGTGCTCTACGACGGCGGCATCTCCAACGAGCTGTTCCCGATCCTCATCTTCATCGCGGTCGGCGCGATGATAGACTTCGGGCCCCTGTTCAAGAACCCGTTCATGATCTTCTTCGGCGCGGCGGCCCAGCTCGGCATCTTCGCGACGATGCTGATAGCGACGCTGCCGCCGTTCAACTTCAGCCTGAAGGAGGCGGCCAGCATCGGCATCATCGGCGCGGCCGACGGCCCGACCGCGATCTACGTGGCGAGCAAATTCGCCCGGGACATGCTCGGGCCGATATCGGTGGCCGCCTATTCGTACATGGCGCTCGTGCCGCTGATACAGCCGCCGGTGATACGGCTCCTGACGACCCATAAGGAGCGATGCATCCATATGGAGTACCACGAGACCGGCGTGCCCAAGTGGCTCAAGATAGCCTTCCCGATCGCGGTGACGATGATAGCCGGCTTCGTGGCGCCCATATCGGTGCCGCTCGTCGGATCGCTGATGTTCGGCAACCTGGTACGCGAGTCCGGCGTGCTCGAGCGCCTGTCGCAGACGGCGCAGAACGAGCTGGCCTACCTCGTCACCCTGCTCCTGGGCATTACGATAGGCTCGAGCATGCGCGCGGACCGCTTCCTGAACGTGCAGACGCTGATGATACTCGGCATGGGCCTCGTCGCCTTCGTGTTCGACACCGCCGGCGGCGTGCTGTTCGCCAAGCTGGTCAACCTGTTCCTGCCGAAGGATCGGAAGGTCAACCCGATGATAGGCGCCTGCGGCATCTCGGCCTTCCCGATGTCGGCTCGCGTGGTGCAGAAGATGGCGGCGAGCGAGGAGCGCGGCAACATCATCCTGATGCACGCGATAGGGTCGAACGTGTCGGGCCAGCTCGGGTCGATCGTGGCCGGCGGCATGGTGCTGGCGCTCGTGCCGCTGCTCGTAGGCTAAGGGGGTAACGATGGACGCTTTCATTGAGGGACTCAAGCACTCGTCGACGACGGTCCAGGCGCTCGGCGTCAGCGCCATAGGGCTGGCCGGCGTGTTCATAACGCTCGCGTCGTTCTTCGTCATCATCTGGGCGGCGGTCAAGGCCGGCGGCAAGGCCGCCTAGGGCCGCCCGGGGCCGCCAGCGATAGCGGCGCCGGGTAGCCCGAGCGCCCGCGATAAGCGAGGCCCGCGCCGTATATCCGGCGCGGGCCTCGTTCGTATCCATGGCTGGCGGGTCTGCCTAGCCGTTCTTGACGGCCTTGGCCAGCTCGCGGCCGCGCTCGCGCAGCAGGGCGAGGGTGGCCTCGTCCGCGGCGCCGGCCCATTCGACCGGCTCCACGTGGGTCCACTTGAGCGGCGCGACCCGCTCGTCGTATTCCTTCTTGGCGCCGCCGACCCAGCCCCAGGAGCCGATGCGCAGGGCCTTGCGGTTCCACACGTGCTTGCGCTCGAAGATGTCGAGCACGTAGGCCATCGGCGGGAACATCTTGTACTCGTAGGTCGGCATCGCGATGACGATGCCGGCGCTCTTGTAGGCGTCGGCCAGCACGAACGAGACGTCCTCGTCCGGCACGCGGTGTATCGAGAACGGCACTCGCTCGTCCTCTATGCCCTTGAGCAGGGCCTCGAGCGCCTTGCGGGTGTTACCGTACATCGAGCCCCAGACGACGCAGATCTCCTTCTCCTGGGGGCCTTCCATGTAGCCGGCGTACTTCAGGTAGCGGTCGATGATGGCCTGGGGCTTCTCGCGCCAGATGATGCCGTGGCTCGGCGCCACGACCTTAATGCCGAGAGGCGCTAGCTTCTGCACGGCGCGCTTGACGAACAGGCTGAAGCTGCCGACGATGTTGGCGTAGTAGCGCAGGCTCTCGCCCTGGAAGAACGCGTGCTCCTCCGCGTAGTACTCGTCGTCGAACACGCGCTTGCCGAGCTTGCCGAAGCTGCCGAACGCGTCGCAGGAGAACAGGGTGCCCGACTCCGGCTCGAAGGTGACCATCGTCTCCGGCCAGTGGACGTTCGGGACCTCCTCGAAGCGCAGCGATACGCCGCCTAGGTCGAGCTCGTCGCCGGACTTGACGGCGCGCAGCCCGTCGGAGACCTTGTAGAAGCTCTTGACCAGCTCGACGCCCTTGGCCGTCGCGATGATCTCGACGCCGGGGTTCTCGGCCTTGAATTCGGCCAGCCAGCCGGTGTGGTCGGGCTCCAGGTGATTGAGTATCAGGTAGTCTATGCTCGAGACCTCGACGCCGGCGTCGGCCAGCTGGGCCTTCAGGTTGGCCGCCGCCCCGCACCAGTCCCTCACGAGGTCGATTAACGCTATCTTCTCGCCTTTGACCAGGTATGAATTGAGCGAAACGTGGGGGATCGGCCAAATGCCCTCGAAGCGGTCGTCCGAATCGACGTCCGCGTGCAGGGCCCAAATACGATCGCTGATCTTGGCAGCTTTCATCCTCGTGCGGCTCCTTTTTACGCGACTAGGCGCGGCCATCCGGCCGCGCCGTACATTGTAGTCGATACTAGGCCAAAAAGCCCGAATAGCACAAGGAGAAAATAATACGAGACGAGTAGATGAAGACTACCACGGAGACACGGAGGCACGGAGAGGATTGCGTACGGTACTACAGGATTGGATGAAGCTGCCTAGGCTCGTCTTCTCCTTCTCTCCCCTGCTCCTCCGTGTCCCCGTGCCTCCGTGGTTCAAGCGCGTCGCTGCCTTCGCTTAGAAGGCGCCCGAGCCGAGGGTGACGGCTAGCGACAGGGCCATCGCTCGGCCGTCGTAGAGCACCACGTACTCGCCGTCGTCGAAGCCGAGCGCGAAGGTCGCCGACAGCGACGCCGACAGCCCGTCGAAGAACGCGTACGACAGGCTCGGCCGGAGGAGGGCCGATAGGTCCGACAGGTTGCCGATCGCGAACAGCGAGAACGACAGGTCGTCGAGGAGCAGCTCCGACTTGGAGAAGCTGAGCGCCGCGTAGTGCCTGCCGGAGTTAAGGATCAGCCCCTTGAGGAAGCCGGAGTACGCCGCGTCGACGTCGTCGACCGTGTACGCGAGGAGCGCCTTGATCGCGTCCTCGGCGTCGAGGGCCTCGGCTATGCGCGCCTCGCGGTCGTCGCTCGAGTAGCCCTCGCCGTCGTAGAGGTACTGGCCCATGACGGTGACGTTCGAGTCGCTATGGCTGTACATGAAGCCGGCGGTGCCCTTGAAGAACGGCGACTCCTCGTCGGTCTCGGTGGCTACGAAACGGCTCGCGGCGAGGGCCGGGGACACCTCGGTGACCCAGGTCCGGTCGGAGCCGCGCGATAGCGTGGCCTCGCCGAACAGGGAGACCTGGCCGATCGAGCCGGAGGCGGTGACCATGCCGCGGAGGGGCTCCTCGTTCTTGTAGTAGCCGCCGGCGCCTAGCTCCCAGCCGCCGAGCACGAATTCGGCCTTGGCGGCGACCGCCGTATCCTGCGGCCTCATGTCCTCCGCGTCGAAGACGGCGTAGCCCCAGAGGTTGTGCTGGGTGCCCGGGACGGGGTAGTGGACGCGCAGCGCGACCGGCCCCTCGAGCTGGACCTCGGGGTCGAACGGGTCGATCGCCTCGAGGTTCATCACGTTGGCCGGCGAGAAGAAGTAGCCGACGCCCCAGTTGATCGTCTGCTTGCCGAAGCGCAGGTAGAGGGAGTCGTTCCACGAGAAGTCGGAGAACAGCTCGAAGACCTCGAGGTTCGGCAGGCTCAGGGTCGTCGAGGTAGTCGCGACCGACGGGTCGGCCGGCGGGAACGCGCTGCCCGGCACGTACTCGGCGCCGGTCAGCACGCTCGTCGAAGGGGCGAACGGCCAGGCGGTCTTGACCGAGCCGTAGAAGCGGGTCGACTCGGTCGGCCGGCCGTCGAAGAACACGAGCGCCGACAGCTCCGGCGCCAGGCCGTAGGAGTCGGGCGCGGCGGGATCGAAGGAGCCGCCCCAGGGGTCGTCCCAGGTCCACGAGCCGGTAGCCTTGCCGACGAACGAGCCGCCGACCCGTACCGACTCGGAGACGAGGAGGCTCTGCACCGCCGCGCCCTCGTCGGACTCGGCGACCGTCTCGACGACCGCGTCCTCGGCTCCGAAGAGGTCGTCCTCGTCGAACGAGAACGAGTCCTGGGCCGCCGCCCGGGGGGCGGCGGCCGCGGCGAAGGCCGCGGCGGCTACCAAGGCCATAGTCGCGCGCGGCCGCGCGCGCGATTTCATGGTAGGAGCGGTCATTTGTTCACCTGCTCGAGGAAGGCCTTGGTGAAGACCTTGTCCGGGAGCGGGGCCAGCGACTGCTCGGTCATGGTCATCTGGCTGCGCTCGCCGGGGTTCAGCTCGTCGACGATCAGCATCTGGGACGGCATCAGCCGGCCGTCGAGCTCGACGTACTTCGGGTAGAGCGTGGTGCGCATCAGGCGGCCCGAGACCGAGTAGTCCTCCTGCTTGAGCAGCATGGTACGGTCCTTGCGGACGTGGAGCACGACGCGCTCGTAGGAGACGTCCTTGGTCCTGGCCTTGAGGTCTATCACCCAGACCGGGATCTTGCCGACGAAGCCCTCGGTCGTCGAGGCGACCTCGTAGTCGTCGAGGATGCTGCGCTTGGTCAGGTCGGAGTTCTTGGCCTCGGAGTTCTGGATGTTCTCCTTGATCGACGAGAACGAGAACTTGCGGCTCGTCGGGTCGTAGAACCAGACGTTGTCGTCCTCGCGCAGGTAGCCCTGGCCCTTGTTCACCTCCGGCAGCGTCACCAGCATCGTGAACTGCTCCCGGTCGTCCCGGCGGAACATGCGCACCTGGGTGACCGAGTCCTTCTCGCCGGGCTTCTGCGAGACGATGGTGTAGAGCGCGGCGAAGTCCTTGCCGGCGAAGTCGCCCTGGCGGTCGAGCTCGGCGAGTATCGCCGGCACGTCCTGGGCGAAGGCGGCGGGGGCCGCGATGGCCAGCGCCAGCAGCGCGGCGCCTATGGTTCGTTTCATTGCGTCTCTCCTATTTCTGCGTTCGCAAGGCCTCGGCGGGCGTCAGCTTGGCAGCCTTGCCCGCGGGGCTCGCCACCGCGACGAGGGTAAGCGCCGCGATGATCAGGACGTTGCCTACCGCCCGCAGCGGAGGCAGGAAGAACGACAGGTGGCCGTTCTTCATGATGATGAAGGCGGGGCTGTCCATGCCGAAGTCGAACAGCGATATGACGCCCATGGCGACGAGGGCCAGCGCTATGCCGGCGACCGCGCCCCCCAGGGCCAGGAACAGCGCCTCGTACAGGAACATCGAGCGTACGCCGCCGCGTCGGACGCCGAGGGCGCGCATCGTGCCTATCTCGCCGATCCGCTCGAACATGACCATGCTGAAGGTATTGGTGATGCCGACCATGATGATCACGAACAGCACGACCAGGATGACGCCGGCCGTGGTGTCGAGGGCGGCGACGATCTGCTCGATCTGGGACAGCACCTCGTTGATCGTGAACAGGCGGTACTTGACGCCCTGCCAGCTCTCCTTCTTCTGCTGGCGCATCAGGGCCTGGAACGGCGTCACGGCGCCGTCCTCGTCCTTGGCGCCGCGCTCGAACAGCTGCACGCCGCCGTAGAGGCGGCCGTAGATCGCGTCCGCCGCGGCCTCGGTATGCCTGAGGCCGTCGAGCATGACCCCCATGGTCTGGTACTCGTCCGGCGCGAGGCCTATCAGCCGGTTCACGTAGCCGAGGTTGGCGTAGGATATCATCTGGCCGAAGATGCCGGCGTCGTAGCTGACGCCCGCCAGCCTGAACTCGCCGACGTTGGCCTGGCCGGTGACGGTCTCGAGCTGGACCAGGATGAGGTCGCCGACGCCGACGTTGAGGCGCGAGGCTATCTTCTCCGACAGGATCAGCGCGTTCTCGTCGGACATCGAGTCCCACGAGCCCTCCTTGAGGAGGAGCCGGTCGCGCAGGAAGGTCTCCTTCGACAGGTCCGCCCCGTCGATGTTGGTGCGCAGCTTCTTGCCCTCGAAGATCAGCGTGCCGGAGAACGACGAGCGCCTGGTCACGTAGCGTACCGGCGCGCCCGAGGCCTCGACGGCCGCCGTCAGAGCGCTGTCGTCGCGGATGACCGACAGCTCCTCGTCGTCGGCGCCCTTCTCGGTGCCGGAGATGAAGACGTGGCCGGCCATCAGGTCCGCGAAGTTCTCGGAGACGTTGGCCGAGAAGGCGCCGGCGAAGCCGTTGATCAGGGTGACTATCATGACGCCGAAGGCTATCGCGCTGCCGAGCAGCACGGTACGCTTCTTCTGGCGCGTCAGGTTCCTCAGGGCTATATTCGCTAAGGTATTCAAGGCGGTATCCCCTTACGATTGCATCGCCCGTACGGGCTGGATGCGCAGCGCGACGCTGACCGGGTAGACGCTGGCGACGAGGCCGACGGCCACGATGACGGCGAGCGACCATAGGAGCGCGAGCGGGTCGATGACGGCCCTGAGGACCGAGCCGCCGAACAGTATGCGCAGGAACTCGTTCGAGGCCTCGACGCCGACGGCGTTGATCACGGCCGCCGCTATGAACGACAGGGCCATGCCGACGAGGCCGAAGAACAGCGACAGGGCGATGGTCTCGGCCGCGAACAGCCTGCGCACGAAGCCCTTGCCGCCGCCGAGCGCCCGCATGGTGCCTATCTCGCCGGTCCGCTCGATGATCGAGACTACGAGCGTGTTCATGATGATGATGATCGCGACGACGGCCAGGATGACGATGGCGACCGTGAAGACGATGCGCAGCACGTCGACCGACTGGGCGTACGGCCCCGCGGCCTTCTGCCAGTCGCCGGCCTGGGCCTGGATGCCCTCGGCGGCGAACCACGCGTTGAGCTCGGCCGCGACCGCCCTCGCGCGGGACGGGTCGTCGAGGCGAATCAGTATCGAGTGCCACGCGCCGGTGTCCGCGGCGTTGAGCCGTTCCCTGGAGCTGGTGTCGCCGAGGAGGCCGTCGATACCGGCCTCAGTGAGCGCGGCGCCCGAGCCGGGGCCCGACTCGACGATGCCGAAGGATTCGTCGTCGCCGCCGAACAGCGCGTCGAGGTCGTCGAGCGCGAGCAGCGACGTCTCCTCCGCCCCGAGCTCGATGGACTCGGAGGCGCCGACCGTCATGCCGGCCAGGGCGCGCAGCGTGTCGATGTCGATGTAGGTGAGCTGCTCGGGGCCGGCGCCCTCGGTGACGCGCCTGAAGGTGCCGACGAGGGGCACGCTCCGCAGGCGGATGCCCGAGTCGCCCATGCCCTGTATCAGTATCTCGTCGCCTACCCGTATATCGCGCTTGAGGTACTCGGCCAGCTTGGCCACGCGGTCCTCGGCCATCATCAGTCCGGGCCTGCCGGGCTGGATGAACTCGCCGTCGGCCAGCTCTATCGTGTCGAAGAGGTCCCAGTAGCCGGGGGCGTCGACGCCGAAGAGCATCATCACGGCGGCCATCATGCCCTCCATGCGGGACTCGTCGTCCTTCTCCCCTTCGTCGTCGAGCTCGATCTCCCCGGCCTCGTTGGTGGCTATGCCGTAGCCCGAGGCCATGCCGGCCAGGGACTCGACGCCCCTCAGGCCGGAGGCGCGGGCGAAGACCTTCTCGTAGTCCGGGATGATCGGCGTCTGCTCCATGCCGCCGACCGACTGCACGCCGAACAGCGACACCGGGCCGTCAGCGACGCCGGTTATGATGACGTCGCCCGTGTAGTTCTGGGTGAACGACGTCTCTATGCCCCGCTTGGAGGCGTCCAGGAAGGAGTTGCCGAGAACCATGATGAGCATGCCGAGGGCCAGGAGTATGCCTATGATGAGGCTCTTGGCCTTGTGCTCCCTCAGGTTCCGGAACGCCATGCGCAGCGTTACGGGCATGGTTAGGCCCTCGCGCTCTCGCCCTGGCAGGCGGCCGGCGCTTCTTCCCCTCGGCGCCGGTTCTCGGTCACGAGGCCGTCCCGCAGCCTGATGATATGGTCGGCTATGTCGACGATGCGCGCGTCGTGCGTGCTGAAGATGAAGGTCGTCTCGAGCTCGCGGTTGATCTTCTTCATCAGCTCGAGGATCTGCTCGCCGGTGGCGCTGTCGAGGTTGGCGGTAGGCTCGTCGGCCAGCACTATCTGCGGCCTCGTGACCAGGGCGCGGGCGATGGCGACGCGCTGCCTCTGGCCGCCGGACAGCTCGTTCGGCTTGTGCTTGCGCCACTCGGACAGCCCGACCTCCTCGATCAGGTGGTCGATCCATTCCTTCTTCTCGTCCTTGCCGACGCGGGTCTTGCCGAGCAGCAGCGGGAACTCGATGTTCTCCCAGACGTTGAGCACCGGGATCAGGTTGAACGACTGGAAGATGAAGCCGAGGGTCTCGTGGCGCAGGCGGGTCAGCTCCGCGTCGTTCAGCTTGGACGTGGGCTTGCCGTCGAGGAAGACCTCGCCCTCGGTGGGCTGGTCTACGAGGCCCACCATGTTCAGGATGGTCGTCTTGCCGGATCCGGACGGCCCGGCTATCGATATGAAGTCGCCCTTCTCTATGCAGAACGATACGCCCTTGACCGCCTCCACCTGGACCTTGCCGAGCGGATAGATCTTCCTGACGTTCTCAAGCTCTACTATGCCCATGATTGCTCCTTAAGCTGCTGCGCGCTGCCCCGATCCCGCCTGCGGCCGGTACGGAGCGCCGTTCGATTTACCCCGCTTCCCGAGCGTACGCGTGACGGTGAACGGAGGTATGGGTAGTAAAATACGAACTGCCGCGCATCCCGATCAAGGGGAAACGCATTAAAAAAATGTTATACGTGCGGCGAGCCCCGGCCGATTCGGGGCGGGAACGAAAACCGCGGCCCCGGCCTGGTAAGGGCCGGAGCCGCGGATGAACGGAGACTGGCGGAAGGATAGCGCCCGCGGCGAGGGCTTAGTCGCCGCTCGCGGCGAGAGCTTAGTCGCCGCTCGCGGCGAGAGCTTCCTTGACGACCTCGGCGAGGCGCTTGATGCCTTCCTCGATCTGCTCGTGGGTCGAGTAGGAGAAGTTGAGGCGCATCGAGTTGTGCTCCGGCTCGTCGATATAGAATCCCGAGCCGGCCACGAAGGCGACCTTCTTCTCGACGGCCTTGAGGAGCAGCTTCTCGGTGTCTATCGACGCGGGCAGCGTCACCCAGAGGAACAGGCCGCCCTCGGGCTCGGTCCAGCTCAGGTCGTCGCGCGCGGGCATGTAGCGGCGGAGCGCCTCGACCATCAGGTTGCGCTTGACCCGGTACTTCTCGCGGGTGGACTCGATCACGCCGTAGAGCTTGCCGGTCTTCATGTACTCGGCCAGCCACATCTGCGTGAAGACGTTGGTGCAGAGGTCCATCGCCTGCTTGGCGACGACGCACTTGGCTATCAGGGCCGGGTCGGCCATGATCCAGCCGATGCGGGTGCCCGGCGCGAGTATCTTGGAGAAGGTCTTCAGGTTGATCACGACGCCCTTGTTGGCGCCCTTCTGGTCGAGCTCGTAGATCGACGGGATGGCCTCGCCTATGAAGCGGATCTCGCGGTACGGCGAGTCCTCGAGTATCGGCAGGCCGGTCTCGTACGCGAACTCGAGCAGGGCCTTGCGCTTCTCGAGGCTCCAGCAGAAGCCGGCGGGGTTCTGGAAGTCGGGGATCACGTAGACGTACTTGAGCTTCTTGCCGGCGGCCTTCGCCTCCGCGTAGCGCCTGCGGAGCTCGTCCATGTCGAAGCCGTCCTGGGCGGGGCTGAACGGGACGCCGAGGACCTTGGCCGAGTATGACTGGATGGCCTGCAGCGCGCCGAGGTAGGTCGGGCGGCCGGCTATCACGTAGTCGTCGGGGTTCAGGAACAGCTTCGCGACGATGTCGAGGGCCTGCTGGCTGGCCGACACGACGAGCAGGTTCTCCTTGGCTATGGTCACGCCCTGCTTGGCCTCGAACTTGATGATCTCGTTCCGCAGCCCGTCGTCGCCCTCGGTGGTGCCGTACTGCAGCGCCTTGCGCGCCGGGCCGTCGAACACGGCGTTGGCCGCCACGCGCAGGTCCTCGACCGGGAACACGTCCGGGGCGGGCAGGCCGCCGGCGAAGGAGATGATATCCGGCTTCTGGGTCAGCTTGAGCAGTTCGCGGATGGTGCTGGCCTTCATATGCGTCGCGTTAATGGAATAGAGATGGCTAAAGTCGGGCATTACGATACTCCTTAAGGGCGATCGAACTCTGAGCTAGATACTACAACGAATCGACGTCGAGGTAAATACCAATTATCGAAATGATATTTCACAAATCGAAATAAGCCGCTTTCGCCGCATCATGCTTGAGATAACTGTATCGATAAATAGAAACAAGCGCAAGGTGTGTTGCGTCCGGGACCGCTTTCCGTATACTCTTCGAACGTCTATCCTATTGTTCCGAGGAACCCATGGCATTGAACTGCGGCATCGTCGGCCTTCCGAACGTCGGCAAGTCCACCATATTCTCCGCGCTGTCGAGCGCCAAGGCCGAGGCGGCCAACTATCCGTTCTGCACCATCGAGCCGAACACCGGCATCGTGCCCGTGCCCGATCCGAGGCTCGACCGCCTCGTCGAGCTGTTCCAGCCCGAGCGCCGCATCCCCGCCGTCGTCGAGTTCGTCGACATCGCCGGCCTCGTCGCCGGCGCCTCGAAGGGCGAGGGGCTCGGCAACAAGTTCCTAGCCCACATCCGCGAGACCGGTATCGTCGCCCACGTCGTGCGCTGCTTCGAGGACCCGGATATCGTCCACGTGGCTAACCGGGTCGACCCGATCAACGACATCGACGTGATCCTGACCGAGCTGGCGCTCGCCGACCTGGACACCGTGGATAAGCGCCTCGATAAGGCCCAGCGATCGATGCGCGTGCTCGGCGGCGAGCAGAAGAAGGCCGCGGAGCACGAGGTCGCCGCGCTGAACAAGGTCCGGCCGGCGCTCGAGCAGGGCAGGCCGGCGAGCTCGGTCGCGCTGTCGGACGAGGAGGCGGCCGAGGCGCGGGGCTGGTTCCTACTGACGATGAAGCCGCAGATCTACGTCTGCAATACCGATGAGGACGGCGTCAGGAACGGCAACAAGCATATAGACGCGGTCAAGGCCAGGGCCGCGGCCGAGGGCGCCGAGGCCGTCGTCATCTGCGGCAAGTTCGAGGCGGAGCTCGCCGAGATGGAGAGCGAGGAGGACCGCCTCGCGTTCCTGTCCGAGCTCGGGCTGGCCGAATCGGGCCTCTCCGCCCTGATCCACGCCGCCTACCGCCTGCTCGGCCTGCGGACCTTCTTCACCTCGGGCAAGGACGAGTGCCGCGCCTGGACCATCCGCGCCGGCGACAAGGCCCCTCAGGCCGCCGGCGTTATACACACCGACTTCGAGCGCGGCTTCATCAAGGCCGACGTCTACTCCTACGCCGACATCGACGAGCTCGGCTCCGAGGCCGCCCTCCGCTCCGCCGGCAAGCTCCGCACCGAGGGCAAGGACTACGTCGTCTCGGATGGCGACGTGATGTTCTTCAAGTTCAACGTGTAGCGTCTCAGTCGACGGTGAAGCGTATCGAGTCGACCGCCGCGCCGTCGCCGTACAGCGTCAGGACGTGCTCCCCGCTCTCCGCCGGCAGCGATAACCGGCCCGCGGGGTCGGGGAGCATGACGCGGCCGTCGTACTCGACGTACAGGCCGTCGGCCGACCGGAACAGCAGTTCTACCGGTATGCGCTGGTCCTCCGGGGGGCGCGAAGGGTCAAGCCAGAAGCTGGCGCCGTCCCTCGGCTTGAGTATGGCCGCGCCGATCCCGCCCGACCTTCCGTCCTGGAGCCTGCCGACCCTGAGGCCCCCATCGAGCCAGGCCCGGTACTCGGGGGGGTAACGGGGCTCGGCCCCGGGATGCTCCGGGTCGTGCCAGTCGCAGGGAGCCGGCGCCTCGCCGTCCCTGAACCATTCGTAGACCGCGCCGGGGCAGCCCGGGCCGGCGAGCCCGCCGGACAGCGAGCATATACGCTCCTCGCGCCCGTGGGACGGGGCGGGCAGCGCGGAGCCCGGCTCGGTCGCCGCGTCCAGCACCCCGACGACGGCGCGTGCGGGTACCGACGAGCCCGACGAGCCTATCACCGTGAAGCCCTCGAAGTTGCCCATCCAGACGCCGACGACGAGGTCGGCGGTGGCGCCGAGCGCCCAGACGTGCTGGTACTGGTTGGCCGTGCCGGTCTTGAACATCGCCTGGTAGCCTACGTCGAAGGCCGGCCCCTCGCCGAAGCCGAGGAAGCGGCTCGCCGGGTCCGATAGTATCGACCTGATCGTCTCCGCGGCGTAGGGCGACATTACCGGCTCGCCGGCGGCTGAACGCCCGAGCCGCCCTGAGGGCTCCCCGCCGCCGTCGTCCGGGGCGACGCCGGCCGGCAGCGTGCCGCGGACCACGAGCGGTACGCCGTCGCGCAGGAAGACGGCGAAGGCGGTCGCCAGCTCGCGGAGGCTGACCTCCGCGTTGCCGAGGGCCAGGCCGACGCCGAGGTGGTCGCGCTGCCCGGCCACCGACTCGAAGCCGAGCGAGACGAGGAAGTCGGCGAAGCGCTGCACGCCGAGGCGGTTGAGCGTATAGACCGCCGGCACGTTCAGGCTCGAGGCGAGCGCGACGCGGAGGCGCACCGGCCCGTTGTACTTGTTGTTGAAGTTGAGCGGCACGTATACCCGCTCGCCGCCGAAGTCCATCGGCACGTCCGGCAGCGGGTCCGACGGCTTGAAGCCCGAGTCGAGCGCGAGCGCGTACAGGAACGGCTTCAGGCAGGAGCCGGGCTGGTTGCGCGCCAGCACGCCGTCGAGCTGCCCGCCGGCGGGGTCGTCGAAGTCTACGGAGCCCGACCAGGCGAGGATGTCGCCGTTCCGCGGGTCCAGGACGACGCCGGCGCCGTTGCGCAGCCTCGCGTCGTCCAGTCCCTCGAGCTCGTACGCGACGGCCCGCTCCAGGCGTCCCTGCAGCTCGAGGTCGAGGGTGGCGCGGACGGTCCAGCCGTCGCCCCGAGCCTCGTCGGCGACGGGGAGGACGACGTCCCGCACGAAGTGGGGCGCGACGGACGGGTAGGAGCCGGCGCGGCTGCCGGCCACGGCGGCGCGCACGAGCGCGTCGAAGGCCTCCGGGTCGTCGCGCCGCGCCCGGGAGCGGCCGAAGCCGCGGGCGACGGCCTCGACCAGCCCGTCCGGGTCCTCTGCCGGGTCGAGCCGTCCCGGGCTCCTCGGCAGCGTCGCGAGCACGGCCGCCTCGTAGGCGTCGAGCTGCGCGGCGTCCTTGCCGAAGTACGCGCGCGCGGCCGACGCGACCCCCTCGGCGCCCCGGCCGTACGGGATGCTCGACAGGTAGAGCTCGAGCGCGCGCCGCTTGCCTATCCTCGCCTCGAGCCGCATCGCGTCGAGCGCCTCGAGCGCCTTCGAGCGGAGCGAGCGGTCACGCGGACGCGCCAGCCTGGCCAGCTGCATCGAGACGGTCGACGCCCCGGAGACGGCCTTGCCGCTCGCCGCCGCCTGCAGCGCGGAGCGGATCACCGCTACGGGGTCGACGCCAGGGTGGAGATAGAATCGGCTGTCCTCGGCCTCCAGGAACAGGCCCGGTAGCCAGGGCGGCAGCTCGCCGAGCGCGGCGTACTGCCTGCGGACGCCGTCGCCGACCGTGCCGACGTACAGCTCCCGCCCGGCCCGGTCGACGACCCTGAGGCTGTAGGGCCTGGCGAGGAAGGCGTCGAGCTCGGGGTAGGGCGTCGCGACGAGCGCGGCGCGCGCGAGCAGCGCCGCCGCGGCGACGGCCGTCGAGGCCCCGGCCAGGGCCCTCGGCCAGCGCGGGAAGCCCCTCGTCATAGGCCTATCATAATCAGGTTCGCCACGTCCCTCCCGAATATCTCCGGCTGGTACATGCACTCCGCCGACGCCGGCGGCACGGTATAGACGCCGGCCGCCGTCGCCCTGAACAGCACCGAGTAGCTGTGCGTGCCGGGGTACAGCGCGTCGACGTACGCGTGCGCCTCGGTGTCGAACGCCTTGACGCGGCTCGAGCCGTAGGACCCGTCGTCGTACTCCGGGCCGCGCCGGTCACCCGCCGACTCGACGATGTCGGCGCCGGCGGGGATCGGCATGCGCACCGCCACGTTGTACAGCTTCTGGTCGTTGGTGACGGTGACCGTCAGCCGGTACAGCTCGCCGCGCCGCAGCGGGCCGGCGCCGACGGGCTCGCCCGACGGCGTCGTGAGCGACGACACCACCTCCAGGCCCTCGTCCCGGTTCAAGGCGGTCTCGGTCGGCACCGCGTAGCGCAGGGCCGTGCCGTAGTACAGGTTGCCCGAGCCGTCCCGCTCGAAGACGAGCGGCAGGAGCCGCTCCCGGTCGAGCGACGCGAGCGGCCCCTCGGACAGCCCGCCCCTCCAGACCTCCCGCCGGCCCGACAGGCCGCGGAACTCGGCGGACAGGAGCTCCTCGCCGTCGGCCGTGACGCGCGCCCTGAAGTCGGGGGAGCCGCCCTCGGCCTCGATGAGCGCGGCGAAGGCGTGCAGCACCCAGTAAGTCGTGTTGGTCGACTGCCAGAAGCCCTTGTCGAGCTCGTCCACGATGGTCTGCGTCACGCGGCTCCCGAAGTCGCTCGCCGGATTGACGCGCGACTGGAGCTCGAGCGCCGCCGCGAGGGCGACGAGCCGCGTGTTGAAGTCGCCGCGGCCGCTCGTCTCGACGTCGACCGAGCGGGGCGACATGCGGACGAAGCCCCTGGCCTTATCCAGGCACTGCCCGGCCCGGTCCATATCGCCCAGCTCGGCGAAGGCCAGGCCGAGGAACGACCATTCCGCGGCGCGGAACGAGCCCGCCTCGCGCAGCCTGGTCTCGGCGTCGGCCTTGGTCGCGACCCCGGCCTCGGCGAGCGCGTAGAGCCCGTAGGCCTGCTCGAACGCGCCGGCCCGCGGCAGTTCCTTCTGCAGGTAGGCGTGCAGCCTCCCGCGGTCGAGCGAGCGCGGCAGGCTCCAGCCCTTCTCGTCCATCATCGTGGCGGCCTGGGCGACGCGCAGGCTCACGTACGGGATCGACTCGACGCTCCAGGCCCAGAGGCCGAAGCCGCCGTCCGGGCGCTGGGTCGAGGCGATGTCGGCCAGCACCCGCTCGGCGACCGCGCGCGGCGCGCCTACCCGCGAGGTCAGGCCGAACGCCTCGGCGTAGTCGCCGAAGACGACCAGCGGCAGCAGCCGGGAGCAGAGCTGCTCGTTGCAGCCGTAGGGATAGTCGATGACGTAGCGCATGGCGCTGCCGAGCATCGGCAGGCGCGAGGCGCCGAGCGTCAGCTCGAGGCCGCCGTCCGCTCCGTTCGGCTGCAGCGGCAGCACGAGGCCCTCGGTAAAGGACGCCTTGCCCTTCTTCGGGCCGTCCCAGCCGACCGAGCCGATGGACGCGACCGTCTCGAACGTCGACGGCTCGTCGACGGCGTAGCGCTCGACCAGGGACTCGCTGTGCGACTCGCTCCTGGTCCTGAATACGATGTCGCCCTCGCCGGCCCGCTCGGCCGCGAGCATGAAGGCCAGCTCCTTCGTCTCGCCGCTTGCCACGATGACGGTCTTGGTCCTCTGGCCCACGACGGTCAGTATGTCCGACGAGGCGGTCACCGTGACGGTCTGCGGCCTCGCGTCCATGTTGGTGACGATCACGCCGGCCATCGCGGTATCGCGCACGCGCATCCTGCGCGGCAGGTTCGTCTTGACGTTGACGGGGTTCCTGACCTGCACCTCCCGCTCCGCCAGGCCGAAGCGGTCCGCCGTGACCGCGAGCGCGGTGCAGCGGTAGGTGGTCAGGTTGTCTGGCCAGGCGAAGCGGACGGTGGCCGTACCGTCGGGCCCGGTCACCGCCGCCGGCACGAACACGGCCGTCGGGTTGAAGTCCTTGCGCACCTGGTCCTTCCCGGCGTCGCCGCCGAACTGGTCCTTGACCTCGTAGGTGACGGGGTCCATCAGCATGTCGCGGCTATCGCCGCCCCTGACGCCGAGCGGGAAGTTCGCCCGGTTGTAGAAGTAGGCCATCGGGTCCGGCACGTGGTAGTCGACGATGTCGACGACGCCGCGGTCCACGGCCAGGAGGACGAGCTCGGCGTTCGGCTCGGGCTTGCCGTCCCTGGTCGCCCGTATCGTGAAGCTCGCCTCGGAGCCCGGCAGGTACGACGGCGCGTCGGGGGTTATCTCGAGCCTGATGCGCCTCGAGTCCGTGGAGACGCGCAGCTGCGCCAGGCCGAAGTACGACTCGGGCTTGCCCAGGTCGGGCTGGCCGTAGCGGTGCTCGGGCGGGCCGGAGCGGACGGAGTACGACGACACGGCCACGTAGAGCACCGGCACGTGCTTCTCCTCGATCGGCACCTCGATCACCTGCGTCGGGCCGTCGAAGCTGACGACGCGGCTCGACATGATGCCCTCGCGCTCGGTGGTGACGAGGTAGTCGCCCGCCGGCAGCGGCGAGCGCATCAGCACGCGCGCGACGTCGCCGGGCGCGTAGACGGGGCGCTCGGGCGTCAGGGCGATGCCCTGGGCGTTCCCGGAGTACCAGTTGACCCACGAGCTGCCGGTGACCCAGAAGCCGAGGCGGCAGGCGGTGAGGCCGCCTCGCGCGTCCGCGGCCGTCAGCGTGACGGCGTACTGGCCCGCCGCGTCGGCGGAGAACGGGACCGAGGCTATGCCGTCCCCGACCCGGAGGACGCCGGAGGCTACCGGTACCTCCTCCTCGGTCCAGCGCGAGTCGACGCCGTCGACGCCCCGCTGCTGGACCAGCTTCCATTCCTTGCGGACGACGGAGTAGGCGACGTCGACGGGCGAGGCGTCGGGCCTTCGGCCGCCGTCTATGGACGCGAGCGCGGCGTCGAGCGCCAGTCGCTTGCCCTTGGCGAAGTAGCGGGCGTAGGACGACGAGCCGGCGTCTCGGACCGCGCCGCCGACCATGAACGAGGCGGGGTACACGACCGCTGACTTGGCCGCCGTGACGCTCTGGCCGGTCAGCGAGTCGGTGACCGAGGCCTGGGCGCGGTAGCGGTAGACCTTGCCCCGCACGCCGTCGCCGCCGGTCGCCTGGCGCAGCGCGGCCTTGCCCTCGCCGTCGGTCGCGCCGTCGAAGGCGGACAGGTAGCTGCGCTCGGCCCACTCGTCCTCCTGGCCGTAGTACAGGGCGGATAGGAGCCTGTCGGTCGGCGCGAACGAGTACGGCTCCCGGGTCCATTGGCCCGAGTAGCGCGCGTCGCTCATCGCGCCGCCCGCCAGGTAGCGGGCGCTCAGCTCCATCGACAGCTCGGAGCCGGCTGTCGCCGGCAGCGCGGGGGCCTCGAGGACGGCCTCGAACTGGAGCCGCCTGAAGTTCGACACGACGATGGCCTCGCTCGTCCCCGCGCTCTCCTTGCCCCCGAGGACGCGGCGGTACTCGATCGAGTACGAGCCCGGCCGGAGGTCCTCGGGCAGCGCGAAGGAGCCCCAGAAGCCGCCGGTGGCCAGGGTGACGCCGGAGGCCTGGGCTATCGTCTCGCCGGACTCGCGGCTCTTGAGCCTCGCGACGTAGCTCGTCGGAGGGGGCGGCTCGAGCGAGCCGAGCGTCAGTACGCGGTCGACGCCCCTGAACGACGCCGTCTCTCCGGGTCGGTATATCTTGCGGTCGCTGAACAGGAAGGCCAGCCGCCTCGGCGCCTCGGCCGAGGGCGCGGTCGTCCGCCCCGCCACGTCGAAGCGCCACGCGTCGTGGCCGGAGGGCGTCCACGAGACGAGGTCGCCGCCCTTCTCGGCGACGACGCGCAGGTTGTCGGTCGGGTAGCTCCGCGTCCCGACCTTGCTGTAGAAGGAGCGGACGTACTCGCCGGGGCCGAGCGGGAACGCCGCGACGCCCTCGGCGTCGGCGCGGGCGCTCATGCGCTCGGTCTCGTAGTCGTAGAGCCGCACCTCCGCGCCCGGCACCGGCTCGCCGGTCGATATGGAGGTGACGCGGCAGATCACCAGGTTGTACGCGACGCGCGCCGTCACCGCCAGGTCGGTGACCTGGACGTCGAGCGACGCCTCGCGCTGCCGCGGATAGCGCCCCTGGTCCTTCGCCGTCCAGGTGACGCGCAGCCGGCCCTTGCCCTTCGCGTCGAGCCAGGGCCGCAGGTCCAGGACCTCGAAGTGCTTGGTCATCGGCGGCAGCGACGCGAGGTCGGCCTCGACGTCGGCGACGCGGCTCCAGCCCCCGGAGGGGCTCCAGCGGTCGACGCTGTAGCGCAGGTACTCGGCGTCCTGGACCTCGGCGATCGCGCGGGGAGGGAAGGCGGCCTCGAGCATCCTGGAGCCGGTATGCGGGAAGTAGACGTAGCTCAGCGGGTTGCCCAGGCGGAACTTGAACGAGCCGCCCTCGGCGAGCGTACGGCCGTAGGCGTCCTTCACGGACGCGGCGACGCGGACCTCGTAGGTTGCGGTCAGGTCGAACGGCAGCCCGTTGACGCGGGCGCGGGTCCCGAAGAGCTCGACGGCCGAGTCGGGGACGTCGACGGCGGCGGGACCCGACTGTATCCGGACGTTCGGGTTCTTCATCGCCTTGTACTCGTCGTAGTCGGTCGACGCCGGCGCGTCGACCGCGACGCGGAGCGCCCGGAGGAGGCTGTCCCTGTCCACCGGATGGGAGAACTGCAGCCATATCGCGTTCGCGTCGTCGGCCCGGTAGCGGTACAGGCCCTCCTGGACCCGGTCGCCGCGCGGGAGGGACAGCGTGAACGGCCGTAGCGAGCCGAGCCTCGCGGAGGCGTCGAACTCGGTCGGGACCCCGTCGGGAGCGGCCCGCGACCCGGCCTTCAGGACGAGCTCCAGGTCGCGGCCCTCCGGTACCGGGTCGAGCACCCGGACGAGCGCGTAGCGGCTCGGTCGGTCGGTAATCTCCTCCGCCTTCGCGTCCCATCCGTACGGCTCTAGCCGGTAGCGCCCGCCCGAGTCCCTGAGCTCCAGCGCCGAGCGCAGCGCCGCGGCCCGTACCTCCTGGTTGAAGGCGACGACGAGCTCGGACAGCTCGTCGGGCGACAGGTCCCAGGTCTTGCCCGGCGCGAGCCTGCTCGAGACCTTGCCCATCGCGAAGCTGCCCTTATGGAAGGAGAACGAGGCGGGGGCGAGCCGGTCGCCGTACAGCGAGGCCAGCCCGCCGGCGCCGACCGTGTACTCGGTGAAGGGGACGAGGTCCTCGTCGGGGTCGAAGGCGAGCGAACGGGTGCTGATCCATTTCCATCGGCCCCTGAGCGGGGGGCTCACGGCGACGCCTTCGACCGAGGCCATCGGCGTCCCGAGCCTGGCGACGGGTACCATCGGCTGGGAGAAGGTCAGGTAGACCTGCGGCCGCGACGGGGCGTTGCCGAGCTCGCCCCTCGGGCCGTATTCCACGAGGGCGAGCGGGAGCCTGGAGGCCGGCGACAGGACCTGCCCGGCGGTCCCGCCGGACTGCGTCATCGCGACGGTCCCGGCGGCGGCCTGGGCGTAGAAGTCGACGCGCTCGGGCGGCTTATAGTAGACGAACGGGACGTCGGCTTCGACGCCCGGGTGCAGCCTCGGTACGGCCCCGTAGGGGACCCGCGCGCCGCCGCCGGCGCCGACGGCCAACGGGGCGCCGTCCTGCGCGCCGGCCGGCGCCGTCAGCGCCGCGGCGACGAGGGCCAGCAGGGCGGGCGCGATAGACTTGAAATGGTTCCGTGCTCTCATGATCCGCTCCGATTCGTGGGGTACGTGAAACGGGCCAGATCATAGCACGGATCCGCCCCGCTACCGAGCGGATACCGAGCTTTTTAGTGATTTTCTTATCGCGCGACTCCCTTGGAGACCGCTCGCTCTATCGCCTTGAGTATCGTCAGGCTCGAGTGCGTGGCGCCGGAGACGACGTCGACCCCGAGCGACTGGGCCTCGACGACCTTCCCGACGATAGCCTCGGCCGGCTTGCCCTGGCCGTTGAAGTGCCTGAGCAGCTCGACGGAAGCCAGGCGGCCGCCCGAGACGGTCGCCCGCGCCTTGACCGACACCGGAAAGAGGAAGGCGCTCCCCTCGTAGACGCCGTCGGCCACGGCCGATACGTCGAATGCCCGGGTCGACGCCCTGTACTTCACGTACGCCGACTCGGTAAGCGCCGGCGTAATCTTGCCGAGCAGCGCCAGTACCGCCACGACGATCAGTATGACCAGCCAGCTCTTCTTCAGCCTCATGCTCCGTTCCCTCCCGCAAGGCCCCTTCGGGCGGGCGCCAGTATACGCCGGGCTCGGCCCGCGGGATAGCCCCGATCGCCGGCGCCCTCGATTACTAAACAACCGTTAAGCCCCTTGCCGTCCTGGCGGCGGTGACGATATGCTAGAACGCATCATGGACAAGCTCATCGTAAAAGGCGCTCGCGAGAACAATCTGAAGAACATAGACGTCGAGCTGCCGAGGGACAAGTTGATCGTGGTGTCGGGCCTGTCGGGCTCCGGCAAGAGCTCCCTGGCGTTCGACACCATCTTCGCCGAGGGCCAGCGCCGCTACGTCGAGTCGCTGTCGGCCTACGCCAGGCAGTTCCTCGGGCAGATGAAGAAGCCCGACGTCGACTACATCGAGGGCCTGTCGCCGGCGATATCCATCGAGCAGAAGACGACCCACCGGAACCCCCGCTCGACGGTCGGCACCGTCACCGAGATATTCGACTACTACCGCCTCCTGTACGCCCGCGTCGGCGTCCCGCACTGCCCCAAGTGCGGCCGGGAGATACGCGAGCAGGGCATCGACCAGATCCTCGACACCATCATGTCGTGGAAGGCCGGCACCAGGCTCCAGGTCCTCGCCCCGGTCGTACGGGGCAAGAAGGGCGAGCACGTCAAGATCCTCGAGGACGCGGCCAAGCAGGGCTTCGTCCGCGCCCGCGTCGACGGCGAGATCCGCTCCCTCGACGAGGAGATCGTCCTCGACAAGCAGAAGAAGCACAGCGTCGACGTCGTCGTCGACCGGCTCAAGCTGTCCGAGGACGGCCGCAGGCGCCTCGCCGAGGCCGTCGAGACGTCCCTGCGCATCGCCGACGGCGTCGCCATCGTCTCCAGGGAGGTCGACGGCTCCGAGGTCGACGAGTTCTTCAGCCAGCGCGGCGCCTGCCCCGACTGCAACATCAGCCTGCCGGAGATGGAGCCGCGGCTCTTCTCGTTCAACACCCCCTACGGCGCCTGCCCCGAGTGCACCGGCCTCGGCATCAAGCTCGAGTTCGACCCCGACCTCGTCATCCCCGACAAGTCGCTGTCGTTCAACGAGGGCGGCTGCATCCCGTACAACCCCGACGCCGCCTGGTTCCGCTCGCGCTTCGAGGCGCTGGCCAAGCACTACAAATTCAGCCTGGATACCCCCTTCGGCGAGCTGCCCGAGAAGGTCATGCGCGTCATCCTCCACGGCGGCGACGAGAAGGTCCGCGTCCGCTACGACAACGCCAAGGGCACCGGCCACTTCGAGTACGAGTCCGCCTTCCCGGGCATACTCGCCGAGCTCAAGCGGCGCTACCTCGAGACCACCAGCGAGGGCGTCAAGGAATGGCTCGAGAAGTTCATGAGCGAGAAGCCCTGCGAGAGCTGCGGCGGCCGGCGCCTGCGCCCCGAGGCCCTCGCCGTCACCGTCGGCGGCGTCAATATCCACGACCTGAGCGCCAGGTCGGTCGACGAGTCGGTCAAGTTCTTCGGCGCGCTCGAGCTGACCGACACCCAGAAGCACATTTCGTCCCAGATCCTCAAGGAGATCACCGCGAGGCTCTCCTTCCTGCGCAACGTCGGCCTCGACTACCTGACCCTCGAGCGCAAGGCCGGCACCCTCTCAGGCGGCGAGGCCCAGCGCATCCGCCTGGCCACCCAGATAGGCTCCAGCCTCGTCGGCGTCCTGTACATACTCGACGAGCCGTCCATCGGCCTCCACCAGCGCGACAACCAGAAGCTCATCGACACCCTCGTCTACCTGCGCGACATCGGCAACACCCTGATCGTCGTCGAGCACGACGAGCAGACCCTGCGCACCGCCGACTACGTCGTCGACCTCGGCCCCGGCGCAGGCGTCCACGGCGGCCACGTCATCGCCTGCGGCACCCCCGAGGAGGTGATGCGCAACAAGAAGAGCGTCACCGGCCGCTACCTGGCGGGCGACCTCGTCATCCCGGTGCCCGAGAAGCGGCGCGAGGGCAACGGCAACGCGATAACCATACGCGGCTGCCGCGAGCACAACCTCAAGAACGTCGACGTGACCATACCCTTAGGCGGCTTCACCTGCGTCACCGGCGTCTCCGGCTCCGGCAAGAGCACCCTCCTCACCGACCTCCTCTTCCCGGCCATCTCCAACCGCATCACCCGCGTCGTCCGCCCGGAGGGCGAGTTCGACTCGATCGAGGGCCTCGGCGCCATCGACAAGATCATCAACATCGACCAGAGCCCGATCGGCCGCACCCCGCGCTCCAACCCCGCCACCTACGTCGGCGTCTTCACCCAGATCCGCGACCTCTTCGCCGGGCTCCCCGAGAGCAAGGCCCGCGGCTACAGGCCCGGCCGCTTCAGCTTCAACGTCAAGGGCGGCCGGTGCGAGCACTGCCAGGGCGACGGCACCCTCCAGATAGCCATGCAGTTCCTGCCCGACGTCTACGTCACCTGCGAGCACTGCCACGGCAAGCGCTTCAACAACGAGACCCTCGAGATACGCTATAAGGGAAAGAACATCGCCGAGGTCCTCGACCTGACCATCGAGGAGGCCGCCTCCTTCTTCGACAAGGTGCCCCAGATAGCCCACAAGATGCAGACCCTCCTGTCCGTCGGCCTCGGCTACATCAAGCTCGGCCAGTCCGCCCTGACCCTCTCCGGCGGCGAGGCCCAGCGCGTCAAGCTCGCCTTCGAGCTGGCTAGGCGCGCCACCGGCAAGACCCTGTACTTCATGGACGAGCCGACCACCGGCCTCCACTTCGCCGACGTCAAGCAGCTCCTCGAGACCATCCAGCGCCTCGTCGACACCGGCAACTCGATCGTCATGATCGAGCACAACCTCGACGTCATCAAGCAGGCCGACTGGGTGATCGACCTCGGCCCCGAGGGCGGCACCCGCGGCGGCACCATCGTAGCCCAGGGCCGGCCCGAGGACATCGTCAAGGTCAAGGAGTCGTGGACCGGGAAGTATCTCCGGGACGTGCTAAAGAGCTGACACGACACGCCGCCC
>QKAK01000010.1 GCA_003247225.1 Spirochaetota bacterium | reverse complement strand
CTAGGACGATACTATCTGGCCGCCGGCTACGATGCAAGCGGAGCTTGAAGCCGGACGGCGGGGGTATCCGATTCTATGATCGATAGCGCTTGAATCTGAGAGGCTATTGCCGGGAACGGGTCTCGAACCCGTACGCCCTTTCGGGCAAGGGATTTTAAGTCCCTGGTGTCTGCCAATTCCACCATCCCGGCCGCTTACGGAGCGCCCGCGCCTGGTCGGCGCCTCGGCTCCGGCGGCATGATAGCCGCAGCCCGGCGCGTCGTCAAGGTATGGCGCGCCCGAGCGTCGGCGTCCTATAATTAGCTTGCGCCGCCCGTCGTGTCGGCGTATAGTTAACGCGCCGAGACGAGCGAGTCGACTCGATGAACGTCCGGTTGGCCGTACTAGGGGAAACGATAATGAAAACTCTCATTGTCATCGACGATGACGCGCTGATCCGCGATACGGTGTCCATGATGCTTGAGCGGGGCGGCTATAAGGCCTTGTGCGCCGCTTCCTCCGAAGAAGGCCTCGCGATGATGGCCTCCAACCAGGTTTCGCTGGCCCTCGTCGACGTCGTGCTCCCTGACAGGAACGGCTTGGAACTCGCCTTCGAGCTGAACCAGAAATGGCCGGCCGTCCCGATCGTGCTGATGTCCGGGCGGGTATCCACCGAGGCCGACTCGATCAAGAACTTCAACGGTCACTTCGGCATCAAGGGTTCGATCCCCAAGCCGTTCACGATGGAGCAGCTCCTCGAGGCCGTAGAAGCGGCGCTCGGCGAGTAACCGTCCGTCCGGGGCGCCCGGGCCGCGGCTCGACCATCGGCTTGTCCGACCTCCGTGGACGCATTTCTTCCTTGACGGCCCGGTGCTACGGGGCTACCTTGATCCGGAACCGGGCACGCCGTAGCGCTTAGCCCTACTTCCGGGGGGAATAATGATCATCAGGAATATGTGGTACCGGACCTACCAAGCCGTCATGCGCCTCGCGACGAATTTCCTCGACTTCACGCCGCCCGAGCTGCTCGACGGCCCCGGCAGCGTCAGGCGCCTGCCGGCGCTCATCAAGGCCAAGGGCTTCTCGAGGGTGCTCGTCGTCACCGATAAGGGGCTGATGGCGGTACATCTGCTCGACGGGCTGTTCGACAGCCTCCGCGAGGCCGGCGTCGAGTACGCGCTGTTCGACGGCGCGCAGGCCAACCCGACCATCCAGAATATCGAGGACGCGTTGGCGCTGTACAAGGAAAAGGGTTGCCAAGCCATCATCGCCTTCGGAGGCGGCTCGTCGATGGATTGCGCCAAGGGCTGCGCGGCCCGCGTAACGAACCCGGGCAGGAGCGTCCCGAGCATGCGCGGCCTGCTCAAGGTCGGGCGGAGGCCCGCGACGATCTTCGCGGTGCCGACCACGGCCGGCACCGGTTCGGAGACGACCATCGCGGCCGTCATAACCGATCCGTCGACGCACGAGAAGTACGCGATCAACGACCCGAAGCTGCTGCCGCCGTACGCGGTGCTCGACCCCGAGCTGACCGTCGGCCTGCCGCCCCATATCACCTCGACGACCGGCATGGACGCGCTGACGCACGCCGTCGAGGCCTACGTCGGCCGCAGCAATACGAAGAACACGATCGAGAAGGCCGAGAAGGCGGTGGCGCTCATCTTCGCGAACATCGAGACGGCCTACAAGGACGGCAAGAACATCGAGGCCCGCGGCAACATGCTGCTCGCCTCGTACTACGCGGGCATCGCGTTCACCAGGGCCTACGTCGGCTACGTGCACGCGATAGCGCATAACCTCGGCGGGCTGTACGGCCTGCCCCACGGCCTGGCCAACGCGGTGATCTTGCCGTACGTGCTCGATTACTTCGGCGAGTCGGCCCACGCGCCGCTGGCCAGACTGGCCGACATAGCCGGCGTCTCGTCGGAGGGGCAGAGCGTGGCTGAGAAGGCGGAGGCCTTCGTCGCCTCGATACGCGAGCTCAATCGGCGCATGGCTATCCCCGAAGGCTTCGAGCAGATACGCGAGGAGGATATACCGCTGATCGTCGAGCGGGCGTTCCGAGAGGCTCATCCGCTCTATCCGGTCCCGCGGATCATGGACCGCGCCGAGTGCGAGGCCCTCGTCAGGCGGCTGATGCGCTAGTCGAGGCCGGCTCGGTACGAGACGACGAGCCCCCTTCCGGCGAGCCGGGAGGGGGCTTTCCTATGCGTCGCTGCGGTCCTCGACCATCTCCGAGGTGGAGTAGAAGCGTATGGCCGGGTTATTCGACTTGATGCGCTCGAACTGCCACTCGGACTCGGACATGAATACGTAGGTGTCGCGTATATCGACGAGGATGCGCCTGGAATGCTCGTCGGCGAAGGCCTCGAGCGCCTTGCCGTCGTCCGACGTTATCCAGTGGGCTATGGACAGGTCTATGGGCCGATAGGAGCACTTGGCGCCGTACTCGTGCTCCATGCGGTACTGCAGCACCTCGAGCTGGAGCTGCCCGACCACGCCGAGCACGCGGACGTTCGGCTGGTGGGGTTTCGAGAAGATCTGCACCACGCCTTCCTCGGCCAGCTGGTCCAGCCCCTTGTGGTACTGCTTCTCCTTGAGCGGGTCGGCGTTGACGATGTAGCGGAAGATCTGCGGCGCGAAGCTCGGGATGCCCTTGAAGTTGATCCGCTCGCCCTCGGTGACGGTATCGCCTATCTTAAAGGTGCCGGTGTCGTGGATGCCGATGATGTCGCCGGGCCAGGCCTCGTTGACGATCTCGCTGTCCTGGGCCATGAACGCGGTCGGGTTGGCCGTCCTGAAGGGCTTGCCGGAGCGCACGTGGTAGTAGGTCTTGTTGCGCTCGAAGGTGCCCGAGCAGACGCGGAGGAAGGCGACGCGGTCGCGGTGCCTCGGGTTCATGTTGGCGTGGATCTTGAACACGAAGCCGGAGAATTTGTCCTCGCCGGGGTGGACCACCCGCTCGTCGCAGCGCTTCGGGGTGGGGGTAGGGGCGAGCGAGGTCATCGCGTCGAGCAGCTCGCGGATGCCGAAGTTGTTGATCGCCGAGCCGAAGAAGACCGGCGTCGCCTTGCCCGCGAGGTATTCGGCCGCGTCGAACGGCGGGTAGACGCCGGACAGCAGGGCCACGTCGTCGCGCAGCTTGGCCGCCAGCGACGGCCCCACCTTCCGCTCGAGCAGCGGGTCGGACAGGTCGCGTATCGTCACCACGTCCTCCGGTCGCTGGCTCTCGCCGGGGAAGAACAGGAGCAGGCGCTTCTGGACGAGGTCGTAGACGCCCTTGAAGCTCCTGCCCTGGCCGACCGGCCAGGTGACCGGACGGACGCCTATGGCCAGCTCCCGCTCGGCCTCGTCGAGCAGCTCCATCGGGTCCTTGCCCTCGCGGTCGAGCTTGTTCATGAAGGTGGCTATCGGGGTATGCCGCATCCGGCATACCTCGCACAGCTTGCGCGTCCGGTCCTCGACGCCCTTGACCGAGTCGATCACGAGGAGGGCGCTGTCGACCGCGGAGAGGCCCCGGTAGGTGTCCTCGGAGAAGTCCGCGTGGCCGGGCGTATCGAGCAGGTTGATCTTACGGTCGCCGTACTCGAAGCCCATCACCGAGGTGCTGATCGATATGCCGCGTTCCTTCTCCATCTCCATGAAGTCGGAAACCGACGCCTTCATCGTCTTGCCGCTCTTGACGGCGCCGGCGATATGGATGGCGCCTCCGAAGAGGAGCAGCTTCTCGGTAATGGTGGTCTTGCCGGAGTCCGGGTGCGATATGATCGCGAAGGTAAGCCGCCTGCGCAGCTGGGTATCTAGTTCGCTCATGTGTGTGCTTGAACCATACCAAGAGACCGGCCCGGGTGTATAGTGCCGGCGGCGGATCGGGCGACGGCTCTCCTTGCATACTAAACGAATGTATAGTACAACTGAGGCATGGATCCGCGTCTTGAATCGGGTTGCGACCTGCGCATCGGCACCTCGGGATACGACTACCCCGACTGGGAGGGGGAGCTGTACCGCCGCGGCCTCGGCAGGTCGGAGTACCTGGGCGCGTACAGCGAGGCCTTCGATACGCTCGAGCTCGACTATCCGCCTCGGATCGCCGCCGGGCCGGGCTCGGCGACGCCGCCATCACCGGCCGAGGCCATAGCCCGCGCCAGGCGCCCGATAGACGTCACTCTGCGCGCGGCGGCGCTGGCCGGCGCTCCCGCTCCGGCGGCTATGCTGGCCGCGGTCCGCGAGCTGGCCCGCGCCGCCGGCCCCCTCGCCGAGGCCGGGACGCTGTGCGCGCTCCTCCTGCCGTTCCCGTTCTCGTTCCGCTACGGCGACGACGAGAGGCGCGCGCTCGACCGCGCGCTCAGGGAACTCGCCTCCTTCCCGGTAGCCGTCGAGCTGCTCAACGCGGAATGGCTCAACGCCAGGGCCATCGACGGGCTCAAGGCCAGGCGGGTCTGCCTATGCGCCGTCGACCTGCCGCGGATCGACGGCCTGCCGCCGGTGTCCGACCTGGTAACCTCCGAGCTGGCCTGCGTCCGCTTCCACGGCCGCGACGGCGAGGCCTGGCTGGCCGGCGACCGGGGCTCCCGGGCCGGCTACCGCTATAGCCGCGACGAGCTCGGCTCCTGGCTGCCCAGGCTCGAGGCGATGAGCGTCGAGGCGCGGAAGCTGCGCGTCTATTTCGCCAACCGCCGCGGGGGAGCCGCCCCGGCGGGCGCCAAGCTGCTCGTATCGCTGGCGCGCTCCTTCCGCCTGCTGTGAGGGGGAGGCCGTGTCGTCCGGTCGGGTGCTGCATATCAACGCCGTCGGGCTGATGGCCGAGCTCGAGGAGTCGCTCGAGCCGTCGCTCCGCCGTCGCCCCTTCGTCGTGGCCAACGAGCGCCTGTCGCGGGCCGTCGTGCTCGACGTGTCGGCGCTGGCTCATCGGGAGGGCGCGCGGCCCGGCATGAGCCTGGCCGCGGCCCGGGCGCTCCTGCCCGGACTGGTCGCGACGCCGCCGCGCGCCGAGCTGTACCGGGACGCGGAGGACCGGCTCTGGCGCCTGGCGCTCGAGCTCACGCCGCTCGTCGAGCGCGCGGGGCGGGGGCACCTCTTCGCCGACCTGACGGGCACCGGGCGCCTTTACGGTCCGCCTGACGACGCCGCGCAGCGGCTACGCTCGCGCATACTCGCCGAAACCGGACTGAGCCCGGCCCTGGCGCTGTCGTCGACGAAGACCGCGAGCAAGGTGGCGACCAGGGTCTTCAGGCCCGGCGGCTTCGTCGCGCTGTCGACCGCGGAGGAGGGGCCCCTCGTCAGGCGCCAGCCGGCGTCCCTGCTCCCCGGCGTCGGCCCGGCCCTGCTGCGCAGGCTGGCGCTGCTCGAAATCGACGATATAGGCGGCATCGCCGACCTGGACGACGCCCGCGCGGCGGCCGTCGGGCCGAGGGGCCGAGAGCTCGTCGCCCGCGCCCGCTGCGTCGACGACTCGCCGGTCAATCCGCTGCCCCTCGGTAGCCGTAGCGCCTCGGCCGAGGCCGTGCTCGAGCCCGACACGGCCGATCCGGAGGCCCTGCGGCTCAGGCTCCTGTCGCTGTCGGCCGAGCTGGCCTTCTCGCTCAGGCGCGACGGGCTCGGCTTCTCGTATCGCGGCTCGGCGTCCGCCAGGTCGGCCCGGCGGCTATGGCGGGACGACGAGGCCCTCGCCCTCGCGCTCGAGGCGCTCGGCCGCGCCAGGACCAGGCGGGTCCGCGTGCGCTCGATGGCGCTGACGCTGTCCGGCCTCGGCGCCGCCGGGCCGGAGCTGGACCTGTTCGAGCCGGGCGAGTCGAGGCTTTCGAGGCTGCAATCGGCGCTCGACTCGATACGCGGGCGATACGGTTCAGGCGCGATAGAGCCCTGCGCCCTGACCGCGCTCGGCCCGTCCGGGGCGGTCCGATGCTAGCGCCGCTCCTGGTCGCGTCGGGCTATTCCTTCCATTACGGCTGCGCCATGCCGATCGCCCTGGCCAGGCGCGCCAAGGCCCTCGGCTACGGGGCGCTCGCGCTGGCCGACCGCGACGGGCTCTATGGCGCGCCGGACTTCGTCGAGGCCTGCGAGTCCGAGGGGCTCAAGCCGGTCGTCGGCGCCGAGCTGTCGCTCGACGGCCGCCCCGGCGGCGGCAGGGCCCTGCTGATCGCGATGGACCGGCCGGGCTTCTCGCGCGTCTGCCGCCTCCTGAGCGCGCGGGCCGAGCCGGGCTTCGACGCGCGCGCCGAGCTGCTGCGCGATTCGGGCGGCCTCGCGGTGGCCTCCGACGACGAGCGGCTCCTCGGCGCGCCCGGCTCGGACGGCTTCTACGCGCTCCTGTCACCGTGCCGGCGCGGCTCGTGGCGCCGCCTCCTCGCCTCGGGCCGGCGGCCGCTCGCGACGGGCGAGGTCCGCTTCGTCGAGCCGGGCGACCGGGACCTCCAGCGCCTGCTCGTCGCGATAGGCTCGGGGCGGACGGTCTACGAGGTCCGCGACGACGAGCTGTCGCCTCCCGGGGCGACGCTCGTCGACCCGACCGCGTTCGGGGCGGCGTACGCCGGCGTTCCGGACGCGCTCGCCGC
>QKAK01000104.1 GCA_003247225.1 Spirochaetota bacterium | reverse complement strand
GGGCAGCAGGTAGCGGTCTACCGGCGTCTCCTCGAGCGCGACCAGGTCGCAGCCGCGGCGCCTGGCGAGCCGGTCTATCCCCGAGACCCTGAACGAGCCGCGGGTCGGGGCCCCGCGCCCCGACGACTCGACGATGCGTATCGTCGACGCGAAGCGTCCTAGCCATAGCACCGCGGCGTCGAGCACCCGCGGGTCGGTGGTCTCGGGGAAGGACCTCCGGGCCATGCCCATCTCGTGGTACACGGTCACGAGGTTCGGCTTGACGAGGACGGGCCGGCCCCTGAAGCGGTCGGATACCGAGGCCTCGGCGTCGAGGCGGTCGAGCGCATCGAACACGGCCCGGCGTATCGCGGCCACCTCGGGCCGCGCCTCCCAGGCCTCCGTGCCGTAGTCGCGGGGCAGGGCCGCGCAGCCCTCCGCGTAGCCCGAGTCGACGAAGCCGTTCGGCAGGGGCGCCGCGGCCCCGCCGGAGAGAGCCGGCAATCGTTCTATCGTGACAGTCGCCATCTGTAGCCTCCCGGCCGGGGCGCGCCCGGACCATGCCATAGTATAAACGGTTAATTAAATTTGCACAGTGCAAATTTATGGTCTATGATCGTAGGCGCGGGTGGCCATGAGCCGTCCCGCCAGGAGGCGACCATGGACGACGCGAGGAACGGGTACATGCTCTCTGGCGCGCGCGCGCGGCGCGGGTACGACTGGTGGTGGCATTCGCTCGTGGGCACGAGCGAGAAGACCGGCGAGCGCAGGCCGTTCTTCATCGAGTACTACGTCATCAACCCGGGCTTCGGCGAGGCCGAGCCGGTCGCGGGCCAGCTCCCGGCGAACAAGGGGGCCGGACGCAAGCCCTGCTACGCGATGCTCAAGGCGGGCTGCTGGGGCGCGGCCGGCAAGGCCCAGCTCCACAACCTGTATCCGGTATCGGCGTTCTCCGCCTCGCGGGACGGCATGGACGTTCGGATCGGCGAGCATACCGCCACCGAGACCAGGATCAAGGGCTCGGTCGCGCTGAGCCGGGCCGAGGCCGACGCCCATCCGGAGTACATGTCCGACGCGGGCGAGATGAGCTGGGACCTGGAGGCGGAGAAGATCCTGCGCTACAGCGTGGGCTGGGGCACGAGCGCCTTCTTCCGCAGGCTGGACGCCTTTAATATGTACTGGCACGCGGCCGGCATGCGCACCCGCTACAAGGGCGTCATCACCTTCAACGGCGAGCGCTTCCGGGTCTCCCCCGAGGACTCGTTCGGCTACCAGGACAAGAACTGGGGACGCGACTACACCAGCCCCTGGGTCTGGCTGAACTGCAACTGCCTGAAGAGCCGCAAGACCGGGAAGCGCCTGGAGCTATCGAGCCTGGACGTCGGCGGCGCCCAGCCTGTCGCGTTCGGCATCTCCCTGCCGAGGAGGCTGCTCATCGCGCTGCATTACGAGGGGAAATTCTACGAGTGGAATTTCTCCAAGTTCTGGACCGGTTCCAAGCAGGTCTTCGATTGCCCGGTGTACGACGATAGGGTCGAATGGAACATCGACGCGTGGCACGGCAAGGCCAAGGTCGAGATCCGCTTCTCGTGCCCGCGGGATACCATGCTCAACGTCAACTACGAGAACCCCGACGGCGAGAAGAAGCACAACCAGCTGTGGAACGGCGGCTACGCGTCGGGCACCGTACGGCTGCTCGAGAGGCGCGGCGGCCAATGGGCCGAGGTCGACGTCCTCGAAGGCGAGCTCGGCGGCTGCGAGTACGGGGAGTACGACCGCTAGGACTCGTAGCTGGTCCGGTCGGCGACGCCGAGGGCCTCGTCGAGGTTCTCGGCCACGACGACGAAGGCGGCCTGCTCGGCCTCGGACAGCCTGGACAGCGACCCGATGACGAGCTCGTAGTTGGCCTTCTCGATCTCCGCGACGAGCTCGTCGCCGCGGGGCTCGAGTCCGACGAGTATGCCCCTGCGGTCGCCCGAGTCCTGGGCCTTGCTGACGTAGCCCCGCTCCCGCAGCCGCGTGACCAGCCGCGATACGGTGAACATCTTGGCGCCGAGCGCGTCGGCTATCTCGCCGACGCGGGCCGTCTCGCGCCTGCGCAATAGCTGCAGCAGGTATATCTCCTGGTAGCCGAGCCCGAACCGTTCCACCAGGCTCCTCTCGAAGTGGTACACGGCGCGGAGGCTCCCGTAGAGCAGCTCGTCGGCCGTCTTCCTGTCGACGCGCGGGGCGTTATCTGATCTCTTCATGATAGTAGTATAGCGTCGTACGGGGGTGAATGTGAAACGCGCCGGGCCGGGGAGCCCGACGCGGATGCCATTCGCCGCCTCCGCCGGCCGGGGATCAGCCGACGAGCGTCCTGACGTCGTCCTCGACCGAGCCGACGCCCGCTATGCCGAAGCCGTCGACGAGGACCTTCGCGACGTTCGGCGACAGGAAGGCCGGGAGGGTCGGCCCCAGCCGGATGTTCTTGACGCCGAGCGACAGCAGGGCCAGGAGCACGATGACCGCCTTCTGCTCGTACCAGGCGATGTTGAACGCTATCGGCAGCTCGTTGACGCTCGCGAGGCCGAAGGCGTCCTTGAGGAGCAGCGCCGTGACGACGAGCGAGTACGAGTCGTTGCACTGGCCGGCGTCGAGCACGCGCGGGATGCCGTCGATGTCGCCGAGGCCGAGCTTGTTATAGCGGTACTTGGCGCAGCCGGCCGTCAGTATCACCGCGTCCTTAGGCAGGGCCTCGGCGAACTCGGTGTAGTACCCGCGGCCCCTCTGTCGGCCGTCGCAGCCGGCCATCACGACGAACTTGCGTATCTTTCCGGCCTTGATCGCCTCGACTATCCTCGGCGCGAGCGCGGCGACCTGGTCGTGGGCGAAGCCGCCGACTATCGCGCCGGTCTCGATCTCCTCCGGCGGCTCGCAGGCCTTGGCGGCGGCGATCAGCGCGGAGAAGTCCTTGCGGCCCGAGGCGTCCGCCTCGACGCGCGGGCAGCCGGGGTAACCCGCGACGCCGGTCGTATACATCCTGGCCTTGTAGGAGTCGGCCGGCGGCACGATGCAGTTGGTCGTCATCAGGATGGCGCCGTTGAATTTCTCGAACTCCTCGCGCTGCTTCCACCACGCGTTGCCGTAGTTCCCGGCGAAGTGCGGATACTTCTTGAAGGCGGGGTAGTACTGGGCGGGCAGCATCTCGCTATGGGTGTAGACGTCCACGCCCTGGCCGGCGGACTGCTCGAGCAGCATCTCGAGGTCCTTGAGGTCGTGGCCGGAGACGATGATGCCCGGATTCCCGCGGACGCCGATGTCCACGGAGGTCATCTCGGGCTTGCCGTAGGCGCCGGTGTTGGCCGCGTCGAGCAGGGCCATAGCCGCGACGCCGACCGAGCCGCACTCGAGCACGAGGGCGGTCATCCCGTCGACCGACAGGCCGTCGTCGAGGGTGGAGGCCAGGCCCCTGGCCATGAACGCGAAGACGGCGTCGTCGCGCCTGCCCAGTACGGCGGCGTGGTGGGCGTAGGCCGCCATGCCCTTGAGGCCGTAGGTCAGGAGCTCGCGGAGCGAGCGGACGTCCTCGTTCCCGGTCGCCAGCACGCCGACGCCCTTGGCCTTGGACGCGTAGTCCTGGGGGGCGGCCGTCCATAGGGCGGCGTCGGAGCGTAGCGCGGCCTTCTCGCCGGCGACTCCCTCGTCGGTGCCGCAGGCCGGGCATCCCTTCGAGCCGGCGGCCGAGCGAGCGCGGTTCACGGCGTCGCGGAGCGAGTCGCGCAGCCTGAGCGCCTCGCCGATCGCCGCCTCGAAGTACGAGTCGTCGAAGTTGGCGTTCGTGATGGTCGCGAACAGCCCGTCCATGATCGCGTCGTCGGCCTCGACCGAGGCCAGCCCGAGCGCCCTCGCCTCGACGGCCCAGGCGGCGACGCCCTTGAGCGTGTGGACGAGCAGGTCCTGGAGCTCGGCGGTCGGCGCTTTCTTGCCGCAGGCCCCCGCGGCGCCCGAGCAGCCCTTATTGCCTAGAGTCTCCTGGCATTGATAACAGAACATGTGACCCTCCTCTCAAAATTGCGCTATATGACGAAATTGAACCACGGAGACACGGAGTCGCGGAGGACGAGTGAGAGGTAAAGGAGAGTGGGAAATGGATAGATTCCTGTTTCTTCCTTTTCTCGTTCTCTTCATTATCCCCTCCGTGTCTCCGTGCCTCCGTGGTTGTCTTCTCCGTATCTATCTCATCCTCTTCATCGCCTTCGTCGCTTCTTCCTACAGCCAGGTCAGGCTGCCGCCCTCGATGCCGACGACGACCGTCGATACGGGCACGCGCCGCCTGGCGCCCGCCATCGCCTCGTCGAGCAGGCGCTTGAGCCCGCCGCAGCAGGGCACCTCCATGATCGCCAGCGTGATCGACGCGACGCCGGAGTCGTCGATGAGGGCGCGGATCTTATCGACGTAGATCTCCTTGCCGGTATCGAGCTTGGGGCAGGCGATTACCAGCTTGCGGCCGGCCAGGAGCGCCTGGTGGAAGGCCCCGCAGGCGAAGGCCGTGCAGTCCGCCGCGATGAGCAGGTGGGCGCCGGCGAAGTGCGGGGCGCGCGGGTTGACGAGGTGCAGCTGCACCGGCCAGTGCTCGAGCCTCGAGGCCATGCCTCCGGCGGCCGTGCCCGCGGCCGCTCCGGCGGCGGGAGCGCTTCCGACCGCGGCGGACCTGAAGGACCGGGCCGCCGAGCCCGGGCATCCGCCTGACATGCCGTTGTCGACGACGCGCGGGGTCGGCGCTTCGGCCGGCGTCCGTCCGAGCGGGGCGAAGCGGGGGGCCCGGCCGGCGACCGCGGCCGGCGATACGCCGCGGCCGCAGTCCGCGGCTACCTCGGGCGCGGTCGCGACGGCTGCCTCGGGCGCTGCTATGCCCTTCTCCGCGAGCGCCTCTAGGGCCTGGGCGTACCAGCTGTCCTGGCCGTGGCTCGATAGGTGATCGAGGTGAGCGGCTATGGTCGCCATGCCCTTGGGCAGGATGTGCTCGATGACGCGTCGCTCGTCGTATTCCTCCACGTCGCGCTGGACGGTCTTGAGGGCGCCGCGCGGGCACTCGCCGATGCAGGCGCCGAGGCCGTCGCATAGGCTCTCGCCTACGAGCCGAGCCTTGCCGTCGATGATCCTGAGCGCGCCTTCGTGGCAGCCGTTGGCGCAAAGCCCGCAGCCGTCGCATTTCTCCTCGTCTATCTCTATGACCGTCCGCGTAGCCATGATCTCCTCCTCGTCTCGATCTACTACTTCATGCCGTAACAATAAAAAGGTAAAAAGGAACTATAATACCTCAATGAGGCATTATTTAATTAACCAAATACCAGAATGCTCGATAGATAGCCGGTTCTATATCGGCCGTGATTAGCGCCGATTCATGTGCCGCGTTTCGGTATGGGTACAGTCGCGACGCGGTATTCGGGCGGCTGGTCCGGAGCGCGCTCGCGAGCGATGTCCGCTACCGTCCTCCGGCTCAGGTAGGCTACCAGCTCGATGGCGTGCCTGGATATATCCTTGCCGAAGATACAGTTGCCGGGGGTGCAGCGATCGGTCCGGAACGGGCAGAACTCGCTCGAGATCGGACCGTCGACGGCTTCGATGGCCTCCTTGAACGAGATGTCCTCGGGCCGCCTATCGAGGGCGAAGCCTCCGTTCGGCCCCTTGACCGAGCGGACGATGCCGGCGCGGACAAGCCGCTGCATTACCTTGGCCAGGTGGTTCTCGCTCGCGTCGATGATGGCCGCGAGGTCGCGGCCTTGTACGAGCCGCCCTTCGGCGTCGGCGAGGCCGACGAGCGCGTGGATCGCGATGAGGCTTGCGTCTGAAAGATGGATGATCCC
>QKAK01000077.1 GCA_003247225.1 Spirochaetota bacterium | reverse complement strand
CCCGGCTATCGACCTCGGCTGCGCGACCGGCGCCCACGTCGCGCTGCTGGCCGGCCTCGGCTATAGGGCGATCGGCGTCGATCCGTCCGAGGCGATGCTCGCCGAGGCCGCGCGGCGCCATGGCGCCCTCGCGGAGGCCGGGCTCGCGTCGTTCAGGCCGGGCGGCATGCTCGACGTCGACGCTCTCGTCGGGCCGGGCGGGACGGCCCTCGTCCTATGCGTCGGGAACACGCTGCCGCACCTGGCCAGGCCCGAGCTGCCGTCCTTCATGCGTAAGGCAGCCCGGGTCCTGGAGCCGGGCGGCCGGCTCGTCGTCCAGCTGCTCAACTACGGCAGGCTCCTCGCGGAGCGGCCCGAGCGGCTGCCGGACCTGCGTTCGGCGGGATGGCTGTTCCGCCGCTCGTACCGCTACCGCGCCGACGGCCTCGTCGAGTTCTCCACCGAGCTCGTCCGCCTCGCGCCCGGCGGCTCCCTTTCAGGCGCGCCGGCGGATACCGAGCGCGGTTCGGTGACCCTAACCCCGTTCACCGTCGGCGAGCTCGAGGCAGCCGCTTCGGAAGCGGGCCTCGACCGGATCGGCGCCTACGCGTCCTGGGCGCGCGAGCCCTTCGAGCCGGGCTCGTCGATGGTCGCCCTGCTCGAGCTGCGCCGGACCTAGATCCGGCTTAAACTCAGGCGACGCCTGTACTCAGGCGACGACCGTACTCAGGCAACGACCGTACTCAGGCGACGACCCTGCGTATCGACAGGCAGCGGCCGTCGGCGCCGAGCTCGAAGACGGCGCCGCGCAGGCGGGACGGGCCGTCGGCCGACTCCATCTTGAGCGGCATCTGGCTCAGGTTGCGGCGTATGCAGACGTCGACGCGGACGCCGATGACCGAGTCCTCGGGGCCGGACATGCCGAGGTCGCCCAGGTAGCCTGCGCCCTTGGGGAGGATTCGCTCGTCCGCGGTCTGCACGTGGGTATGGGTGCCGGCGAAGACGGAGACGCGGCCGTCCAGGTAGAGGCCCAGGGCCTCCTTCTCGGCGAACGACTCGGCGTGGAAGTCGACGACGACGAGTCGGCCCGGCTCGACGGCGGCGAGCAGCTCGTCGGCGCGGTCGAAGGGGTTGTCGATCGGGCTCATGCCCTCGCGGCCCTGCAGGTTGAGCACGGCCCAGCGCCGGCCGCCCTTCTCGAGCTCGTAGAGGCCGCGGCCCGGGGCCAGGGCCGGGTAGTTCGCGGGCCGTAGTATGCGCGGGTCGCCGTCGAGCAGCTCCGCGGCGCCCTTCTTCTCCCAGATATGGTTGCCGCTCGTGATAGCGTCGGCGCCGGCGGCGAACAGCTTATCGGCTGTCTCCCTGGTCAGCCCGAAGCCGCCGGCCGCGTTCTCGCCGTTGACCACGACGAGGGCCGCCCCGGTCTCGTCGGCCAGCGCGCGCAGCCTGCCGGCGGCGGCGGCCACGCCGGCGTCGCCGATCACGTCGCCTATCATCAGCACCCTGGTGGAGTTCTCAGCCATCATCGACCTTCCGGGCGGCCCCGGGCTCGGGGCGCGCCGTCCATAGTAAAAGGGCCGCCCGTAAGCGGGCGGCCCTGCGTTCGTTCCTTCGTCGCCGCTGCTAGCGCGCGTACTCGACGATGCGCGTCTCGCGGATCATCGTCACCTTGATCCTGCCCGGATAGCGCATGTCGGTCTCTATCTTCTTGGCTATCGACTTGCAGAGGTCCTTCGCGTCGTCCTCGGACACCTTCTCGGTGTTGACGATGATGCGAAGCTCGCGGCCCGCCTGGATGGCGTAGGCCTTGTCGACGCCGGAGAAGCCCTCGGCTATGCCCTCGAGGTTCTCGAGGCGCTTGACGTAGTTGTCCAGCGTCTCGCGCCTGGCGCCCGGCCTGGCCGCCGAGATAGCGTCCGCTATCTGGCAGAGCACGCTCTCGAGGCAGATCGGCTCGATATCGGCGTGGTGCGAGCCTATCGCGTTCACCACGCGCGGGTCCTCGCCGAGCTTCCGGGCCAGGTCCATGCCTATCTCGGCGTGGTTCTGGTCGGAGTCCGACTCGACGCCCTTGCCGATGTCGTGGAGCAGGGCCCCGCGCTTGGCCAGGTCCCGGTTGGCCCCGAGCTCCGCGGCGAGCATGCCGGCTATCACGGCCACTTCCTTCGAGTGCGACAGCACGTTCTGGCCGTAGCTGGTGCGGAAGTGCAGGCGGCCGAGCGCCCGGATCAGCTCCGGGTTCAGGTTGTGCAGTCCCAGGTCGAAGACGACCTTCTCGCCCTCCTCGAAGATCTTCTGCGATATCTCGCGGCTGACCTTCTGGACGACCTCCTCGATGCGGGCCGGATGGATGCGCCCGTCGGAGATGAGCCGCTCGAGCGACACGCGGGCTATCTCCCTGCGCACCGGGTCGAAGCACGAGATGACCACGGCCTCGGGCGTGTCGTCGATGATCACGTCGACGCCGGTCAGCGTCTCGAGGGTGCGGATGTTGCGGCCCTCGCGGCCGATGATGCGGCCCTTCATCTCGTCGCCCGGCAGGGACACGCTCGTGACGGTCACCTCGGCGGTGACGTCGGCGGCGAGGCGCTGCATGGTGGTGACGAGGATGTCGCGCGTGCGCTTCTCGGCCGTCGTCTGGGCTTCCTGCTCGATCTTGTTGAGCAGGGCCTGGGCGTCGTGCCTGGCCTCGTTCTCGAGCCCCTGGATGATCAGGCGCTTGGCTTCCTCCGCGCTCAGGCCGGAGATGCGCTCGAGCTCCTTGCGGTAGCGCTCTTCCTGGCCGGAAAGGAATTCCTCCTTCTCGGCCATGACCTTATCGCGTTCGTCGAGAGCGGTTTCCTGCTTCTCGAGCGACTCGACCTTCTTATCGAGGTTCTCTTCCTTCTGTACTAGGCGCCGTTCGTAGCGTTGTATCTCGGCCCTGCGTTCCCGAGTCTCCCGCTCCTGCTGGTTTCTCTCCCTGATGAGCTGATCTTTGGCCTCGAGCAGTATTTCTCTCTTCTGCGCCTCGGCCTGTTTTACCGCTTCTTGCGTTATACGCGCCGCCTTCTGCTCGGCGGCCGTAAGTTGAAATCTGGCGTACAGCCAGCGGATCATCCACCCCAGGAAAACACCAGCAAGAGGAAGGGCTATATAAAGTATAGCCATTTTATCCTCCAGCTTTTAATAGAATATCAGCATCATTATAGTGAACGGCAAGCCTTTGTCAAGAAAACATATGGGCCGGGGCGTTTCTATCCACGTTGACGGCGGGCCGGGCCCGCTGTATCATCACGGAGGCGCCGTAGGGCGTCAGCCCGAGCTCGCTCGGGCCAGCTCAGCCCGGCTCGACTGCCGGCTCATGGAGATTCGCGCGATGTCCAAGAAGATCTATGTCGGAAACATGAACTACGCTACGACGGAAGACAGCCTGCGGGAGCTGTTCGGGCAGTTCGGGACGGTCGAATCGGTGGCCGTCATCGTCGACAGGGCGACCGGCCGCGCCAAGGGCTTCGGCTTCGTAGAGATGGAGAGCCCCGAGGCCGCGCAGGCCGCGATCCAGAAGCTCGACGGACAGGAATTCGAGGGCCGCAAGCTGCGCGTCAACGAGGCGCAGGAGAAGCCCCGGGACTCGGGTCCCCGCTACTAGGCAACGGGAAGCCTTCGAGGCCGAGCGCCGCCGCGATCGCCTCGAAGCGCTCCGGCGCCGGCGACCTGAACGCGGAGCGCTCGTCGTCGCCGGGCAGCCTGATCCTCAGCTCCCAGGCGTGCAGCATCAGCGTGGCCCCGGGGAAGCGCCTGTCGGCCTCGCCGTAGATCGGGTCGCCGAGTATCGGGCAGCCGAGCGCCTTGCAGTGGACGCGCAGCTGGTGCGTCCTGCCGGTCCGCAGCCCGAGCGCCAGCGCGGCGTAGCCGCCGGCCCTGGCCAGCACCGTCCACTCGGTCAGCGCGCGCTTACCGACGCCCTCCGGCGACGGCGCGAAGCGCTTGCGGTCGCGCGGGTCGCGGGCCAGCCAGCCCTCGAGCCGGCCCGTATCGGCGGACGGGCCCCGCTTTACTATCGCCAGGTAGGTCTTGACGGTGCTCCTCGCGCGGAACTGGGCCGCGAGCGCCTCCTGGGCCGCGGCGCTCTTGCCGACGATCAGCACGCCGGACGTATCCTTGTCGAGCCGGTGGACGATGCCGGCCCGCGCCGGCGCGGCCAGCCCCTCGGCGGCGAAGCGGCCGAGCAGCGCGTTGGCCAGGGTCCCGGACCAGTTGCCGTGGGCCGGATGGACGACCATGCCCTGCGGCTTGTCGACCACGACGACCCGATCGTCCTCGTAGATCACCGACAGCGGTATGTCCTCGGGGGCCGAGGCCGACGAGCGGTCCTCCTCGTCGAGCAGCTCGAGCGCGTACTCGTCGCCGGCCTCGACCGGCCTGGACAGCTTCGCGCCCTTGCCGTTGACCGACAGCGAGACGAAGCGCGCCTTGAGCTGGCTCCGGGTGAGCATCTTGAGTTCCTCGGACGCGTAGCGGTCGAACCTGAGCGGCCCGACCGCCTCGACCCTGCCTCGTATGGTAGCCATAGCCTCTTTCCGCCGCGCTTTACCCCGGCGCCGCGAGCCCGTATACTGGAACGCGGGCCGGGTACGTCGTAGGTAACGCGCGGGCGCTCGGCTCGCCGCGGCGCGGCGAATCGAGGCGACAGTATACGAAACAACGGGCCGGGCGCGCAATCCGAGCCAACGAGGAGCCTATGGAAACGTGGAAACGGTGGGACCTGCCCACGAACGAGGGCACGAGGATCCACCGCATCGGCGACCGCCGCGTCTGCGTGGCGGCCGACATGGTCGGCGACCAGTACGTACTAGCCGCGATGGCCCTGCCGCCCGAGGCGTCCAAGGGAGCCCGGCTGTCGCTGCCCTCGCTGTCCGACGAGGCCTGGACGCGCTTCTATATGGACAAGGCCGAGGGCTACGAGCTGGCGCCCGCCTACCCGCCCATCCCCACCTGCGTCAGGCTCAAGCAGCCGTTCTCGATGGCGCCTGGCTCGACGGTCGAGGGCTGGGTATTCTCCCGCGTCGAGGCCTGCGTCGTCGTCGGCGGCGCGCGGGTCGCCGCCTTCCCGCTCGCCACGCCGTACAAGACCCTGTACGGCTCGCCCGAGGCCGGCGTCATCTGCCGCTACGACGAGGAGGAGTTCCTCGCCGCCGCCGAGCCGGTCGCCTCGTCGCTGCACGCCGACCAGCGCTTCGTCGCGCATCCGGTCAGGCTGCGCAACGCGTCGTCCGAGCCGGTCGAGGTCTCGGACCTATGCATCTACGGCGAGCAGCTGTCCATCGTCGGAGGCGAGACGTCGATGCGGAGCGAGCGGCTCCTGTTCGTCTTCAGCTCGTCCGGCGTGCGGATGAGCCTGGACGGCCAGGCGCCGCTGCCCCCGGGATCGCGGGTACTGGCCAAGCCGACGGTATCGGGCGAGGAGCGCTTCATCGTGCGCTCGTTCGAGCTGTTCAAGAACATAACGAGGATATGACGATGCAAGCGACGACAGCCATCGCCGAGGCCGCGCCTAAGGCCGCCGCGGCCCCCTCCAGGTTCTGGGAGATCATCCCGCTCAACAACGCGGTCTTCGCGCGGCTGTTCACCGTCGACACGGCCATCACGGCGGCCCGGGTCGTCCTGACCGCCGTGCTCGGCCTCGTGTTCGCGGGCCTCGTGATCACCGTGCTGCGGAAGGTAGTCACGAAGCGGATGGAGGCGCGCTCCGGCGGGCTGATAGTCAAGATAGCCCAGTACCTGGCCTTCGCGTTCATAGCCATCAGCGTGCTCGACGCGGCCGGCGTCAACCTGTCGGCCCTGCTCGGCGCCGCGGGCATCGCCGGC
>QKAK01000071.1 GCA_003247225.1 Spirochaetota bacterium | reverse complement strand
CGCGTTCCGTCCCGGTACCGGGGCGGAGCGCCGGCCGCGGCGGCTAGCCGATACGGACTCCCGCTATCGCGTGCCGCCTGAGCTCGACGACCCGCACGGGGGCGTCGGAGAAGAGCTCGACGCCGGTATGGTCGTCCGGCGCGTAGACGAGCGAGGTCATGGCGACGGCGCCGCCGTCGGCGAAGGCCTCGAGGCTGCTCCGATCGAGCAGCAGGCGAAGCCGTAGCAAGCCCCCCGGAAGCTCGAGCCGGGTCGTACGGACGTCGCATCCGGCCTCGGCCCCGTCGAGCGACGCTATCCTCACGGCCGCCCGCGAGCGGTCGAGGATGAGCGACGCGTTCCTCCGGTCATAGCGGAGCGTCGCGCATGGCCGCCCCGCCCCCTCGCCCGGGGCGAGGAAGAGCCGGAGCCCGAACTCGGACGCCCCCATCAGGTCCGCCGTCAGCTCGATATCGCAGACGTTCCCCCGCAGGCCAGGGACGCTCGCCGTCCCGTCGACGATGAAGCTTCCCGTCTCGACGGTATCGGTCCGGTAGCGCTCCAGCTCGCGCACGGGCCGCTGGACCAGCCGCCCGCCCTCGTACGACAGTTCCCTCGGCACGGTCATCGCGCCGGCCCAGCCCTCGGCCGCCGTAGGCATGGTCCGCTTCCACATCTGCATCCAGGCGACGAGGACGACCCGGCCGTCGGGCTCGGTCAGGGTCTGCGACGCGTAGAAGTCGGCGCCGCCGTCGAGCTCGCGGTATCGGCCCGGGCCGTCGTCCGGCTCGAAGCCGCCGCGCTCGGCGTCGAGGGCGCCCGGAATGTACACGGTCGAGTGCAGGTTCTCGAATTCGTCGTCGTCGTTCCCGGGGAGCCGCATCGGGCTGGCGAACAGGACGTCCTTGCCGCTAGGGCGCGCGTAGTCGGGGCACTCGAAGACCCCGCCGCCCGGCAGGACGCCGCGCAGCAGCGGCCCGACGTAGCGCCAGCGCTCCAGGTCGTCGGAGCGGTACAGCGACACCTGCGTCCCCCGGACGCGCCGCGCGTTCCAGTCGCCGCCTACGACGCAGTAGTACGCGCCGCCGCGCTCGAAGACCTTGGGGTCGCGGAAGGCGCGTCCCGTGCCGCCCGGCGGCAGCGAGCGTCGGCCTATGACCGGGCGCCGCTCCTTGGCGAACGCGACGCCGTCGCGAGAGCGCGCGAGCATCTGGTACTGGCCGAGTACCGATACGCCGGTATAGAGGAGGCACAGCTCGCCGCCGCGCTCGACCGCGCTACCCGAGAAGCAGCCGAGCGCTCCGTCCCAGAACGAGTCCGGCCCGATGGCTACGGGCAGGCGCTCCCAGCGTATCAGGTCGTCGGAGACGGCGTGGCCCCAGTGCATGCGGCCCCAGCGCGGCGCGCGGGGGTTGTGCTGATAGAACAGGTGATAGCGCCCGCCGAATCGGCAGAAGCCGTTCGGGTCGTTCATCCAGCCCGACGGGGGCGTCAGGTGGTACTCGTGGCGGTACATCTAGAACGCCGATTCCCTGAGGCCGAGGACCTCGTCGCGCAGGCCCGGGTCGCACTCGCGGCCCTCGCGCGCCGCGGCCAGGTACTCGAGCAGCTTGCCGTGCCGCTCGCTCGTGATCGGCCAGCGCAGCATGACCGCTATGCCGAGGCCGAGCAGCAGGAGGGGCGCGAGCGCTATCGTGAGCCGGACGGCCCATACGAACGGCTCGGGCTGGGCCTGGAACGACAGCGTCTCCCGTAGCCCCTCGACCCGCCTGACGGGCGCGACGAAGCCGGCCCAGCCTATCGCGAGCATGAAGGACGCGTTGGCGCCGGCGGAGGCCACCTTGCGCACGAAGGTCTGCACGCCGGAGAAGGTACCCTCGACCCGGCTTCCGAAATACAGCTCGCCTACGTCGCTGACGTCGGCGAACAGGCTGTTGAGCAGGACGACCGGGAACGCCATGGCGACGCCCATGGCCGCGGCGACGAGGTATACCGCGAAGCCGGGGCTATCGGGTCCGATCAACAGGGTCGCGAGCCCCGTGATCATCCACAGCGCCGAGCCGAGCATCGTCGCCGCGGCCTTGTTCGTCAGCCTGACGAGGGGCGCCGTGAATAGCGCGGCGATTATCTCGACGACGATGAGGACGCCGAGCACCGAGGCGAACTCGTCCGGCCGGCGGAGCACGTAGGTCATGTAGAACTGGAACGAGGTCGTGATGAGGTCGAGCGACACGAACACGGCGAGGTAGACGACTATGAGCATGCGGAAGCTACGCACCTTGAAGGCGTTCAGCATCGGCGTCCACCAGTCCTCGCGCGGCGGGGCCGCGGAGAAGTCCGCCCGCTCCCTCGTGCCGAGGACGACGGCGATGTACGGCAGCGCGAAGACGAGCCCGATGACGACCGCCATCGCGAGGTAACCCGAGGCGTAGCTCCCGGTGCGGGCCGATACGTACTCGACGATGGCGAGCGGCAGCAGCGCGCACATGAGCGACGAGCCGAGCGAGAACATCATGCGGACGGTATTGATGGAGTTGCGCTCGTAGTAGTCGAGGGATATCTCGGCGGCCATCGACATGTACGGCACCATCACGAGCGTCGTCACCGTGTTGTAGAAGATATAGCCCGACGCGGCGAACAGGACGCGCAGCGCCGTCGACTCGGCAGCCAGGGGATACCATACCCATACCATCGATACGACGATGAGCGGTATGCCGGCGATGAAATACGGCTTGCGGCGCCCCAGGCGCGTCCTCGTGTTGTCGGTGATGAAACCCATCAGCGGGTCGCTGACCGCGTCCCAGAGCCTCGCGACCATCATGATGGCGGCCGCCCACGCCGTAGGTATGCCGAGGACGTTGGCCAGGTAGAAGGCGTAGAGGAAGTTGATGATATTGAACGACCCGCCGCCGTAGACGTCTCCGACGCCGAAGGCTATCTTGGTCCGTAACGGTACGCGCTCTGCCATGGTCCCTCCTTCGGGTCCTCGATCGCTCAGTCTACCTCGAACCCGCCGATCCCGAGCGTCAGCGAGTCGACTCTATCCTTGGCTCCCTGGACGGGTCCGAGACGCGGCCCGCGGCTACGGCTATCCCATCTGCGCCGGCGGCCATCTCGGCCACGCTACCGTCGACGCCCTCGCCGCCCGCGCCCTGCTCCTCCGTCGACCGGCGCATCGTCCGCGCGGCCATGGCGGCTCGGGGAATTCGCCGCGCGCGCTGGCGCTTCGCACTTTACAACTGAATTTACCGATACACAATATTACTTTTTATACACTGGGTATGCTTACCCTTACGCCCTG
Source organism: Spirochaetota bacterium (assembly GCA_003247225.1). Classification (GTDB taxonomy): domain Bacteria; phylum Spirochaetota; class Spirochaetia; order Treponematales; family UBA12059; genus SZUA-370. The sequence continues at coordinate 17,732 of QKAK01000071.1, read as the reverse complement.
AGCGCGGATCGACCGATAACGCGGCCGTCCCGATCCGCTTGCCCGCTGGCGGGCTACGCTACTATCTTACGTACGTGTCTTATATTCCAGGGTATTTATATAGCGCTGGCATGGATAAAGGAACCTATAGATGATTACCAAGAAAGCTTCCCTGCCGCTGTTGTTCTCGGTAGTATTCATGGACATGGTGGGATTCGGCTTCATCATTCCGCTGATCCCGGATTACATCAGCGCCTTCGGCGGAGCCCCGTCGCTGGCGGGCGTCCTGATGGCGAGCTACGCCCTGGGCCAGTTCTTCGCCGCCCCGGTCGTCGGCAGGCTGTCCGACCGCTGGGGCCGTAAGCCGCTCTTCCTGTTCTCGATAGGCGGCACCTTCCTCTCGCTGCTGCTGCTCGGCTTCGCGCGCTCCCTGCCGCTGGTATTCGCGAGCAGGATACTGGACGGCTTGACCGGCGGCAATATCACCGTGGCCCAATCGTATATAGTCGATATAACCGACGAGAAGAACAGGGCGAAGGGCCTCGGCATCATCGGCATGGCCTTCGGCTTCGGCTTCATCATAGGCCCGCTGTTCGGAGGCGTCCTGTCCCGCTTCGGCCTGTCGACTCCGGCCTTCGTGGCGGCCGGCATAGCGGCCCTGAACCTGGCCCTGATCACCGCCGTCCTGCCCGAGAGCCTTTCGGCCGAGCGGCGCGACGACCTGCGCAGGAATCCCAGGCGCGCGTTCTCCGGCGCGCTGCTCCTGGAGACGCTGAGGCGGAAAGGCACCGGCACGGTGCTCCGCCTGTCGATGGCCTACACCTTCGCCTTCAATATGTTCGAGAGCATGTTCGCCCTGTTCGCGGCCGAGGCCCTCGGCGTGGGCCCCTCGACGCGGGGCTGGCTCCTGGCCTACGTCGGCGTACTGATCGCCCTGGTGCAGGGGGGCGGCGTGGGCTACCTGGCGAAGCGCTTCGACGAGCGCAGGCTGGCGGCCGTGGCCATGTCGACGGCCGCCGTCTCGCTCGCCCTCTACGCCCTGGCGCCATCGGTACCGACGCTGATGCTGGCCCTCGTTCCGCTGAGCCTCGGCTCCGGCGTGGCCAGCACGATGCTCCGAACGCTCCTGACCAAGAGCGTATCGAGGGAGTCGTCCGGCGGCACGCTCGGGCTGGCCGCCTCGATCGACAGCGTCAACCGCGTGCTGGCCCCGTTGGCCGGCGGGGCGCTCCTGGCCTGGGCCGGGCCGCGATCGCCGGGCCTCGCGGCGTCGGCGCTGGCCGGGATGGCGGCGTGGTACGCGTGGAGGCGCCTGGTGCGCGAAGACTGCCTGGCCGCCGACGCCGCGGCCGGCGCGTGCGGGGACGAATAGGATCCATCGAACCAGGAAGGAGCGGATCGGGCTGTTCACCGTCTGCAAGGGCGGCGACCCGGAACTCGTCAGGAAAGCCTTCGAGTCCGAGTTCATGCGGCCGGACGCCTTCGGCCACGTCGTCGAGAGCGACGCCCAAGCCCCGAAGGAGGCCGCCTGCGACCGGTTCGTAGAGGCTATCTCCGCGAGCTTACCGGACGACGCTCTTAGTGTATTTTCATATCGATATTGCCACGACTATTCCGTTGTGCTAGGATGCCGCCATCACGCACCTGCGGTCAGGACGGGCAGCCCGTCTGAAGCCAAGGGCCGGATACGCCTCCTCGACTCCCCCCTTGTCGTCGCCGGTATACCCGTAGCCCGTCCTGATCGCGGTGCCTTTCTATCGAGGAGGCATCCATGGCGGATAGGTCGGTCGGCGTCATCGCCGTCATCATCAAGAACAGGACGGCCCAGGCCGCGAAGGTCAACGAGGCCCTGACCGAGTACGGGGACATGATCATAGGCCGCATGGGCCTACCGTACCAGGAGCGCGACCTCAACATCGTCACGCTCATCGTCGACGCGACGAACGAACGCATAGGGGCGCTGACCGGCAGGCTCGGCCAGCTGCCCGGCGTGACGGTCAAGTCGACGCTGGCCAAGCTGTGAGCCGCGCGATGGGTACCGCGACGACGACGACGCGGCCGGCCGACGCGGCCGAATGGCAGCGCTCGCTGATACGGCAGGACGAGATCGACCGCTACCTCGACGACGGCCGCGACTTCATAGACGAGCCGGCCATCGAGAAGGCGCTCGAGCGCGGAAGGGCCCTGACCGGGGGCGAGCTGCGCGCCCGGGTCCGCCAGGCGATAGGCAAGGCCTATTCGATCAAGCTGATGGACGACGACGACGTGGCCGCCCTCCTGGCCGTCCGCGATCCGGACCTCCGCGCCGAGGCCATCGCCGCGGCCGAGGCCATCAAGGCGAAGGTCTACGATAACCGCGTCGTGACCTTCGCGCCGCTCTACTGCGGCAGCAAGTGCGTCAACGGCTGCAAGTACTGCGGCTTCCGCGCCGGCAACGGGGCGGTCGAGCGTCGCGTGCTGACGATGGACGAGATACGGGCCGAGACCGAAGTGCTCGCCGGGACGATAGGCCACAAGCGGCTCGTGGTCGTCTACGGGGAGCACCCGGAGACCGACGCCGACTATATCGCCGAGAGCATGCGGACCATCTACTCGGTCAAGGTCCCGGCCCGCGTGGGCACCGGCGAGATCAGGCGGGTCAACGTCAACGCGGCGCCGCTGCCGATAGAGGGCCTCAGGAAGCTCGAGGCCGCCGGCATCGGCACCTACCAGGTCTTCCAGGAGACCTACCACAAGGCGACCTACGCCGACGCGCACCCGTCCGGCACGCTCAAGGGGAACTACCGCTGGCGGCTCTACGCCCTGCACCGGGCGATGGACGCCGGCATCGACGACGTCGCGGTCGGCGCGCTGTTCGGGCTGTACGACTGGCGCTTCGAGGCGATGGGCCTCGTCGCCCACGCCCGCGACCTCGAGCGGCGCTTCGGGCTCGGCCCGCACACGGTGTCGGTGCCGCGCCTCGAGCCGGCGGCGGGCACGGACTTCTCGTGGGTGCGCCACCGGGTGAGCGACGACGACTTCCGCTACCTGGTCGCCGTGCTCAGGCTCGCCATCCCCTACGCCGGCCTGATCGTCACCAACCGCGAGTCGCCCGAGACGCTACGGTCGGTGATACGCATGTGCACGCAGCGGGACGCCGACACCCGCGTGGGCATCGGCGCCTACGCCGAGGCGTTCGGCCCGGGCGCGCAGCGCGAGGAGAACCAGCAGTTCATGCTCGGGGACACGCGCGGCCTCGACGCGATCGTGCGAGAGCTCGCTGACATGGGCCACATCGTGTCGTTCTGCACCGCCGGCTACCGCTGCGGCCGCACCGGTAAGAAGATCATGGGCCTCCTCGAGTCGGGCCGCGAGGGCTGCTTCTGTAAGCTCAACGCGGTGCTGACCTTCCAGGAATGGCTCGAGGACTTCGGCTCGCCCGATACCAGGCGCATCGGCGAGGCCGTCATCGCAAAGGAGATGGAGGAGATACGCGCCCGCGTGCCGGCCGACTACTCCGAGGACGCGTACGCGCGCTTCGTCGAGGCGCGCGAGCGCATCGTCTCCGGCGAGCGGGACCTGTACTTCTAGCATGGCTACCGAGCAATCCGCTCCGCGCTCGCTCCGGCTGCGCATAGCGTTCTGCGGGCGCGTCAACGCCGGCAAGTCGAGCCTGGTCAACCTGATCGCCGGCCAGGAGGTGTCGATCGTCTCGCCGGAGCCTGGCACGACGACCGACGTCGTGACGAAGGCGATGGAGCTCAGGCCGCTCGGCCCGGTCACCCTCGTCGACACGGCCGGCCTCGACGACGGCTCGGCGCTCGGCCCCCGCCGCGCCGACCGGGCGATGCGCGCCCTGGAGTCGAGCGACCTGGCGGCGCTCGTCACGACGCCCGGCGCCTGGGGACCGACCGAGGAAGCCATAGCCGAGGCCGCGGCCAGGCGCGGCACGCCGCTGATGATCATAGTCAACGAGTTCGACGGCGACGAGGACGGGCGATTCGGGGTCATGAGCGCGCCGACGCTGCGATGCTCCTGCGCCCGCGCGCTCGCCGATCCGGACTACCGCGAGGCCTTCCTGGCCGGGTTCAAGAAGGCCGTCGCCGAGCTGTGCCCGGACAGGGCGCTAGCGCCCGTACCGATATTGGCCGACCTGCTACCGGCCGGAGGCGAGCCCGCGCTGGTTGTCCTCGTCGCGCCGATCGATAGCGAGGCGCCCCGCGGCCGCCTGATCATGCCCCAGGCGCAGGCTATACGGGATGCGCTCGACGCTAAGGCTATAGCGGTCGTGGTCCAGGACGGCGAGTACCCGGAGGCGCTCGCGGCCCTGTCCAGGGCGCCGGGCCTCGTCGTCTGCGACTCGCAGGCCGTAGGCTCGGTCCATCGGGACACGCCGCCCGGCGTTGCGCTGACCACCTTCTCGATACTCTTCTCCCGGGTCAAGGGCGACATGGAGGCCATGGCCGCCGGTTGCGCCGCCCTCTCGGCCCTGTCGCCGGGCGACCGCGTGCTCGTCGCCGAGGCCTGCACCCACCACCCGAGCTTCGACGACATCGGCCGGGTCAAGCTGCCGCGATGGATACGGGAGCGCGTCGGCCCGGATATCGCGATAGACCATTCGGCGGGCGGCGACTACCCGACCGACCTTAGCGCTTACCGGCTCGTCATCCATTGCGGCGCCTGCGCGCTGACGCGCAAGGAAAGCCTGGTGCGTATCGAGCGCGCCCGCGAGGCCGGAGCGGCCGTCACCAACTACGGCATGGCCATATCGCTTATGCACGGCGCGCTCGAGCGGACCCTGGCGCCCTTCTCGCGAGCGCTCGCCGCCTACCGCGACGCGGCCCTGCACGACGCGGCCCCGCGCGACGCGGCCCTGCGCGACGCGGCCCCGCGCGACGCAATCCCGGCCGTGGGCGGAGCTGAAACGATATGAAGCGCGAGACGAGCATGGCCCTCGGCAGGCTGACCGAGCGCGCGGCCGCCATCGTCGCCGGGGCCTGGCCCGTACCGCCGCCAGCCGCCGCCGACGTGGAGCGGCTCCTCGGCAGCGCCGACGAGGAGACGGACGGCGCGCTCGGGGCCGCCGCCCGCCGGGCCCGCGACTCGGGCCTCGGGCCCCGGCTCGTCGCGAGGGCCCTCGTCGAGATATCGAGCCGCTGCTGCAACGGCTGCCGGTACTGCGGCCTCAACGCCGGCAACGGACGGGCTCGCCGCTACAGCCTCTCGGCCGACGAGATACTCGAGTCGGCCGCACGCGCGTTCAGGGCCGGCCTGCGCACCGTCGTCCTCCAGTCTGGCGAGGACGGCCGCGACGCGGCGGAGCTATCCGAGATCATCCGCGCCGTTAAGCGAGCGGGCTACCGAGCGGATCTCGCCGACGGAGAGCGCCGGCCCGCCGTCACGCTGTCCCTCGGCGAGCGGCCCGAGCCCGACTACGCAGCCTGGAAGGAGGCCGGCGCCGACCGTTACCTGATGCGGATGGAGACCGGCGACCGCGAGCTGTACGCGGCCCTCCACGACGGCCGCGTGCTCGACTCGAGGCTGGCCTGCCATGACGCGCTCAGGCGCCTCGGCTACCAGCTCGGCTCGGGCGTCTTGGTCGGCCTGCCCGGACAGGGCGCCGCGAGCGTCGCCCGCGATATCGCGGCCATGGCCGGCGGCCGCTACGCGATGCTCGGCATCGGCCCGTTCATACCGCATCCCGACACGCCGCTCGGCGGAGCGGCGCCGGGCGACGTCCGCCTCGCGCTGCGGGCGACCGCGCTCGCGCGCCTCTGCTCTCCGTGGTCGTGGATACCCGCGACGACCGCGATGGCTAGCCAGGATCGCGACTACCGGGTCGACGCGCTGCTCCGCGGAGCGAACGTCGTCATGCCGAACTTCTCCCCGGCCTACGCGCGCGACGCCTACGCCATCTATCCCGGCAAGCGCTGCTCGGCCGAGGCCGACGACGAGCAGCGGCCGGAGCGGACGATCGACAGCCTCGGTCGCCTCGCGGAAGCCGCCGGCCTCGCCGTCGACCTCGGCAGGGCCGACGGCGCGTGGCCTACTTGAGCATCCTGTAGCACCTGAGCTTGCCGGCCCCTCCGCCGCCGTCGGCGATGACCAGGGTATCGCCGGCCGCGGAGGCCCCGTTGACCGACGATATCGATGAATCGACGAAGCTCGTCAGGAGCGCCGGCTCCGCCGGATCGCCCACGTCGATTAAATCGATCGCGCCCGCCGTGCAGATGAATACGCAGCCCTGGCTGACGGCGATCCGTCCGACCCTCTGTACGGCGAGCTGGCCTTCGACGAAGGGAGCGCTCGGCGATTCCACGTTGATCACCAGTAGCGAGCAGTCATTCTCCGCGTAGAGCTGCAGGTAGACGCGGTCGCCGCTCCTGACCATGTTGCCCGTGCCGTTGTAGTCGATAGGTATGCGGGACAGCTCGGTGACGCCCGTCCGCGCGGTATTAGGCTGGAGCACGCGGAACGTGGCGCCGTCGCACCTGACGTAGATGAGGCCGTCCCCCGCGCAGCCGCCGAAGACGTTGCCTTCGGCCGGCTTGAAATTCGACTGGTAGGTCGCGGCGTAGGTGTCGGATACGTCGTACATGTACATGCCGCCCCCCGCGATGTAGAAGAGGCTCGTGCCCTCGGCGATGAGGGCGTACGCGGGTTCCGATCCTGTCACCTGGTAGACGAACGATGGAGAGCTCGGATACGACACGTTGACCTTGGCGAACATCCGGCCTCCGGAGCCTCCGTCGATATAGACGTTAGTGCCCGCCATGACGATGTTGGCCGCGTAGAGGCGGTAATCCGACGACGATGGGAAATACTGCCCTACCTGGTTCGGGGCGTCCGGGTCGGTGATGTCGACGACCGCGACTCCGCCTACATAGTCATACGTATACGTCGCCACGTAAGCGTACGAGCCGTCGGCCACCACGTCCCTGGCCGCGGTGCTGAAGTACTCCACTCCCGCCTTCTGCAGCCCCGTGATCTCCGTCGGCGTGCCGTCCCCCGCCAGGTCGGTGCCCAGGAGCGCGTCTATCAGCCCGCACGAGGCCGCGGCCGCGGCGACGACGAGGATGACGAGAGCGCTAGCCGCGCCCTTTCCCATACTCCGCATGGTTCCCTTCTTTCCAGGGCGGACGGAGCCGAATTGCGGGAAGGCAAGCGTGGCCGATGGGTGCGGAACGGTTCCCGGCCTGGTCTCGGGCTCTCAGGCCCTGTCACCCGCTAAGCATAGCGCGGAAGCTAACGCGAAGCAAATATAACGAATACGGGAGATCCTCGCCGACGAGCCGCCGGCCCGGTCGGGGCCGACGGCTCGCTAGCGCAGGGCCCTACGCCCGGTAGAACTCCTCCATGTCGCGGGCGAAGGCCTTGCGGCTGTCGTCCCAGGTGTAGAACATGTGGCCGCCCTCGTAGTACCGGACGGTAAGCATGCGCTCCCGGTCGTCGTCGAGCTTCATGAGGCGCTTGATGCGCTCGGCCGCGAAGTACGGCGTCACCAGGTCGTACAGGCCGTGGGTCAGGTAGACCTTCATGTGCGGGTTGATGCACATGCCGTAGCGCAGCTCGTCGGTGGAGCCGGTCTGGCTCTCGAGCGCGTGCTTACGCATGTCGTTCTTCCAGTTCTCGTTGGCCTCTTCGCTCGACAGCGTGTAGTCGCGCTCGGTCTCGAGCCCTATGTTGGCGCGGAGCTGGGTGTTGATGGCCGCGGCGAACACGCGCTCGATGACGTGCAGCGTAGGGTCCGGGCCCGTCCAGTGGTCGCGGTCCGGGTACGGGTCCTTGACGACGGCGCTCGCGTCGTAGAGGCCGACGACGAGGCCCTTGTCGCGCAGCAGGTTCTTGGCGAAGTAGTCGATGGTCACGCGGCCGTTCTTGGCCCTGACGACCGGCCGAGGGAGGCCTATGTAGTCGGCCGCGGCGTCGAGCGCGCGGTCCATCCTGTCCTTGCCGACGAAGTCGCCGGCGGCCAGCACCGGCAGGAGCTCGCGCACCGCGAACTCGGCCGCGCGCGACTCGTACTCGCGGATGCCCTCGCCCGGCTTCTGCTTGCGCGCGCGGCCGTGGTAGGCGGCGCCGCCGGCCATCGTCGCGAAGCTGTCCACCCAGGGCAGGTCGTCGTAGTCCGACGCGTCGAGTAGCGAGAACTCGAGCGCCGGCGATATGATGACGGCGCCGGCGAGCGCCACGCCGTACTGCTCCTGGAGCTGGCGCGCCAGCCTGGCGACGCGGAAGCCGCCGTAGCTCTCGCCGGCCAGGTAGACGGGGCTCTCCCAGCGCCTGCAGCGCGACAGGAATTTCGACACGAATTCGCCTATCGACTCGAGGTCGCGCTTGATGCCCCAGTACTCGACGTCCTTCTTGGCGTCCGGAGCGGGGCCCTGGTCCTTCTTGGCGGCCTCGGACTTCTCGTCGGGCACCATCCGGGACAGGCCGGTGCCTATCGGGTCGATGAAGACGAGGTCGGTGAAGCGCAGCCAGGTCTCGTCGTTGTCGACGAGGCGATGCGGAGGCGGGAGCGGCTCTCCGCCGCCGCCGAACTCGGCGCGCTTCGGGCCGACGGCGCCGAAATGCAGGTAGACCGACGAGGAGCCCGGCCCGCCGTTGAAGACGAAGGTGATCGGGCGCTCCCCGTCGCCCTCGACGCTGTAGTAGGTGAAGAACATCTCCGCGGTCGGCTTCTCGTCCTTGCGCAGCACGATCCAGTCGGCCTCGGCGCGGTACTCGAGGCTCTTGCCTCCGGCCCTGACCGACAGCTGCCTGACCGCGCCCTTCGGCGGCTCGTACTCGGGTTTCTTCTCCTGGGACTTGCCCTGTTCCTCGGCTTTCAGCTCCTCCGGCATGGCTACCTCCTCGTCGCGGGTTATAGTATAGCACGCGGCGAGCACGGCCGTAACGCCGTACGCACGATAGGGAGGGAAACATGACGATCGATCGATCGAAGGCGCGGAACGGCGCGGCGACGCTCGCCATCCTGCCGGCGGCGATGCTTGTCCTTTGCGCGGCCTGCGCCACCGGCTGGCAGGGCGAGGAGCGTGACTTCAGGCAGGATATGCGCGAGCTCGTCCAGGACGTATCCGCCTATGCCCGCGGGAAGCATCCCGGTTTCATCGTGATTCCGCAGAACGGACACCAGCTGATCACCCTAGACGGCCAAGCCTCCGGCGCGCCGGCGTCGGATTACCTGGCGGCGATCGACGGCGTCGGCCGCGAGGACCTCTTCTACGGCTACGATCGCGACGACCAAGCGACGCCGGAGCCCGAGCGCGAAGCGATGCTGGCCTTCATGGACCTTGCCGAGGCTAACGGGATAGAGGTGCTAGCAACGGACTACTGCTCGACCCCGGCCAAGGTCGACGACTCGTACGCGCGGAGCGCGGCCAAGGGCTACGTATCGTTCGCGGCCGCGCGGCGCGAGCTCGACGCCGTGCCCTCCTATCCGGCCGCTCCGATGAACCCCCGGCCGACCGCCGATATAGCGTCGCTGGCCGCCGCTAAGAATTTCCTGTACCTGATTAACCCGGCCGCCTTCGGAACGAAGGGCGCGTATCTGAGCGCGATCGCCGAAACCGAATACGACCTCGTCATCATGGACCTATTCTACGAGGACGCCGACGGCGTACCCCGGGCATTGAGCCGGGCGGATCTCGATTCCATACGCCATAAGGCCGGAGGCGGCGAACGGCTGCTCGTCTGCTACATGAGCGTCGGCGAGGCCGAGGACTACCGCTATTATTGGGACGATTCGTGGGACGACGAGCGGCCAGCGTGGATAGCCGGCGAGAACCCGGCATGGGAAGGCAACTACAAGGTCGAATACTGGGCCCCCGACTGGCGGGCCTTGCTGTTCGGCTCGAGCGGCGCCTACCTGGACCGAATACTGGAAGCGGGCTTCGACGGCGCCTACCTGGACATCATCGACGCCTACGAATACTTCGAGGAAGCGTTGGGGCTTTGATACGCGGCGACGAATAAAAAAGCCGCGGCCCCGCGGCCGCGGCTTCGTCGCAGCTCCCGTGAATCGGGCCTACTTCACGCGCTCCTGGAAGGTGCCGTCGCGGGTGTCGAGCCTGATACGCGTGCCGATGTCGCAGAACAGCGGGACCTGCACGACGCAGCCGGAATCGAGGGTGGCCGGCTTGGTCGACTTGCCGGAGGTGTCGCCCTTGATGCCGGGCTCGCAGTAGGTGATGGTCCGCTCGATCGAGATCGGGAGGACGACGCCCACGGGCTTGCCCTCGTAGAAGGTGATCTCGACGTCGAAGTCGTCCTCGGGCGTGATGTATTGGGCGTTGTCGCCGAGGTCTTCCTTGGTCAGCTCGTACTGCTCGAAGCTCTCCTGGTCCATGAAGACGTAGTTATCGCCGTCGATGAAGGAGAGGCGCATCTTGTGCTGGTCGAGCATGACCTCCTCGAACTTCTCGCCCGAGTCGAGGCCGAGGTCGGCGGTCGATCCGGTCAGCAGGTTCTTGACGCGCATCTTGACGACGACGCCGCCGCGGCCGCCCTTGTTGCCGAGCATGCGCTGGACGACGACGACGTCCTTGCCGGACTTGAAGACGGTACCCACTCGTAGATCAGATGTCATCAGCATAATATTTCCCCGTGAAAAAAGAATTGCTATCGGTAGGCGCCGGAAGGCGCTCCTGGATAGAGCGTAGCCTCGATCCGGCGTATTCTACACTAATCCGCGCAAGAAAGTCATCAGGTTGGCGGCCAGGTCGCCGTTATTCAGCAGCCTTTCCGAGAACGCGGCGAATCCCGCCCGTACGCCCGCCGACGGCTCGAGCATGGCCGAGACGCGCTCGGAGCCGCGTACCGTCGGCGAGTCGTCGATCCGGTCGTTCACGGCCTCGAAGGCCGCCTCGAGCGGCTCGAAGTCGTCCGGCCCGAAGAACGGCCGCATCCGCTCGACGAGGCCGCGGACCTTGAGCGACTGATCGCCGCCCTGCGGGTACGCGTGCCACAGGAAGGGCCGGCCCGCGAGGGCCGCGCGCGACAGCGAGTCCTCGCCCCGCACGAGCGAGAAGTCCATCGCCGCGAGCAGCCTGTCCCAGTCCCGTTGGTTGATGAACGGCAGGCGGACCAGCTCGAAGGGCCGCCCGGCCCTCTCCCAGGCAGCCTCGACGCATGGCCGGCTCTTGCCGGCGGCCGCGAAGACGACCATGGGGGTCGAGCGGGAGAGCGCGGCCAGGTCGTCGACGATCGGACCGTAGTCCCGCTCGTAGCCGAACAGCAGCGCCCAGAATCGGTCCGGATCGGCGCTTAAGCCGAGGCCGCCCGCTATCGCAGCGCGGAGGGCCCGCCTCGGGCCGGGCTCGGCAGCGAGCCGTACGGCCTCGACGAACTCGCGGTCCAGGATCAGGCCTCCGGTAGCCGGCGTGAAGCCCGGCATGAACATATGCTTGCGCACCGACGACGATCGGGTCAGCGACGGCAGTCGGTGGAATTCGTCGGGATAGGCCTCGGCGCTCAGGTACTCCAGGTTGACGATGGTCCTCGTCGCGACCGCCCCGCCCGCGTCCCGGTATCGCGAGTCGTCGAACAGGACCTCTTCGAGCCAGTCCGGACGGCCGCAGGCGAAGCACTCGAGCACGACCCGAGGCGGTCCGTCCGCGTACGCGTCGGCGTAGGAGCGGGCGCGCGATCCGTGCGGCGAGCCGGACGCGTCCGGGCCGGCCCAGTCGAGCACGGTCCAGCCGCGCAGCGACTGCACCGGCAGCGCCGGGTCGACGGCCGGCTCGAGCAGGCTGAAGGCGGAGAGGTCGTCCACCACGAGCCTGAGCCGCGGCGGGTCTGGCAAGGCCGATAGGGCGCGGGCCAGTCGGTATACCACGCCTATGTCGCCGTAATTGTCCACCACCCTGCAGAGCGCGTCGATCGTCATGGCGATCGAGTATATCGGAGCGCCGCGCGTTTCGATATACCCGCTCCGCCCTATCCGCTCCGCGCGGGCCCGTCGTCGGAATTCTATCGATTCGATTCGATCTATAGGCGAAAAGGCGCTACAATGTAGCTGTGAAAAAAGTCGGAGGCGCGACGATGATGAGTCAGGCCATGGGCGCGAGGCGCGGGGCGCGGGCCGCCGAATTCGACGACGGGAGGAACGCGTTCGACGAGCTGTCGCGGGCCTCGGAGCTGTTGTCCACGGCGGTCGATTTCTCGCGGATACAGGCCGTGCTCGTCGAGCAGGCCTGCGACATCAGCCGCTCGGACCTCGCGGCGCTGTACCTGTACTCGAACGACGGCGAGTCCCTCAGGCTGTCGTACCGGCGCGGCCCGTGGCGGACGCCGGCGTCGCTCGACCGGGCCTCGGAGACGATAACCTTCGTCGAGGAATGCGGCGAGGCGGCCGTGCTGAACGGCAGGCGCGACTGCGCCCTGTCCGGCCTGCTCCTCGACCCGGCCATGGGCTCGGGCATGGCCGTCCCCCTATCGCTGCCGCGCTACCGCGCCGGCCTCCTCGTGCTCAACGCCCGCGGCGGCGACCATTACGGCAGGTCCCGCCTCAACTTCCTGTCGTCGTTCTGCGCCCTCGCCGCCGGCATGCTGCGCGGCGCCAAGCTGTTCAAGGAGCTCAAGGAGCGCGCCGCGGAGATCGAGGCGCTCGAGCGCTACCAGGAGAGCGTGTTCTCGTCGATGACCAACCTCCTCGTCACCTCGGAACGGGACGGTACGCTGCGCTTCTACAACGACGAGGCGGCCGACGCCTTCGGCCTCGACGAGGGCTCGATCGGCAAGCCGGTGCTCGAGCTGCTGTCCGGCAGGCTCGACGACAGCGTGCTCGACGCCGTCGGCCGTAGCCTGCGCGACGGCACGACCGTGCTCGGCGTCGAGGGCATAGCCAAGGGCGACATCGCCAAGGGCGACCCGGCCGCGGGCGGGCGCGAGGACCTGGACTTCTCGTTGAACATGTCGCCGGTTCGCGGCAGGCGCTCCGACCGCCACGACGGCATCGTGCTGACCTTCACCGACCAGACGCGCGAGCGCCGGCTCAAGGAGCGGGTAGACGTCGTCGTCGAGGAGCGCAGGGCCATCAAGGACATGTTCAGCCGCTACCTGTCGGAGGACGTGGTCCACAGCCTGATGGAGTCGCCCGAGCAGGTCAAGCTCGGCGGCGCCGGCAAGCGCGCCACGGTGTTCTTCGCCGACATCCGCGGCTACACCTCGTTCTCCGAGGGCAAGACGCCGGAGTACATCATCGAGATACTCAACGAATACTTCTCCGAGGCGGTCGAGGTCGTGCTCGAGTACCGCGGCTTCATCGACAAATTCATAGGCGACTGCATCATGGCCGCGTGGGGCGTGCCGATGACCAGCGAGGAGGACGACGCGCGCAACGCCGTCGCCTGCGCCATCGACATCCAGGGCCTGATCAATAACCCCAAGCGCACGTTCTTCCGAGGCGAGGCCGAGCACCTGCGCGTCGGCATCGGCGTGCATACCGGCTACCTGGTCGCCGGCAACCTCGGCTCGGCGCGCAGGATGAACTACTCGGTCATCGGGGACACGGTCAACATCGCCGCCAGGCTCGAGGGCGTCGCCAAGGCAGGCGAGGTCATCATAACCGAATCGACCAAGGAGCTGCTCGGCGGCCAGTTCAGGCTCGAGAGCCGCGAGGCCGTCAAGGTCAAGGGCAAGGCCGAACCTATAAAGATCTATAGCGCTATCGAACGCATTAAACGCTAACGGAGGGCTCGCATCATGACGCAATTCTTGGCATCGCTATCGCCGTCCGCCGTCTGGTTCCTGGCGGCCTGCGCCGTCGCGCTCGTACTAGTCCTGATCGCCCTGGCCATGGAGCTGAGCTTCAGGCGCGCCGTCCGGCTGGCCGCGACGCGGAGAGCCTCCGGCGGCGTCCGCGTCGGGGCGTTCATGCTCGCCGCCCGCGAGCGCTATATACTGCGCCGCGCCAGGCGCGGCTTCGCTAGGGCGCCGGGCCCGTTCCCGGAGCTGCCCGCCGCCCTCGGCTGCGTCGAGCGCTGGCGCGGCGCGCTCGCGTCGTCGGCGTCGGGCCGGGCGGCGAGCCGCCTCTTAGAGTTCTCCCCCGACGCGGCGCTGTTCGACTGCTTCGAGGCCGCGCTCCGCAACGGAGGCTCGCGCACGAGGGGAGCCGGCAAGGCCTTGGCCGCATGGATCGCCGACCAAGGGGAGGGCTTCGCGCTCAGGCGCGTCGCGCTGTCGGGTCCGGGGCGCGGCTTCGACGCCGCGGCCGCGGGGACCTTCCTGGCCGACCGCATGGACGAGGTCCGCGAGCTGCTCGGCGACCCCGAATGGGCCGCCCGCGCCATGGCCGTCAGGATACTCGCCCTCGACGACGCCGAGCGCTCCAAGAAGGGCGTCTCCGATAGCCTGGCCGACCCGCACCCGCTCGTCAGGAAGCTGGCGCTCCAGGCCCCGCTCGCCGGGGAGCGACTGGCCTTCTACGAGGAGGCGTACCGCATCTTCACCAAGGACCCCTCGCTCGAGGTCAGGCGGGCCGCCAAGGCGCGCATCATCGCCGAGTTCCCCGACCTCTACGCGCCGGACATGGACGCGCTCGGGCCCGAGGAGCGGATACACGTGCTCGAGCTGCTCGACCCGGCGAGCGAGCGCGACGAGGAGATAGCGTTCCGCTACCTCGAGTCCGGCGAGAGCGAGCAGCGGCTCGCGGCGGCCGAGCACCTCGAGTCCCGCGGGTCGCTCCGCCCGCTGCTCGAGCAGGCGAACTCAGGCGACGCGAAGGACTTCGAGCGCCGCCTGACGCTGCTGCGCAACGCCGCGGAATTCCAGGTCTACGGCTTCCTCGAGGCCGTCCCGACGATAGAGGCCGACGGCGCCTTCCTCGCGGCGGCGCGCGTGCTCGAGACGGGCGGCGACCGCTCCTACATAGCGCCGCTCGCCGCTCGCTGGTTCGGGCGCATGGGCGTCCCCCCCTACCCGGCCGACAAGACGGCCGTCTACCGGGCCGTGCTCGCCGCGGTCAAGGCCCGCGGCGACCGCGCGGCCCGCGAGGCCTTCGCCGCCGAGCTCGAGGCCAGGCGCGGCGACCCCGAACTGGCCGCCGCCCTCCTCGGCGCGGCCGACGGGCCGCAGGACCGCATCGTCTTCGACGCGCTGTGCCGGCTGTTCGTCGACCCGCTCTTCGCCCTGCGCGACGAGCTGCGCGAGGCCCTGCTCAAGCAGCCGCCCGAGCTGGTCGTGCCGTTCACGCTCGGCTTCCTGCGGGCCGACCGCGCCGACGCGCCGCGCGTCCTGAGGCGCGACGCGCTGATACTGGCCGGGCAGCTCAAGCTGTCCTGGGCCATCCAGCGGACGATGGAGACCCTGCCGACCCTCGACCTCGAGGAGATAGGCGCGCTGGCGCCGATCGTCGTCGACGCCGACTCCAAGGCCTTCAAGCGCAAGGCCCGCTACATCCTCGACGGCGTCGACGCGCCGTCCCGCGCCTCGGTGCTCGCGGCGCTGCCGGCCGCCGGCGACCGATCCTTCATGGCCGACGTCAAGGCGAGCCTCGCCGACGCCGACCCCGACGTACGGGCCGCCGCCGTGCGGGCCCTGGCCGCGTTCGACGAGGACAAGGCCCTCGACTCCGGCGGCATCGGCCTCCTACGCGACCCGGTCGAGCGCGTGCGCGTCGCCGCGGCCGCCGCCATCGCCGAGGCCGGCGGCGCAGGCGCCGTCAAGAAGCTGGCCGCCGTGCTCGCCGACCCGAACGAGGTGGACGAGGTCAAGCTGTCGCTCGTGCGAGGCCTCGGCCGCGCCGCCGACGCCGCCAGCCTCGAACTGATCATCGACGCCCTCGGCGCCGACGACGAGCGCTCCGGCGCGCTCGTCGAGGCGCTGTCGCGCCGGCGCTCGCGCAAGGACCTGGGCAGGATACTCGAGCGCTTCAAGGACGCGACAGGCGAGCTCAAGACCAGGATAGCCGAGGGCGTCCGCCAGATGGGCAAGCCGGGCGAGGAGGCCCTCGTCGGCCTATTAGCCGAGGACATCGTCTCGCTCAAGCCCTTCGTCGTCGAGGCGCTCGAGTCGCTCGGCTACGTGGAGCGCAGGATACGCGAGCTCAAGCACCGCGACCCGGCCGTGCGCAGGGAGGCCGCCGCGGCCCTGTCCCTGGTCGGCAGCCGCGCCGCGTACCGGGGCATCGTGCTTGCCGCCCGCGACCCCGACGGCGAGGTGCGCGTGGCGGTGACCCGAGCCCTCGAGCGCCTGGCCGGCCCCGACGGCGAGGCGCTGCTCGCCGAGCTCCAGGACGACCCCGACGCCCGCGTCCGCAAGTACGTGCTCTGGGCGATGGAGCGCGTCCGGGCCAAGGCGCTGTAAGGTACGGAGACGCGTGCTATAGTAAGGTCTCCATGTTTATGACGACGATATTCCGTGCGGAGACCGCTCGACGACGGAGGCCGCGCGCCGATAGACGCGCGGGCGGCCGGCGCTCCCTGCTTCGCGGCCTCCTGCTCGCGGCGGCCGGCGCGGCCGCGTCATCGTCGTGCTCGCTGTTCGCCAGCCTCTTCTACGGAGAGCTGCGGACCGTCAGCGTCTCGGCCTCCGCCCTCGGCTCCGTAACGCTGGAGGCCGACGCCCCCAACGAGTCGCGGGTCGACGGGCTGTACGCCTTCCGGGACGGCACCCGCGTGACGCTGCGCGCCGCGCCGTCGGCCGACGGCGTCGTCTTCGACTCGTGGAGCGGCGGCTACGTTAGCTACGACGCCGAGTTCAGCTTTACCGTGGCCAAGGACGCCGACCTCGCCGCCAATTTCGTAGCGCAAAGCGACCCCTGGCTCGTGATGGTCTACATGGCCGCCGCGAACAGCCTCGAGGCGGACGGCTACTACGACCTGAACCGTATGGAGCTAGGCCTCGCCGAGGCCGAGCCGGACCTGCGCGGCAACCTCAAGGTGGTCGCGCTGTACGACAGGATATCGACCGCCGACTACCTGGCGGCGAATCCGGGGGCCGATACCGCATACAACTCGTCCGACGACGGCGACTGGTCCGGCGCCCGGCTCTACGAGCTCCGGCCGGACGACGATACGACGGCGCTGGCCTCCCGCGTGATCCAGAGCGCCTCGTCGAGCCTCGGCGCCTGGCGTACCGGGCCCGACGACGAGATGGACATGGGCGACCGCGATACGCTGACCGCCTTCGCGGCCTGGGCGACCGAGGCCTACCCCGGATACCGGCGCCACGCGCTGATACTCTGGAACCACGGCAGCGGGCTCGCGGCGTCGAGATCTATCTGCTTCGACGACGAGGTCGAGGTCGAAAGCGGCCAGTACGGTTCGATAGGCCAGCTGTACATAGGCGAGCTCGACGAGGCGCTCGAGCCGGTCTACGGGCCGGGCGGCTCGGCGGCCGACGCCCGGCTCGAGGCCTTCGGCGCCGACGCCTGCCACCTGGGGCTCTACGAGGCGGCCTACGAGCTGCGCGACCTGGCCGCCTACTTCGTATCCTCGCCCGCCATCGAGTACGGCGGCTGGAACTACGCCCGCCTCTTCTCGACCCGGGCCGCCTTCGATTCTGGCCGCGCCTTCGTAAAGGAGGTCGTCCAGGGCTACCGGGCCAAGTCTCCGTTCTCGCCGAACACGATGACCGGTATCGACCTGTCATGCATTGAAGACCTGAAGTCCGCGGTCGACGGACTAGGCGCGGCATTGCTGGATTACCGCGACAACGGGTCGGCAGGCAGCTCGGACGAACGGCAGATAGCTGTCGAGGCTCTGCGTAACGCGAGCGTCGCCTACTACTCCGGCTCGAATTACGACATTCCGCTCTACGCGCCATACCAC
>QKAK01000021.1 GCA_003247225.1 Spirochaetota bacterium | reverse complement strand
TTCTCGCTGAACCCCGAGCGGTCGGGAGAATACCTCCTGCGCTTCCATAGGCAGAATCCGATCGACGGCTCGACCGAGGTCAGCCTGGTGCGCGTCGTCGTGACTGACAAGGCGACTCCTGGTTCTGCCGCCGCTCCAACGGCAGGCTCGGCCGTGAAGGCGGCTCCCGCTCCAGCGGCTACCGCTCCGGCGGCTCCGGCTGCGGCCGTCCCAGCGACGCCCGTTCCGGCTACGTCCGCTCCCTCGGCTCCCGCTACCGTCTCGGCCGCCGCGGCGCTGACCGACCCCGATGCCCTGCTACGGCTGGCCCGCGACGAGCTGGACGCGAAACGGGTACAGTCGGCGATCGAGGCGCTCGACCGCTACCTGTCGCTGTACCCGTACGGCGGCGACGAGGCGTACTACCTGTACGCGCTGGCCTGCGAGCAGGACACGCCGTTCAGGGACGTCAAGCGCTCGTACGAGTACTACAAGCGCGTGCGCGACCAGTACCCGAGGAGCCCGCGCTGGAAGGCGGCCGCCGAGCGCGTCGCCTACCTCGAGCGCCACTACTTCGGCCTGCGCTAGCCGTCGGCCGGTCTCGGACGCTCTCGGCGCCAGGCAGGGATCCGCGAAAGCTTCACAAGCTTCGAGGAACTAGGTTATCCTCGGCCCATGGCAACCATCAGGCGATACTACGAACATCCGGCCATCGCCGAGCTCGACTCGGTCGTGACCGGGATCAGCGAACGCGCCGACGGCAGCTGCGCCGTGACGCTGTCCGAGACGGTCTTCTACCCCGAAGGCGGGGGCCAGCCCTGCGACCTCGGCACCCTGGCCGGGCTGCCGATCGAGGCCGTGCTAGAGGAAGGCGACGAGGTCGCGCATATCCTATCGGCCGGACCGGCGGCGCTAGCCGCGGCGGGCGTCAGTCCCGCCGCTACGGTCCGGTCCATCGTCGACCTCGGGCGAAGGACGGACCATAGCGAACAGCACTCGGCCCAGCACCTCCTGTCGTCGGTGCTGCTGCGCGCGATGGGCGCGAGGACCCTGTCGTTCCACCTCGGCGAGCGATACTCGTTCATAGACCTCGATATAGCGCCGTTCGGGCGCGACGACGCCGACGCTATCGAGGACGAGGTGACGCGAGTTGCCTTGGACGACTATCGGGTGACGACGCACCTGTGCCCGCCCGAGGATCCGGCGTCCTTCCCGCTCAGGAAGGAGCCGTCGGTCGAGGCCGGCGTGCTGCGCGTGATCGAGATAGACGGCATCGAGTACTCGGCCTGCTGCGGCACCCACGTCGCGTCGACGAGCGCGCTCGAGCCGTTCAGGATACTCAAGGTCGAGAAGTACAAGGGCGGCTGCCGAGTCTACTTCGTAGCCGGCGGCAGGGCCAGGGCCGACTATAGGCGCGTCGCCGGCATAGCGGCCCGGGCGGCCGCGGCCGCCGGCTGCGCCGACGACGAGCTCGAGGCGGCGGTCCGGTCAAACAGGGAGCGGCAGAAGGAGCTCGAGCGATCGCTGGCCGCGGCGCTCGACGAGGTCGCGGCGGCCAGGGCGGAGGCGCTCGACCCGCCGGGCGGCGCTTCGCGGGACGCTACGGTCTTCGCCGCGGCCGACGGCTACGACGCGGGGAACCGGCTGGCCAGGGCTCTCGCCAGGCGCGGCAGGGTAGCGGTGGTCGATTGCGGCGACGATCTTAAGGCGGTGGTATGCTCGCCGTCGGGCGGACCGGCCGTCGACGCGGCCTACGGCCCGGCGGCCATGGCGGCCGGCGGCAAGGGCGGCGGCGGCAAGGCCTACTTCCAGGCGGCCTTCCCGGACCGGGAGGCGCTCGACGCGTTCCTGGCGGCCGCGAGGGGAGCCTCGGCGTCGTAGCGCCCGAGCGCCGAAGCGCGGCGGTACCTCGGTACCGCCGCGTTCGGCGATCCCCCCGTCCCTGCGGTCGGGGGACGGGAGGCTATTTGAGTATGGTCGCGAACTTGAAGTCCTCGGGGTTCGAGACGATCGGCTCGAAGCCCTTTACCTTGGAGCTGATGAAGCAGTAGGTCTTGGGCGAGGCGAAGAAGACGTTGGCCGCGTCGGCGTACAGGATCTCCTGGGCCTTGGCGTACAGCGCCGCGCGCTTGGACTGGTCTATCGTCACCTTGGCCTGCTCGACGAGGGAGTCGAACTCGGGGTTCGAGTAGCCCCAGACGTTGGCGCTGCCCTTGGTATGGAAGAAGAAATAGAGCGAGCGGTCCGGGTCGATGCCCGCGCCGTTCTTGCCGGCCATCACCTGGTGGCCCTTGCTCTTCCACGCGGCGACGTACTGGCCGATCTCCATCTGCTTGATGGTGACCCTGATGCCGGCGGCGGCGAGCTGCTGCTGCAGCACCTGCGAGACGGCGACCACGTCGGGGTAGCTGCTCGGGACGGTCATCTCGACGTCGAGGCCGGACGGATAGCCGGCCTCCGCGAGGAGCGCCTTGGCCTTGGCGACGTTCTTCTTGTACCAGGGGTTCTTGGAGACGTCGATGGCCCACTGCTCGAGCGTCGGCGATACCGCGCCGGCTACGATGCCCTCGCCCTTGAGCGCCTTCTTGATGATGTCCTGGCGGTCGACGGCCAGCGAGAACGCCTGCCTCACGCGGACGTCGTCGAAGGGCTTCTGCGTGAAGTTGAACCCGAGGAAGTAGTAGTCGCGGGTCTGGTACGACTTGACGACGATGTTCTTGTTCCTCGCGACGAGCTCGACGTTCTGGGCCGAGAGGGTCGTGTAGTGGATCGAGCCGGTCCTGAGGGCCGCGAGGCGGGCGGCCTCGTCCGGGATGATCTTATAGGTGATGCCGTCGAGCTTGGGATAGCCGGCCATCCAGTACTGGTCGTGCTTGACGAGCCTGACCTGGTTGTCGGGGATCCACTCGGCGAGCTTGAAGGGGCCGGTGCCGCAGGCGACGTTGGCCAGGCTGCCCGAGTTGGCGTCGAGCACTTCCTTCGGGATGATCGCGGTGTAGATGCTGGTGAAATTCGAGATGAACGGCGCGAGGGCCTGCTTCAGCTTGAACTGCACATGGTAGTCGTCGAGCGCCGTGACGGACTCGACGAGGGAGAAGTTCGACCGCGCGGTGCAGCCGTTGGCCGGGTCGAGGATGCGGTCGAAGGTGTTCTTTACGTCCTGAGCGGTCATCAGCCGCCCGTTATGGAAGTAGACGCCCTTGCGGACGGTGAACACGTAGGTCGTGTCGTCCGGGTTGGTCCACGACTCGGCGAGCTTGCCGACGAGCCTGCCGGATTCGTCCATGTCGACGAGGGTCTCGTAGACGCGGTTGGTGATGCGCACCGACGAGTAGGCGGTGCTCTTGTGCGGGTCGATGCCGGCCGGGTTGGCGTCGGCCCCTATTATCAGTACCTGCTTGTCGGCGAGCTTCTGGCCGAAGGCCGCGCCGAAGGCGATCGCGAGCATGGCGACGATCGCTACCGTCTTCTTCATCTTGTCCTCCTTGGCGGATTCATCATAGCGGCGCCGATACCGGCGCCGGCGGGTCCTGGTACAGGTGGCAGGCCACGAAGCGGCCCGGTTCCGGCTCCGAGCCCGCGGGGGCGACGGAGCGGCAGACGTCCATCGCCTTGGGGCAGCGGGGATGGAACACGCAGCCGGGGGGCGGCGACGCAGGGTTCGGGACGTCGCCGCTCAGGATGATGCGCCGCTTGCGCCTGGCCGGGTCGAGCGACGGCACCGCCGACAGCAGGGCCTCGGTGTACGGGTGCAGCGGCCGCTCGAACAGCGGCCCGGTGGCCGAGCGCTCGACCATGTGGCCGAGGTACATGACGCCGACCGAGTCGGATATGCGCCTGACGACGTTGAGGTCGTGCGAGATGAACACGTAGGTGAGGCCGAGCTCCGCCCGCAGGTCCTGGAGCAGGTTGATGATCTGCGACTGGATGGACACGTCGAGCGCGCTGACCGGCTCGTCGGCGACGACGAGGCTCGGCGAGCACATCAGCGCGCGGGCGATGGCGACGCGCTGCCGCTGGCCGCCGGAGAACTGGTGCGGGTAGCGGCCGGCCAGGTCGGCGGAAAGTCCCACCTTGCCCATCATGTCGGCGACCCGCTCCGCGGCTCCCGCGCCCTTCGCGATGCCGTGGGCGACGAGGGGCTCGGCGAGCAGCTCGCCGACGCGCATGCGCGGGTTGAGCGAGCCGTAGGGGTTCTGGAACACCATCTGCATGCCGCGCCGGGCCCTGCGCAGTTCCTCGCCGCGCAGGGCCGCGAGGTCTATCCCTCCGAGGACCACCGAGCCGGCGGTCGGCTCGTAGAGCCGCAGTATGGTGCGCCCGGCGGTGGTCTTGCCGCAGCCCGACTCGCCGACGACGGCGAAGGTCTCGCCGCGGCCGACCGAGAAGCTGACGTCCTCGACGACGCGCACGCTGCCGGTGACGCGGCTGAACACGCCGGAGCGGACGGGGAAATGCTTGGAGAGGCCCCGTACCTCGAGCAGGGCGCCCTCGGCGCCGGATCCGGTTCTCATGCTTCCTCCCCGCGCAGCCAGCAGCGGACCGTCCGGCCGTCGGGCAGGACGGTCGTCGGCGGCGCCTCGATACCGCAGCGCGCGACGCGGGCGGCGCAGCGGTCGTGGAAGCGGCAGCCCGGGCCGAACCTGCCCGCGGACGGGACCGATCCGGGTATCGCGTACAGCTTGCCCCCGGAGCCGCCGATCGACTCGACCGAGCGCCTGAGCCCGTCCGTGTACGGGTGGAGCGGCTCGGCGAATATCCTGCCGACCGGGGCCGACTCCACCAGGTGCCCGCCGTAGAAGACCGCCACGCGGTCGCAGGTCTCGGCTACCACGCCGAGGTCGTGGGTGATCAGTATCATCGACATGCCGTTGGCGCCGACCAGGTCGTTCATCAGCGCCAGGATCTGGGCCTGGATCGTAACGTCGAGCGCCGTGGTCGGCTCGTCGGCTATCAGCAGCGCCGGCTCGTTGATCATCGCCATCGCGATGACGACGCGCTGCAGCATGCCGCCGGAGAGGCGGTGGGGGTACTCGGCGGCGATGCGCCGGGGCTCCGGGATGCCGACGCGGCCGAGCATGGCTATGGCCTTCTCCATGGCGGCCCGCTTGTCGAGCGACGAGTGGAACTCGAGGCTCTCGGCTATCTGCTCGCCTATCGTATACAGCGGGTCGAGCGCCGTCATCGGCTCCTGGAAGATCATGCCGATGTCCCTGCCCCTGACCGAGCGCATCTCGGCCGGGGAGGCGGACAGGAGCTCTCGGCCGCCGAGGCGCACCGAGCCCGCCTCGACGCGCAGCGGCGGCGTCGGGAGGAGGCCGGCTATCGCGTACGCGGTGACGCTCTTCCCGCAGCCGGACTCGCCGACGATGCCGAAGACCTCGCCGCGGCCCACGTCGAACGACGCGTCGTCGACGACGCTCGCCCCGCCGTCCCTGGTCGCGAGCCGTATGGAGAGCCCCCTCACGGAGAGGACGTTCGTGTCGTTGGTTCCGCTCATTCTACGCTCTTTAGCTTGGGGTCGAGGATATCCCTGACGGCGTCGCCGAGCAGGTTGAAGGACAGTATCGCCAGCACGATCGCCACGGTCGGCGCGATCGCGGTCCACGGGGCCAGCTCCATCACGCGCCGGCTCTCCGACAGCATCGAGCCCCACGACGGGTTGGGCGGCTGGATGCCGAGCCCGAGGAACGACAGCGACGCCTCGACGAGGATGGCGCTCGACAGCGACAGCGTCGTCTGCACGATGAACGGCGCCATCACGTTCGGCAGCACGTGGCGGAACAGCACCCGCGAGTCCCGGACGCCGACCGAGCGCACGCTCGCGATGTACTCCTGCGACTTTACCGACAGGACCTCCGCCCGCACCGTGCGGGTGAAGACCGGGATCCTGACGATGCCGATCGCCACGATAGTGTTGCCGAGGTCCGGCCCGAGCACCGCGACGATCGCGAGCGCCAGCAGTATCGACGGGAACGCGAACAGCACGTCCATCAGGCGCATGATCGCGTTGTCGACCGCGCCGCCGTAGTAGCCGGCCGCCAGGCCGAGCGCCAGGCCGCACAGGGCCCCGATGCCGGTGGCGACGAGCCCGACGTAGACCGAGACCCTGGCCCCGTATACCAGCCGCGAGAACACGTCGCGGCCGAATTCGTCGGTACCGAGCAGGAAGCCGCGGCCCGGCGCCTGCCTGAGCGACTCGGTCATCGCGAGGGGGTCGTGCGTGGCGATGAGCGGCGCCAGCAGCGCCGTAAGCACTACGGCCAGCACTCCCGCCAGGCCGAGCCTCCCCGTCTTGTCCCGCAGCAACGCGGCGAAGAATCGTTTCATGCCGTCCCTTTACCGGTAGCTGATGCGCGGGTCTATCCGCGAGTAGAGGATGTCCACGATCAGGTTGATGACCACGAATATGAAGGCGAAGAACAGGATGGAGCCCTGGACCACCGGGTAGTCGCGCTGCGTGATGCCCGTCAGCGTGTAGAGCCCGAGGCCGGGCAGCGAGAATATCTGCTCGGTGACCACCGTGCCGCCGAGCAGCGAGCCTATCTGCATGCCGACGATGGTCACGATGGGGAGGAGGGAGTTCTTGAGCGCGTGCCTGAGCACGACCACCCGCTCGGGGGCTCCCTTGGCCCGCACGGTGCGGACGTAGTCCTGCTGCAGGTTCTCGAGCAGCGCCGAGCGCGTCATCCTCATCACCGAGCCGGCCATGATGGCGCCGAGCACCAGCGACGGCCAGATCAGCGACTCGAGGTTGCCGAGCGGGCTCGCCAGGAACGGCGTATAGTCGAGCGGCGGGTAGTAGCAGAACACGAGCGACAGGACGAGCAGCACCATGGTGCCGAGCGCGAAATTCGGTATGGAGACGCCCAGCAACGCGAGGAACCTGGACGCCCCGTCGATCCAGGTGTTCCGCTTGATCGCCGCCAGGATGCCGAGCGGTATGGCTATCAGCCATGAGACGACGGCCGAGTACAGGGTCAGCATCAGGGTCACCTTGAAGCGGGACAGGATCTCCGGTAGCACCGGGAGGCCGGTGCGCATCGATACCCCGAAGTCCCCGCGGAGCACGCCCGATATCCAGTTCCAGTACTGGACGTACCAGGGGTAGTCCATGCCGTATTGCCTGAGCAGCTGGGCGCGCAGCTCCGGGTTCGCCTCGACGCCCATCATCAGGTCGACGGCGTCGCCCGGTATCATATGGAGCAGGGCGAATACGGCCAACGAGATGCCGAAGAGCACGGGGATGAACAGCAGCACGCGCCTGACGATGTACGTTCGCATTGGCACAGTATACAGCCGATTGAAGAATGCGCAACTCAATATTTTACAAAACGGTTAGAAAATATGAAATAACTTTTCGCAGGCAGCGACGTCGGCGTAGCGATCGCGCGCCCGCGCGGCGGTAGCCGCCGACGCCGTGCGGGCCGCCCGGCAGGCGGCGCTACCGCGGGCCGGCGCGGCCGCGGGCCGGCGGAGGGGGCTCTCCGCCGCGGTCTATCGGGAGCCTACAGGTCGATCGGGCGGCGGTTGTCGGACAGGCGCTTGCGCAGGTAGTCGCGGTCGAGCCCTAGGTCGGCGACGACCCTGCGCAGCTGCTCGGCCGACAGCAGGTTCTGCTCGGCGAACAGGTAGCACAGCGCCTTCTCGGCGATGCACGGCACCTCGAGCGCGGCCATGTTCTCCGGCCTCGGCCGCGGGCCGTCTAGGTAGAGCCGCTTGAGGCTGGCGTAGAGCCTGGAGCGCTCGACGTCGCCCGCTATCGCGGCCAGCTCGGCCAGGAGCGGCTTGAGGTCGCCCCTGGAGGCCGCCTCGCCGAGCGGCTTCAGCGTGAAGAAGGTGTATTCCTTGCCGGGCAGGTAGTGGTGCTCGTCGCAGCGCGTGCAGTAGTTCGGCTCGTGAGGATCGTCCTTCTGCCGGTCGCCGCCTATGATGATCAGCGGGTCGAAGTACAGCGCCGGGCACTCGCGCCCCTCGACGCTATAGTAGCGGTACGTGTACAGCGAGTCGGCTATGCAGTCGGGGTGCTCGCAGTACGCGGTCAGCGGGAACACGTCGGTCGCGTTCTCGAGGAGCAGCCGCGCCGCCTGGTTGAATATCTCCTTGCGGAAGTTGAGTACGAGGGTAGGCAGGATGAACACGAGCCCGCGCGACTCGGACTCGTTGCGTATCAGGTACGCGACGCGCTCGTCGTAGAACGAGGCCTCGTCGATGATCCAGGTGCCGGAGCCGGGGCGCTCGGCTATCAGCGTCTCGAGCCCGAACGAGTCGGCCGCGCAGCCTATCGAGTCGCCGCAGCGCTCGTAGCCGCCGCGGTAGGGCAGGGCGTCGTCCGGGTAGTCCTTGAAGCGGTCCTTGTCGATGCCGAAGCGGACGAACTCCATCCGCCGCCGGTCGGCCCCGGCGGTCGTCGTGCGCGCGGCGACCGAATCGCCCTTGCGCAGGGCCACGCGCGAGTCGCGCCAGACCCTGGCGCTGTACTCGGTCTTGCCCGAGCCCATCGGCCCGATCACCAGTATGCGGCGGCCGGGCTTGGCGAAGTCGAAGTGGTCGAAGGAGCGGTGGACGCGTATGCTCGGGAAGCCCAGGCTGAGGAGGAAGGACTCCCCCGGGTCGCGAGGGGCGCCCGGGGCCCGCTTTTCGTCGGCCGTCAATCCAGGTCCTCCTCGTCGCCGTCCGGTAGGGGCAGGGCGCGCTTGACCGACGCGAAGGCGGTGCCGACGCCGAGGCCGATGAGGCCGGCCGGCAGGAAGCCGCCGCCGAGCCTGGAGGCGACGAAGCGCAGGTAGTCCATCAGCGCGGGCAGCTCGGAGGCCGCGACGTCCGGCGACAGCCTGAGCGCCTGCCCCGGCAGGATCAGCCTCGGAAGCAGCCCTATCGACAGGACGATCGCGCTCGGCGCGATGATCCTGGAGCCGAGCTTGCCCAGGCGCCTGCGCCAGTCGCCGTCAGACACCATCACGCTCGCGAAGCATAGCCCGGCGCCGCTCAGGAGCAGCCATAGCGACGCCTGCGACGCGGCGAGCGACCAGGATACCGTCGGGAGCTCTATCCTCGAGCCCGCCTCGCCGACGAGGATACTGTCGGGCTGGGCGGCGACCGCGCCGAGCAGCACGGCCTCGACCGCGGCCTTGCCGGCGTCGCCGGGCGGCAGAGCTATCGGCGTCTCGGTTTGGCCCGCCTCGCCTATCGCCTTCGCCTCGGATCCCGTCCGCGCGGCCTTGGCGGCGTAGACCGACGCGAAGGTCGGGGCGCCGGTCCTGACGGCCGCCTTGAGCGGCGCCGCGTCGAGGTAGAAGAAGCCGTCGCCGCGGGCGAAGGCCTCGTAGGCGGCGTCGATAGCGCCGCCGGCCGCGTCGACGACGGCGCTCGTCGGCACCGAGGCCTGGAACGCCGCGGTCGCGGCCTTGCCGTCGAGCGTCGCGCCGCCCAGGCGCAGCGTCTCCGGCGCCATCGTCACCAGGTCGGGCGATCGCAGCAGCTCCGAGAAGCGCGGGTCGACGACCAGGGTCTTGAGCGCGGCGCTATCGCCGGCCGCCGGCGCCAGGGATGCGACCGCCAGGCCGCCGAGCATCAGCGGGAAGGCCATGCATAGGTAGAGGGCGAAGCCCAGGAAGCGTCTGAGTCCCTTCATGGGGCGGTACCTCCGGCTAAAGCGACGTAGGGCCTGGCCTTGGGGGCGCCGAAGCCCATCGACTTGAACGGGTGTATGTCGAGCGGGTTCTGGAACCAGCCGGTGACGGCGTCGAGGTCGATCACGTTGAACGATACCGAGTGGTAGAGCGGTAGGAGCGGGGCGTCCGACAGCAGCTTGGCCTCGGCCTGGGCCAGCGTCGCGAGCCGGGCCTTGCCGTCCTCCTCCATCGAGCGGGCCATCAGCGCGTCGTACTCGCGGCTGCGGTAGCCGCCCTCGTTCAGGCCGGAGTCGGCGGTCCACATGAGGAGGAAGGCCGCCGGGTCGGCGAAGTCGCCTATCCAGCTGGTGAACGACAATTCGTAGCCTTCCTGCCTGTAGTCGCGTATCGTCTCGCCCGAGGGTACCCGCACGCGCTCGACGCGTACGCCGACGGCGCCCCAGGCCTCCTCGATGACGGCCAGGTTGGCCTCGTGGGTCTCCGACTCGTAGTAGACGAAGCGCAGCGCCGGCAGGCCCTCTCCGCCGGGATGGCCGGCCTGTGCCAGGAGGCGCATCGCCTCCTCCTCGTCGCGGCCGTCTATGCCTGCGGGCGACTCGTAGCCGGCGAAGGGCAGCACGAGGGAGCTCGTCGGCGCGTAGTAGTTGTCCTCGGTGCGTATCCTGTCCCAGGGCACGAGCAGGGCCAGCGCCCGGCGGAGGCGCGCGTCGTTCCACGGCCGCCTGGACGAGTTCCAGAAGTAGTAGCCGGTGGCGAACATCGGCGCGAACTGGACCGAGTCGGTCGATACGAGGGCGTCCAGGTCGGCCATGTCGGTCAGCCAGTGGATCTCGCCCTCGTCGTAGCGCCTGGTCGCGTCCTCCTCCGAGTCGAGGAACAGCACCCTGACGGCCCCGACGGCGACGTTCCCGGCGTCCCAGTAGGCCGGGCTCTTTCGCAGCAGCATCTCGCCCTCGTCCATCGCCTCGATCACGTAGGGCCCGTTGCCGACCACGGCCTCGGGCGCCCAGGTCCGCGTGCCGCGCAGCGACGCGTGCACCGGCACGAAGGCGCTGTGGCACAGGAGCCGCGTGAAGTAGGCCGCCGGCGATACGAGCTCGACGACCAGGGTCCGGTCGTCGGGCGCGCGCAGCCCGACCGACTCGGGCGAGCGGCTCTTGCCGGTCCGGTAGGCCTTGGCGCCCTTGATTATATCGAAGAACACGGCGTACTCGGCCCTCGTCCTCGGCGACAGGAGGTACAGCCAGGACTCGACGAAGTCGCCGGCCGTGACCGGCGAGCCGTCGGCCCAGCGCGCGTCGGAACGTATCGTGAAGGTCCAGGTCTTCCCGTCGGCCGACTTCTCGAAGGCCTCCGCCTGGGCGCGCACCGGGTCCAGGCTCTGGGGGTCGTAGCTGAACAGGCCCTCGTACAGCGCGGTGAACAGCTGCATCTCGTGGGCGTAGATGGACTTGTACGGGTTCAGCTCGACGTCGTAGCGTCCCATGCCCACGACGAGCTCCCGGGCCGCGATATCGTCGCCCCGGGCGATCGCCGGCGCGCATACGCACAGCGCCGCCATGCACAGCCAGGCGCCCTTGAGTCGGTACAGCTTCATCCTTGCTCCTCGGTGGGTCGGCGGGACGCGAGCCTAGGCTTCCCGGATGCCCAAGCGCTTCATCTGCTCGAGCTCTTCCTTCTGCGCTATGTACTCGTGCCGCTTCTGGTTCGATTTGATTATAGCGTTCTTCAGGGCTCCCAGCTCGATCTTGACGCTGCGGACGCGGCCCTTGAACTCGGGATCCTCTATCGCGCCCTGGAAGAACTCGTCGAGGGCCGACAGCTTGCGGTGGAAGCCCTGCAGCTCCTCGATGCTCTTGGACAGGAACTTGTAGATCACGTCCTCCGACGAGCCCTCCATCCGCTTGAACGCGGCGCTCGACTTGGAGACCATCGCGGCCAGGCTCTGCGCACGCTTGGCCGCGTCGCGGCAGAACGCGGTGAAGTCTATCGACTCGTTCTTCCGCTCGCTGGTCACCGGGTCGAGGTACTCGACCTCGTGGACGACGTGCTCGCCCTTCTTGCCGAGCATCTCGCGTAGGGCGCGCTTGACCTTGGTGATGAACGACCGGTCCATCGACTCGAGCAGCGCCTGGTTCTCCTCGAGCTTGCGCACCGCGTCCTCGAGCTGGAAGCCGACGCCGATCAGCACCCTGGCGCCGTCGAGCAGGGCCGCCTTGTAGTTGCGCTCGGCCGACTTGTCGCCGCCCTTGGCCTCGGCCACCTTGAGAGCCGACAGTATATCGTCGCGCAGCGACTCGCCCTCGGCGCCGTAGTCCTCCTTGAGGGCCTCGGCGACGAGCTCCGCGTAGAAGGGCCGGTCGCCGGCCGCCTCGGCGAACTTCTGCCGGATCTTCCGCACCGCGTCGTCCTGGTGCGTCACCGCGTAGTCGCGGTCGAAGGCCAGGCCGTTCATCACGAGCCGCCTGAGCTCGAGCTTGTAGCTCTCCTTGTGGATCAGCGTCAGCGCCTTGAGCGTCTGGAAGATCTTGCGGCTCGCCTTGTCGAGCTGCAGGAGGCCCTCGTTGACGATGCCGGTCGACAGCGGGTCGGTGCCCTTCTTGACCAGCCCGACGATCTCCGCGAAGTAGCGCGTGTTGATATGCTGGCTATTCTCGGTGAACTGCGTGAACGCGAAGTACTTGGTCAGCGACGCCAGGCGCTTGATGCGGCCCATGGTCAGGAACTCGACGCTGAACTGGTAGTAGTTGTTGAGGAAGTCCAGGTACGACTCGAACTGCGACAGCCGTATCGATATCTGGTCTATCTTCTCGCTCTCGGCGAAGGGGCTCTCCGAAGGGGTCGTCACCTCGGAGATCTTCAGGTCGTACTTGTACGGGTCCTCGCTGATGAGGCCCTTCTTGAGCAGCACGTTATAGATGGCCTGGAACGCCGACTGGAATAGCTTGAAGTCGTCCTTGAGCTGCTTGAGCTCCGAGCCGTCCATATGTTCTATCTTAGCGGCCAGGGCCTGTTCGAGCCTGTCCGCGTATACAACGCTGTCTTCCATCGTTGGGGACAGTATGGAATAAAACGGCCGTGGAGGCAAGCTCCTATCGCTAGGTCGACGATATGCCCCGGCGCAAGCGCGGAGTCCCGCGCCCGCGTGTACGCGGCATGGAACCTACGCTATCGTTCGCGCCGTACGCGGCCCGGGGCGCGCCTGGCCGCCGCGGGTACTCGGCCGCCCGGCGCGCCGTCGCCGCGGCCGCGGCGGCCGCCCTGGCCGCGTCCGCCGGCTGCTCGGCCGCCTCGGAGATGCCGGTCGCGGTCAGGCTGCCCGCGATGCCCGCCGCCTGGGCCGGATCCGGCGGCGACGCGGGGGCCGAGCTCTGGGAGCTGTCCTGGGTATCGGCTAACGGCCGCGGAGGGCCGTTCCCGGCCGAGCCCGGCGCCGTCGTCGCGCTCCGGCTGCCGCGCGGCGAGGAGGCCGCGGTCTCCTGCCGGGCCGTCCTGGGCGCCGCGCGGAGCCTGCCCTACGGGGCGGCCTGGCCGCAGTCCCTGGACGAGTCGGGCGAGCTGGCGCCGACGGCTGCCGGGGGCTTCGCGGCCGAGGCCGCCGCCCGCCTCTACGGGCTCGGGCTGCGCTATTCCGGGCTGGACCTCGCGCGGCTCGCGGCGGAGGCCGAGGCCAGGCTGGCCGATCCCTGGGACACGGACCCCGGCGAGCTCGCCGCCGCCGCGCTCGCCGGGCGGCTGCGGGCCGACCACCTGCGCGAGCCCGAGCGGGTCGAGCTGGCCGTGGACGGGCTGCCGGGGCCGGCCCGGCCCGACAGCCCCTACGGGCTCCCGCTCGAGCCGGGGCCCGGCGGCTCGGCGACGGTATCGCTGCCCGTCGGGCGCGTCCGGCGCTGGTACGGCGACGGCTACGAGCTGGTCGTCGCGGCGTCGCCGTCCGGCGAGGCTGGCTGGACGCTGTCGGCGACCGCGGGCGGGCGCCTCGGCACGCGCAGCGCGAAGACGCTGCCCGAGCCCTCGCGGCCGGTGACCGACGCGTCGCCGCCGTGGGCCAGCGCTATGTGCCTGACTATGGCCAGCCCGAGGCCGGTGCCTCCGAGCTCGCGGCTCCTGGCCCGGTCGACGCGGTAGAAGCGCTCGAACAGGCGGCCCGCGTCCTTCGCGGGCACGCCCGGGCCGCGGTCGCTCACGGTAAAGACGATATCGTCGCCTTGGGCCGCCGCCTCGACGCCGACCTCGCCGCCCTCGGGGCTGTACTTCACCGCGTTGTCGAGCAGGTTGACGAGGGCCTGCTCGAGGAGGCCCTCGTCGGCTCGCAGCGACAGGCCGGCGGGCGCGTCGACCGAGACGGCCACGCGCCTGCGGGCCGGCTTGTCGCCGAGCGACTCGATCGCGCGGGCGATGAGCGTCCCCGCCTCGGTCTCCGTCGTCTCGAGCCGGCCGCGCTCCGGTCCCTCGAGGCTGGCGAGCGTCAGCAGGTCCTCGACGATCGCGGCCATGCGGTCGGCGTGGCGCTTGATGATGCCTATGAAGCGGCCGGCCTCGGACGGGTCGGCCTCGAGGGTCTCGGCGAAGCCCTTGATCAGGGTGATCGGCGTGCGCAGCTCGTGGGACACGTTGGCGACGAAGTCGGTGCGCACCCGCTCGAGGCGCTTGAGCCTCGTGATGTCGCTGAGCACGAGCACCGCGCCCGGGCGGCCGCCCTCGAGCGGCAGCGGGGCGCCGCTGACGAGCAGCTGGCGGGCCTCGCCTCCGTACAGCGTCAGCTCGACCCTGTCGTCGAGCTTCCCCGCGGCCGCCCTGAGCGCCAGCGCCTCGAGGGCGGCGTTGCCGGTCGCCTCGAGCAGGCCCCGGCCGGGCAGGGCGCCCGGCCCGAGCAGCTCCCTGGCCCTCGGGTTGGCCAGCCTGATCGCCAGGGCGCCGTCGGTCGACAGCACCGCCTCGCCCATCGCGTCGAGTATCGCCTCGAGCTCGCGCTGCTGGCGCTCGGTCGAGGCCGCCCTGGCGGCCAGCTCGGCGGCCATCGCGTTCATCGCGTCGGCGAGCGGCTCGAGCGCCGGGTCGCCCGAATGCCGGACGCGGCGCTCCAGGCGGCCGGCCGACCAGTCGCCGGCCGCGTCGACCAGGGCGCGGAGCGGCACCGTGATCGCCGCGCCGATGCGCCGGCTCGCGGCCGCCGTCGCCGCTATCGTCGCCGCCGCTATCGCGAGCGACAGCGCCAGGAAGGGCGCCAGCTCGTCGCTCAGGTCCGGCGCCCCCATCGCGACGCGGAGCGCCCCGGCGATAGTCCCGCCATGGCGTATCGGCGCCGCCGCGTAGGCCATCTCGAGGCCGAGCGTCGCCGAGCGCCTGACGCTCGTGCCCGTCCCGCCTCGCAGGGCCTCGGCCAGCTCCGGCCGGGTCGCGTGGTTGTCCATCCTGCCGGGGTCGGAGCCGGAGTCGCCGAGCACCGAGCCGTCGGCGGCTATGACCGAGACGCGCAGGTTCGTCCCGGCCGCCGCGGCGTCGCAGAAGCCGTCCACGGCGGCCGCGAACGGCGCCAGGCCGGCGCTTCCGCCGGGAGGGTCGCCCGGCAGCGAGCGGGGCAGGGCGTTGGCCAGGGCCGCGGCGGCCTGGGATAGCGCCGACAGGGTCGAGTCGCGCTGCAGGCGGCGCATGGCGACCGCCGAGCCGGCCGCCATCGCCGCCACCGCGGCGGCCGATACGAGGAACAGCGCCGTGAAGGTCCTCGTCCCCGGGCGCGCGCGCGTCATCGCGGGTCCCTGAAGCGGTAGCCGACGCCGCGTATCGTCTCGACGAGGTCCGCGCGGGCGCCGAGCTTACGGCGTATCGACAGGATCTGCACGTCGACGGCGCGGTCGGTCACCGGGTAGTCGCGGCCGCGCACCCGGTCGAGCATCTGGGCGCGGGTGAACACGCGGCCGCTCTCGCGCATCAGCAGCTCGAGCATCGCGAACTCCGTCGCCGACAGCTCGACGGGATCGCCGTCGACGAGCAGCTCGTGCCTGGCCGGGTCGAGGGAGCAGGGGCCTCGGACGACGGCGCAGTCGGCGGCGCCCGGGCTCGGGGCCGATCGGTCGCCCGATCGCCTGAGCGCGGCCCTGGCCCGCGCGACGAGCACGCGCGGGCTGAACGGCTTGGTCACGTAGTCCTCGGCGCCGAGCTCCAGGCCGGTCACCACGTCCGCCTCCTCGCCGCGGGCGCTGACCATCAGCACCGGTATCGGGGCCAGGGCCGGGTCGGACTTGGCCTTGCGTAGCAGCTCGAAGCCGTCCATCCCCGGCAGCATCACGTCGAGCAGCACGAGGTCGGGCGCCCGCTCGCGCATCGCCGCGAGGCCGGCCTCGCCGGTCGCGGCCCGCGCCGTCTCGTAGCCCTCCTTGCCGAGGGTGTAGGCCAGGAGCTCCAGGATGTCGGGGTCGTCCTCGATGACGAGCACGGAAGCCTTGGCCATGCCGCGCCCCTAGTCGTTGAGCTCGGCGTGCTCGCCGGTCAGCATGAACACGACGGCCTCGCAGAGGTTGGTCACGTGGTCGCCGAGCCGCTCGAGGAAGCTCGAGGTGGCTATCAGCTTGGTCGCCTGCTCGGCCTTGTCCGGCCGGCCGGCCAGGTACGCGAGCACCTCGCGCAGGAAGGCCTTGTGCTCGGCGTCTATCTCGTCGTCCCTGGCGGCGGCCTCGCGCGCCAGCGCCTCGTCCCTGCGCAGGTAGGCCTCCACGGCGTCGTGGACCATCGCCACGCCGGCGGCGGCCATGCGCTCGAGCCTGTCGAGCGGCAGCGGGTAGGGGTCGTCGGCCAGCCGCCTGGCGGTCTTGGCCAGGTGGGCCGCGTGGTCGCCTATGCGCTCGAGGTTGTCGGTCACCTTGAAGACCGTCACGAGCTCGCGCAGGTCGCCGGCCACCGGCTGCTGGGTCGCTATCAGCATCGCCGCCTGGTCCTCTATGCCGAGCTGCAGCGCGTTGATCTCGGCGTCGCCGGCGCGCACCTCCTTGGCCAGGGCGACGTCGCCGGTCCTGAGCGCGTGCAGGGCCTTGCGCAGGGACTCCTCGACGAGCGAGCCCATCGCGAGTATATCGTGCCGGAGCCTGTCGAGCTCCTCGTTGAGCTGGTTCCTCATCTCGATGCCTCCATCGTCAACCGAATCGACCGGAAATGTAGTTCTCCGTCCGCTCGTCGGCGGGGTTGAAGAACAGCTCCTTGGTGGCGGCGTACTCGACGAGCTCGCCGAGCAGGAAGAACGCCGTGCGGTCGGAGACCCGCCCCGCCTGCTGCATATTATGCGTCACTATCACTATCGTATAGTCCCGCTTGAGTTCGTCAAGCAGGGCCTCGATCTTGGCCGTGGAGATAGGGTCGAGGGCGCTCGTCGGCTCGTCCATCAGCACGACCTCCGGCTCGACCGCGAGCACCCGCGCGATGCACAGGCGCTGCTGCTGGCCGCCCGACAGGCCGAGAGCCGACTCGTGGAGCCGGTCCTTGACCTCGTCGAACAGCGCCGCCCTGACCAGGCTGCTCTCGACGACGTCGTCGAGCCTGGCCTTGTCCTTGACGCCGTGGACGCGCGGGCCGTAGGCGATATTGTCGTAGAGGCTCATCGGGAAGGGGTTCGGCTTCTGGAACACCATGCCGACGCGCTTGCGCAGGTCTATCACGTCGGTGGACGGCGACAGGACGTCGACGCCGTCGTACAGTACCGAGCCTTCGATCCTGACGCCGCCGACCAGGTCGTTCATCCGGTTGAGCGTGCGCAGGAAGGTAGACTTGCCGCAGCCCGACGGGCCGATCAGCGCCGTGACGCTGCGGGCCGGCAGGTCCGCCGTGACCGACTTGAGCGCCTGGCTCTTGCCGTACCAGAGGTCGAGGCCTCGGATGGAGAATGCGGTCTCAGCTTCGCTCATCATGCGTTTCCTTGTCGCGCGGCGCCCGATCGCGACATCGACGAGATGACGCGCTTGGCCGCGAGGTTGATGCCCAGGACGACGACGACGAGCACGGTCGCCGTAGCGAAGGCCTTGTCGAACGATACGCCCTCGGCGAAGAGCAGGTAGACGTGGGTGGACAGCGACCTGGCGGACGAGAACAGCCCGTCGGCCAGCTGGTAGTCCGAGCCCATCGTGAAGATCAGCGCGGCCGTCTCGCCGACGGCTCGGCCCATGGCCAGGATCACGCCGGTCGCTATGCCCGGCATCGCCGCGGGCACGACCACGCGGCCTATGGTCTGCAGCTTCGTCGCGCCGAGCGCCAGCGAGCCCTCCCGCATCGACCGCGGCACCGCCTTCAGGGCCTCCTCGGCGCTGCGCACGATGGTCGGCAGTATCATCAGCGTCAGCGTCAGCGAGCCGGACAGGAGGCCGAAGCCGAAGCCGAGCACGTCGACGAAGAACAGGAAGCCGAAGAGGCCGAAGATGATGGACGGTATGCCGGCGAGCGTCTCGGTGCCGAGCCTGAGCAGCGCGAGCACGCGGCCGTCCCTGGCGTACTCGACCAGGTAGACGGCCGCCGCGACGCCGATCGGAGCGGCCATCGCCATCGTCAGGAGCACCATGAACAGGGTGTTCAGGATGATGCTCGAGATGCCGCCGGTCTTGCCGGACAGGCGAGGCGCCTCGAGGATGAAGCGGGGCGTAAGGTTCCAGCCCGACACGCGCCGCGTGAGCCATGCCGTCGGGATGCCGGCGAGGCTCGCGTCGAGGGCGAAGGCCGGCCCGACCGCGCCGCTCGTATCGTACAGGCCGGAGAGGTAGGCTGCCATGCCCTCGGCGCCGCTGTCCGCGGATCCGCCGCCCGAGCCGGATAACCCGGCCCGCTCCCAGGCGGCGGCGAGGGCGCCGCCCTCCGGCGGCGCTAGCGGCGCCACGGCGAGGTCCGGCCCGCCTAGCTCGGCCCAGTTCCTTATGCGCCCCGAGAAGAGCCCCTCGAGGTCGTCGTCCGACAGGTCCTCGAGGTACGAGTCGCCTACGAAGTCGCTCACGTCGGAGTTGATCGCGACGGCGAGCCGCCTGATCCCGAGCGTTTTGACGCCGCCCGCGCCCGCGGCCGCGGCTGACGGCACGACGCCATCGGCGGCGACGACGCTATCGGCGGCGACGACGCAGACCGCGCCCGGCGTGGAGGCGACGATCGCGAGCGCCTCGGCCGCGGTCGGCGCGAAGCGCACGAGGCCGCCCCATAGCGGATAGCCGCCCGCGTCCTCCGAGCCGAACAGGAAGGCCTCGACGGCCGCGCCGTCCTCCGACGCCGGGTCGACCGCCACGGGCAGGAGGTCGTCCGCGCCGCCGTCGAGCTTGGCCCAGTTGATGTACTCGTCGCTGAACATGCCGTAGAGCTCGTCCCAGGAGGCGGTCTCCATGTCCCGCCCGGCGTTGACGACGACGACGAAGCCGTCCGGCTCGCGTTCGGCCATGGCGAGCACGGTCCCGCGCTCTACGCTCGAGTAGCGCAGCCCCTTGAACAGTATGAAGCCGAGTATCAGGCCGAGGATGACTATCGTCAGTACCGACAGGAACCTGATCGCGCCGAACGCGACGGCCTGGCTCCGCTTGGCCCCGTTACGCACCGGCCCCTCCCCCGACGCCCGTCATGGACTTCTTGAGCGCCAGCCGCGCGATCAGGTTGAGGCCGAGTATGAAGGCGAACAGCACCATGCCGGTCGCGAATAGGCTCGTCAGGTGGTCGCCGGTCGCGTAGCTCATGTCGGTGATGATGTTCATCGTCAGCGTCCTGACCATGCCGTTCAGGCCCTTCGGCATGATCGGCGCGTTGCCGCCGACCATCAGCACCGCGAGCGTCTCGCCTATGGCGCGGCCCATGCCGAGTATCACGCCGGCTATGATGCCCGAGCGGGCCGCGGGCACGAGCACCTTGTAGATCGTCTGCCAGTGCGTGGCGCCGAGCGCGAGCGAGCCTTCCTTGAGCTCGCGGGGCAGGGCGCGCAGCGACGAGTCGGTGACGGTGATGATGGTCGGCAGCGTCATGATGGCCAGGATCGCGGCGGCCGACAGCGCGCCGTAGCCGGAGCCGCCGAACAGGGCCCGCGACGCCGGCGTTATCACCGCTATGCCGAAGAGGCCGTAGACCACCGACGGTATGCCCGCCAGCAGCTCGACGGCCGATCTAATGGTCCGCGACGACCTGTCGTCCGAGAGCTCGGCCAGGAAGACGCCGACGGCCATGCCGGTCGGTACCGCTATGGCGAGCGCCAGGCCGGTGACCAGGAAGGAGCCGACGATGAACGACAGGATGCCGTAGCCCGGATCGGCGGCGGTCGGTTCCCATCGCGTCGTGAACAGGAAGTCCGCTACCGATACGACCTTGAATAGCGGTAGGCCGCTCCTGAACATGAATACCGTGATGAGCAGCACGGCCAGTACGGACAGGGAGGCCGACCCGAACAAGAGCAGTTCGACCGGCCGTTCAAGAAGTCTTCTTCGAGGCAAGCTGCGCTCCTTGACGTAGGGGCCCCCGCCGCCCCTCGGGCGGCGGGGGCCGCGTCGCCGATCGTTTACTGCCTGGGCAGCTGGATGTAATCGGCCGACTTGACGATGGCCTGGCCCTCGGGGGACAGCACGTAGTCGATGAAGGCCCGTTCGAGGCTGCCGGCGACCGGGGCCGACTTGGTGATCAGGAACAGCGGGCGGGCGAGCGGGTACTTCCCGGACACCACGTTCGGGGTCGTCGGCATCACCTTGTCGATCGACAGCTCGACGCCGCCGGCCTTGATCACCTCCTGGGCGAAGGCCATGCCGACGTAGCCGATGGCGCCGGGGGTGGACAGCACCTTGATCGCCACCTCGCCGTTCTCCTTGGTGACGATCGCGTTCTTGGTGTACGCGACGGCCTTGCCGAAGTACTTCTGGCAGACGAGCTCCCAGAACGAGGCGTAGGTGCCGGACGACTCGTCGCGGTTGACCACGACGATGGGCT
Source organism: Spirochaetota bacterium (assembly GCA_003247225.1). Lineage (GTDB taxonomy): Bacteria > Spirochaetota > Spirochaetia > Treponematales > UBA12059 > SZUA-370. The sequence continues at coordinate 513 of QKAK01000021.1, read as the reverse complement.
TGTCCTTGCCGCCGACCTGCTTCCAGTTGGTGATATCGCCGTGGTAGATCTTGGCGAGGTCCTCCATCGAGATGTTCTTGACGCCGGTGTCCTTCTTGTTGACGATCACCGACAGGCCGTCGAGCGCTATGCGCGTCGCGACGGCGCCCTTGAGCGCGGCGTCGTCGTACTCGGCCGACGAGCCGGACAGGGTGAACTGGCCGGACAGGAGGCCCTTGAGGCCGGCGCCCGAGCCGACGGCCTCGTACGATATCTTGACGCCCGGGTGGGCCTTCTGGAACTGCTCGATGGCCGGGTAGACGATGGGCGCCACGGTGGTTGAGCCGCCGAAGGTGTAGGCGCCCGAGTACTGGGCGAAGGCCCCGGTGGCCGCCATGAGCGCAATGAGCGCGATCGCGATCTTCTTCATCTGTATCCTCCAGGATCGAATGGCTCGGCCTTCGCGAGGCCGTCGCGGCTTTCGTTCTCCGCTTCGGGGCAGACGATACGGCCGCGCCGTTCGCCTATGATGAG